>NZ_JBHXTE010000111.1:0-1774 GCF_042677545.1 Streptomyces sp. NPDC127108 | reverse complement strand
GCACGACCGATCTGGGGCTGTGCGCGTGGGCCGCGTTCAAGGCGGCGTAGGAGGCGGAGTCGCCCGCCGTGGCCGCCGCCGCGTGGTGGGCGAGCAACGCGGCGGCGGCCGCTTTCCTGCACCCCAAGGCCAGCGCTCACCAGGTGAAGCACATCGTCGGCGCGGCGGCGCACGCGGCGCGGGCGGACGAACTGGTCGCCGGGGACGACCCGCGCGTCGGCGCGGACACCCTGGAGTGGGCGTGCCGGCACGCACCGGCAGCGGTCGGCGCGGTCCTCGGCCGCCTGCCCGCCGCACCCTCCGGCGGCGGGCGCGTGGGCGAGTTCATCCGCGCCCTCGACACCGCACTGCGCGCCTGAGCCCAGGAGGACCGGGCCTTCGGAGAACGCGGAGAAGGCGCCGCGGTCCCGTGCCCGAACCTCGCAGAAATTCCCGCGCGCCCCGGGCATCCCAGGAGTTACGTTCCTGGGATGCCTGATGAGGACGGATACTTCGGGGAAGACATCGCGGCCACCTACGACGAGTCCTCGGCGGACATGTTCCGGCCCGAGGCCGTGGACCCGCCGGTCGACCTGCTCGCCGAACTGGCGGGTGACGGGCAGGCGTTGGAGTTCGGCATCGGCACCGGCCGGATCGCGCTGCCGCTCGCGGCCCGCGGCGTCCCGGTCCACGGCATCGAGATGTCCCGCGCGATGGCGGCCCGCCTGAAGGACAAGCCGGGCGGCGACGCCGTCGGCGTCACCATCGGCGACTTCGCCTCGACCCGCGTGCCGGGCGCCTTCACGGTCGCCTACCTCGTCTTCAACACGATCAACAACCTCACCACGCAGGACGCCCAGGTCGCCTGCTTCCACAACGCCGCCGACCATCTGCTGCCCGGCGGCACCTTCGTCGTCGAGGTCGGCGTACCGGACCTGCGCCTCCTGCCGCCCGGCCAGACCGCCGTGCCGTTCCGCATCGGCCCGACGGAGTGGGCGTTCGACACCTACGACGTCGCCACCCAGGCGATGAGCTCGAACTACGTGACGATCACCGACGGCCGCGCCGAGCACTGGTCCGTCCCGTTCCGGTACGTGTGGCCGGCCGAGCTCGACCTGATGGCCCGGCTCGCCGGGCTGCGGCTGCGGGACCGGTGGGAGGAGTGGTCGCGGACGCCGTTCACCGGCGAGAGCGCCAAGCACGTGTCGGTGTGGGAGAAGCCCCTCGACTGACCGCCGACCGGGTCCTCACGGCGAAGCCAGGAGCGCCCCGGCCGCCCGCCCGAAGACCCGCGCGGCCACCCGCGCCACCACCGGGTCCAGGGCCCGGGGCAGCCGGCGGATCCGCAGCTCCTCCCGCCAGACCACCAGCGCCCCCCGCCCGTGCGACCGCACCTCGATCTCGGCCCAACCCGTCACCACGGCACCGCGCTTGACCAGTCGGCACAGCCCGCTCTCCGCCGTGTCCGGCGGCCGCCAGACGGTGACCTCCATCGGATCGTCGAACGCCACCGGCCCGACCCCGGAGCGCGCCGTGAAGACGGTGCCCACGCCCTGCGGCAGGCCACCGGAGACGGTGACACGGGTCAGCGGCACGACCCGGCCGTGCCGCTCCCAGTCCGTCAGCCGCCGCCAGGCCTCGGCCGGGCTGAGCGGAGTGGCGCGTTCGACGCGGAAGAGGGCCATGGGGAGATCGTAGGCAGCGGGCGGCGCGGAACGGGCCGGGCCACGGCGGAGCGGCAACGGCGGGGCCGAGTGCGCCGCGTGGCCCGGGGCGTGGGGGGGGGGGGGGGGGG
>NZ_JBHXTE010000110.1:0-2465 GCF_042677545.1 Streptomyces sp. NPDC127108 | reverse complement strand
GCCCGGGGCAGCGGCCGGGCCACCGCCGTCACGCCCGGGATCACCTGCCCGGCGACAGGGGCGGGGCACCCGACAGGAGGGACCGCCGGCCTGGCGGCAGGGACCGCCGTGGTGGCACCAGGGCCCGCCCTGGTGGCGGATCGGCGACGCCGCCGCGCGCCGCCTGCCGTGGCTGACCACCGCGCTGCTCACCCTCTTCGTCCAGGTCGGCACCACCTTCGCCGAGCGCGGCCAGTCCGACCGTGAGCCACTCGACGGCTTCGCGCGGGCCCTGCTCCTCGCGGGCACGGCCGCCCTCCTGATGCGCCACCGTCACCCCGTCCCGGTGGCGTACTTCACCGCCGGGACGGCGATGGTGTACCTCGGCGCCGGATATCCGTACGGTCCGGTCCTCATCACCGTCGCCGTCGGCTGCTTCGCGGCGGTCGTCGCCGGGCACCGGTACGCGGCGTGGGGCGCCGTCGGCATGCTGTGGGCCGGACACCTGCTGATCGCGCACTGGCTCTACCAGTACCTCCCGCCGAGCGACGACGGCCCCAGCTCCTGGGGCGGGGAAGTCGTCATCGCCGTCTGGGTCGTGGCGATCGCCGCCGTCTCCGAGCTGGCCCGCACCCGCCGCGAACAGTGGGCCAAGGAGCGCGCGGAGCGGGAGCTCGCGGCCCAGCGGCGCGCGGACGAGGAGCGGCTGCGCATGGCGCGGGAGCTGCACGACGTACTCGCCCACAGCATCTCCGTCATCAACGTCCAGGCGGGCGTCGGCCTCGCCCTCCTCGACTCCGACCCCGAGCAGGCCCGCACGGCCCTGACCACCATCAAGGCCGCGAGCAAGGAAGCACTCGGCGAGGTCCGCCAGGTCCTCGACACCCTCCGCGCCCCCGGCGCCGCCCCGCGCGCCCCCGCCCCCGGGCTCGACCGCCTGCCCGAACTCGTCGAGCAGGCCCGGAGCACCGGACTCACCGTCACCGTCACGACCGAGGGCCGCCGCGCCGCCCTGCCGCCCGGCGCGGACCTGGCCGCCTTCCGCATCGTCCAGGAGGCCCTGACCAACGTCGTACGGCACTCGGAATCCAGGACAGCGACTGTCCTGGTCCACCGCGCACCCGACGCCGTCACCCTGCGCGTCGACGACGAAGGGCCCGCCACCGGGGCGGAGGCGGGCGGCAGCGGCAACGGACTCGCCGGGATGCGGGAGCGCGCCGCCGCCCTCGGTGGCACGATCGAGGCGGGCCCCCGCCCCGACGGCGGCTTCCGCGTCACGGCGGTCCTGCCCACCCGCACCGCACCCGAGGAGAACCAGTGATCCGCGTACTGCTCGCCGACGACCAGTCGTTGGTCCGCGCCGGGTTCAAGGCACTGCTCGACGCGCAGGCGGACATCGAGGTCGCCGGTGAGGCGGCGGACGGCGAGGAGGCGGTGCGCCTCGTACGGCAACTGCGGCCGGACGTCGTCCTGATGGACATCCGCATGCCGGTGCTCGACGGCCTCGAAGCGACCCGGCGCATCACGGGCGAGACGGACCTGGACGGCGTGAAGGTGGTCATGCTCACCACGTTCGAGCTCGACGAGTACGTCTTCGAGGCGATCCGCTCGGGCGCGTCGGGCTTCCTGGTCAAGGACACCGAGCCCGATGAACTGCTGCGTGCGGTACGCGCGGTGGTCGCCGGGGACGCGCTGCTCTCGCCCGGCGTGACGCGCCGCCTCATCGGGGAGTTCGCCGCGCGCTCCAAGGAGCCCGCGGCCGCCGAGACGCTGAGCGAACTCACCGAGAGGGAACGGGAGGTCATGGCCCTCGTCGGCATCGGCCTCTCGAACGAGGAGATCGCCCGCCGTCTCGTCGTCAGCCCGCTCACCGCGAAGACGCATGTGAGCCGCACGATGGTGAAGCTGGGCGCCCGCGACCGTGCCCAACTGGTCGTCCTCGCCTACGAGTCGGGCCTCGTCCGCCCGGGCTGGCTAGGCTGACCGGCCACCGGCCCGCCCGCTCCCGTCACCGCGGTCACCGGCGACACCACCGCCGGCCGTACCACCATCGGTGAGGCCACCATCGATGACACCGGCGTCACGGCCGAGTGCCGCCCGCCGCTCCCGCTCGCGCGTGGTGAAGCGCCACAGCACCGTGACGAGACGCGCCACGAACGCGGTCGCCGCGAGCGAGCCGCCCACGCCGAGGAGGGTGCGCTCGGTGGACTCCGACAGGCTGAACGCGATCGCGGGACCGGCCACCACCACGCCGATGATGGCGAGCGCCACGGCCGTCGCGCTCACGAGCGCGTACCCGATCTCGACCGTGATGGCGTCCCGCTCGGCCTGGCTCCGCCGCCCCTGGCCCACTGCCTCGTCCATGTTTCCGCCGTTCCCCCGCAGATCGTCCTGTACGGGAAGTCTCACAGCCGTATGCCCGGTAGGCAAGGAATCCGCCCGGCGTCCGGGGGAGACGCGGAACGGCCCGGCGTGGGATCCACGCC
>NZ_JBHXTE010000109.1:0-2489 GCF_042677545.1 Streptomyces sp. NPDC127108 | reverse complement strand
CCGCGAAAGCCCGTGCCAGCGGCACCTGGATGAACAGGTGGGTCTTTTCCGCGTAGAGGACGAACAGGACCCGGCTCACGCCGCATCGTTCTCCTGGCCGGCGGCCGCGACGAAGGCGGCGAAGGCGTCGAAGTCGCCGCCGCCGAATCCATGCAGTTCCTCCAGGATGACGATGTTGAACTTGTCCTCCAGATACAGCACGAGCTGCACCATGGTGAAGGAGTCGATGTCGTACATCTCGGCGCCGTCCCCCGCGCCGTCCTCGCGTGCGTAGTACTGATCCATGAAGTTCTGGATCTCTTTCCTGACGACTGCCCGGTCCATCTCCGTGAGCCTTTCCCTGTGTCGTGTGCTTGTCGGTGCTGACTGATGTCTTTCGTCGGTGGGCGCTGGGCCGCGGTGGCCGTCAGCGGGGTTCCGCCATGACGGCAAGAGGAAGCTCTCCAGGGCGTTTCAGCGGCTCCCACCAGTTCCGGTTGTCCGCGTACCAGCGCACCGTGTCGAGAAGTCCCTCGCGGAATGCGACGAGCGGACGGTGGCCGAGTTCTTCACGGATCTTCCGGCAGTCGATCGAATAGCGGCGGTCGTGGCCTTTCCGGTCCTCGGTGAAGCGCACCCGGGACCAGTCGGAGTCGAGGAACTCCAGGAGTATTTTCGTGAGTTCAGCGTTGGAGATCTCCGTGCCGCCGCCGATGTTGTACGTCTCTCCCGGGCGCCCGGCACCCGCGATGAGGGCGAGACCCCGGCAGTGGTCGTCGACGTGAATCCACTCGCGCACCTGAGAACCGTCGCCGTACAGCGGAACCGTCAGGCCGTCCAGGAGCCGGGTGACGAACAGTGGGATGAGCTTTTCCGGGAACTGGTAGGGACCGTAGGTGTTGGAGGCCCGGGCGGTGCAGACCGGGAGTCCGTACGTGCGGTGGAAGGACCGGGCGAGCAGCTCCGCCGACGCCTTCGACGCCGAATAGGGGGAGTTGGGGCGCAGCGGGAAGTCCTCCGTCCAGGAGGCCGTCTCCGTCTCGCCGTACACCTCGTCGGTGGAGACCAGGACGAACCGGTCGACCTCGGTGCGCAGCGCGGCCCGCAGCAGTTCGTAGCTGCCGACGATGTTGCTGGCGACGAACGCGTCGCCGTCGAGCAGCGACCGGTCCACGTGCGACTCCGCCGCGAAGTGCACCACTGTCCGGACCCCCGTGATCGCGCTCTCCACGGCGTCCCGGTCGCAGATGTCGTCCTGGACGAACCGCAGCCGCGGGTCGTCCAGGGCGTCGGCGAGGTTGCTCGGATTCCCGGCGTAGGTGAGCTTGTCGAGGACCACGACCTCGGCGTCCTCGAAGCCCGCGTACGCCCCCGCAAGCATGCGTCGCACGAAGTTCGAGCCGATGAAACCGGCACCGCCGGTCACCAGGACACGCATGTCCACCACCCCCTCACACCCTGTGCCGCGCTCACGCGAGGGACTCCGCGACCTCGCGGACGTACCGTCCGTAGCCCGAATCGCCCATGGCCAGACCCAGTTCGTGGCACTGCTCGGCGTCGATGAATCCCATCCGCAGCGCGATCTCCTCCAGACACGCCACCCGCACGCCCTGGCGGTCCATCAGGACCTGGACGTACTGGCTGGCGTCGAGCAGGGACCGGAACGTGCCCGCGTCGAGCCAGGTGAAGCCGCGGCCCAACTGGACGAGGCGGGCGCCGTGGGCTTCGAGGTAGAGCTTGTTGACATCGGTGATCTCCAGTTCGCCGCGGTGCGACGGGCGCAGTCCGCGCGCCATCTCCACCACGTCGCTGTCGTAGAAATAGAGCCCCGTGATGGCGTTCTTGGACGCCGGGCAGGCCGGCTTCTCCTCGATGCCGATCAGGTTTCCGTGCGCGTCGGTCTCGGCCACCGCATATCGCTCGGGATCCGCCACCGGATAGCCGAAGAGCGTGCAGCCGTCCGACTTCTCCCGGGCCTCGCGCAGCAAGTCCTGGAATCCTGCCCCGTGGAACAGGTTGTCGCCGAGTATAAGCGCGGAACGGTCGTTGCCGACATGGTCGGCGCCAATGATGTAGGCATCCGCGATACCGCGCGGCTCGGGCTGCTCCGCGTACGTGAGATTCATTCCGAGATGCGCGCCGTCACCGAGCAGACCACGCATCGAAGGCATCGATTCCGGGGCCGCGATGATCAGGACGTCCCGGATGCCGGCCAACATCAGGACCGAAAGCGGGTAGAAGATCATTGGCTTGTCGTAGATCGGCAGGAGCTGTTTCGACGTGCCTGCCGTAATCGGCATGAGACGGCTGCCCGTGCCGCCCGCGAGAACTATCCCTTTCACCTTTCCTCCCGTTGGGTCATGCTGTGCATCGGTTCCTGTCGGCCGCCATGAACATCCGCGGCGAAACTGCGAGACATTCGGGGGACATGAACATGCGGATTCTCTTCACCGCCTATGCCGTGCGCACGCATTTCTTCAGCATGGTGTCGTTGGCGCACGCCCTGGACA
>NZ_JBHXTE010000108.1:0-2515 GCF_042677545.1 Streptomyces sp. NPDC127108 | reverse complement strand
GATCCCGGCAGACGCGTCTGCGGCTTTGTTGTGGCTGGTCGCGCAGTTCCCCGCGCCCCTTACGGGGCCCGGCCCCGGCAGCACACGGGGCGCCCTGAGGCGGGCAAGCCCCATCCGGACGCGCTGAACCGGCCGCGCCCCCTCCGCACTCATAGGCTCGCCCCATGTCAGAGGTGTACGCCGCGCGCAGGGAGCGGCTCAGGGAGCGCTGTGCGGGCGGAGGGAGCGCGGCCGCGCTCGTGTCCCGGCCCGCCAATGTGCGCTATCTCGCGGGCGCGGCGCCCAGCGGCTCCGTGCTTCTCCTCGGGCGGACCGAGGACGTGCTGGTGTGCGGGCGGCCGCCGGGCGAGGAGCCGGGGACGGAGCTGGGCGACGCGGGGCTGCGGGCGCACGTCCTGACGGCCCCCGGGGGCGATCCGGCCGTCGTGGGGGCGGGGCAGGCCGCGGCGCAGGGAGCCGAGACGCTGGCCGTGGAGGAGCACCACCTCACCGTGGCCCGGCATCACGCGCTGGCCTCCGTCGCGCCGGGGGTGCGCCTGACGGACCTCGGGCAGGGCGTGGAGCAGCTGCGGCTCGTGAAGGACGAGGAGGAGATCTCCTGTCTGCGGATCGCCGCCGAGATCGCCGACCAGGCGCTGGGGGAGCTCCTCGAGTCGATCCTGGTGGGGCGCACCGAGCGGCACCTCGCGCTGGAGCTGGAGCGCCGCCTCGTGGACCACGGCGCCGACGGACCGGCCTTCGCGACCTCCGTCGGCACCGGGCCGAACTCGGGCCGCGGCGGGCACCGGCCCACCGACCGGCGCGTCGAGGAGGGCGACTTCCTCTCCGTCTGCCTGGGCTCCTGCTACCGCGGCTACCGCAGCGAGATCGGCCGCACCTTCGTCATCGGCACCTCGCCCGCGGACTGGCAGATCGAGCTGTACGACCTGGTCTTCGCCGCTCAGCGGGCCGGCCGCGAGGCCCTGGCCCCCGGCGCCGCCTGCCGTGACGTGGACCGCGCGGCACGTCACGTACTGGACGCCGCGGGCTACGCGGACGGGCTCCCTCCGCGCACTGGACACGGTGTCGGACTCGAAATCGACGAGGACCCGCAGTTGGCGCCCGCAGCCATGGGTAAACTGGACGCTTGCGTGCCGGTCACCGTCGAACCGGGGGTCCACCTCCCGGGCCGGGGCGGGGTCCGGATCGATGACACGCTCGTCGTCCGCTGCGAAGCGGACGGCGGACCCGAGCTACTCACCATTACGACCAAGGAGCTGCTCGCGCTCTAGCGCGTGCGCGTGCCCCGGGGTCGTCCACGTCAGTCCAGGAGATTCCGCAACCGTGGCTTCCACGAACGACCTCAAGAACGGCATGGTGCTCAAGCTCGACGGGGGCCAGCTCTGGTCCGTCGTCGAGTTCCAGCACGTCAAGCCCGGCAAGGGCCCGGCCTTCGTGCGCACCAAGCTCAAGAACGTGCTCTCCGGCAAGGTGGTCGACAAGACCTTCAACGCCGGTGTCAAGGTCGAGACGGCCACCGTCGACAAGCGCGACATGCAGTTCTCGTACATGGACGGCGACTACTTCGTCTTCATGGACATGGAGACCTACGACCAGCTGCACATCGACAAGAAGGTCGTCGGCGACGCCGCGAACTTCCTGATCGAGGGCTTCGAGGCCACCGTCGCGCAGCACGAGGGCGAGGTGCTCTTCGTCGAGCTGCCCGCCGCCGTCGAGCTGACCATCCAGGAGACCGAGCCGGGCGTCCAGGGCGACCGCTCCACCGGTGGCACCAAGCCCGCCATCCTGGAGACCGGTCACCAGATCAACGTGCCGCTCTTCATCACCACCGGTGAGAAGATCAAGGTCGACACCCGCGACAGCAGCTACCTCGGCCGGGTGAACAGCTAACCGTGGCCGCCCGTAACACGGCCCGCAAGCGCGCCTTCCAGATCCTCTTCGAGGCCGACCAGCGCGGTGCAGACGTCCTGACGGTCCTCGCGGACTGGGTGCGCCACGCGCGCTCCGACACCCGGCAGCCGCCGGTCAGCGAGTACACGATGGAGCTCGTCGAGGGATACGAGAAGCACGCTCCCCGCATCGACGAGCTGATCTCGCAGTACGCCGTCGGATGGACGCTCGACCGGATGCCCGTCGTCGACCGGAACATCCTGCGTCTTGGCGCGTACGAACTCGTCTGGGTCGACGGAACGCCCGACGCGGTGGTTCTGGACGAGGCCGTCCAGCTCGCCAAGGAATTCTCCACGGACGAGTCGCCGGCCTTCATCAATGGGCTGCTCGGCCGCTTCAAGGACCTGAAGCCGAGTCTTCGCCGGGAGGAGTAGGCTGCCGCCGCTTTTCTCGGACGCCGTAGGGCCCGCAGCTGTTTGGCTGCGGGCCCTACGGCGTTTTCCATTCCGCACGGGCGGCGAGGCCCGGTGTTTTCCGTCCGCCGACCGATTCCGGCGGATCTGTCGCCTTCGGGGCGGCCCATGGGAAAGCCGCCGGGGTGGCCGGAACCCAATCGGTTCCGGCC
>NZ_JBHXTE010000107.1:0-2623 GCF_042677545.1 Streptomyces sp. NPDC127108 | reverse complement strand
GGGCCCGGGGGGGGGGCGGCCCCGGACTCTGCCCCGGGGGGCGCGGGGGGGGCCGCGCCGCCGGGGGGCCCCGGGGGGGGGGGGGTGCCCCCGGGCCCCCCCCCCCGCCGCCGCATACTGGTGGTGTGCACGACCCCGCTCCGCCCCCGTCCGACGGGATCCTGTGGGACATCGCCGGTGAGTACCGCACGCTCCTGGCCCTGCCCGCCGCGATGGCCCTCCAGGTGGCGCATCCGGCGGTCGGCGCGGGCGTCGACGAGCACTCGGTGTTCCGCACGGACCCGTGGGGGCGCGGCGAGCGCTCGATCAGGTCCCTGCTGCTCTGGGTGTACGGGGGAGAGGCCGCCGCCGACGAGGGGCGCAGGCTGCGCGCGCTGCACCGCGACATCCGGGGCACCGACGCCCGCGGACGGCGCTACCACGCGCTCACCCCCGCGAACTACGCCTGGGTGCACGCCACCGCCTTCCCCGTCTACCGGCACTCCCGGGCGTACCTGGGGCAGCCGTTCACGCCCGCGCAGGAACGGCAGCTGTACGCGGAGTGCCTCCAGGTGGGCCGGGTCCTCGGGCTCCACGACCGGGACATGCCGCAGTCCCTGGAGGAGTTCTGGCCGTACTACCGGCGGATGCTCGCGCAGGAGCTGGAGCAGACGGCCGTGGTGCGCGACCTGGTCGCCGTCGACACCCCGCTGCCACCGCCGGACCGCGGCCCACGGGCGCTGCGGATGGTCCTGCGCGTCCTGTGGCCCGTGCTGCTCCCGGGCCTCACGCGATTCCGGCGCTTCCTCACCGTGGGCCTGCTGCCGCCCGACGCCCGCGCCGCCATCGGCCTCGCCTGGACGCCCGCCCAGGAGCGCCGCCTGCGCCGCTTCGGCCGCGCGGTCCGCTGGGCGTACCCGCGCCTGCCCGAACGCCTCCGCTACGCCCCACCGGCCCTCCGCGCCCGGCGGTCCCGCCCGCCCACCCGCTGACCGGGCGGGCGGGGGGACCCCACGGAACTGTGGCGCTGTCAGTGGTCGTGGCCCTTGGCGTGCCCGGCCCCGGCCCCCTCCTCGTGGTCGTGGAGGGAGTTCGTCGCGGCGATCTTCTTCCACGACTTCGGCTTCGCCGGAGCGCCCTTGCCCGCCGCACGGGCGACACCGGCGTCGCGCGCGGCCGGAGCGCCCGGCTTCCCGGCCTTGTAGAGCCAGGTGTCGAAGAGGGCGGAGAGCGGCTTGCCGCTGACCTTCTCGGCGTAGGTCACGAAGTCCCGCACGCTGGCGTTGCCGTACGCGTTCTCCTTCGGCCAGCCCTTGAGGATGCGGAAGAAGGTCTTGTCGCCGACCTCGTTGCGCAGGGCCTGCAGGGCGAGCGCCCCGCGGTCGTACACGGCGATGTGGAACTGGTTGTCAGGACCCGGGTCGCCGGGCTTGACCTGCCAGAAGGGCGAGTCCGCCGCGTTGTTCGCGTACACGTAGTCGGCGAGCTCCTGGGCCGTGCCCTCGCCCTCCTTCTCCGACCACAGCCACTGGCTGTAGCGGGCGAAGCCCTCGTTGACCCAGATGTCCTTCCAGTTCTCCACGGAGACGCTGTCGCCGTACCACTGGTGGGCCAGCTCATGGACGACGATGGAGACGTTGGAGCCGTTCGCGAAGGCCTTCGGGCTGTAGAAGGGCCGCGTCTGGGTCTCCAGGGCGAAGCTGGTGGGCACGTTCGGGACGTACCCGCCAAGGGCGTTGAAGGGGTACTTGCCGAAGACCTCCTCCAGCCACTCGGCGACCTCGGTGGTCCGCTCGATGCTGGCGCGCGCGGCACCCGCGTTGTCGCCGAGGTCCTTGCTGTAGGCGTTGAGGACGGGCAGGCCGTTCTCGGTCTTGTCCGTGGTGATGTCGAACTTGCCGACGGCGAGCGTGGCGAGATACGTGGCCTGCGGCTTGTTGGAGCGCCAGTTGAAGCGGGTCCAGCCGAGCTTGGAGGACTGCGACTGGAGCACGCCGTTGGAGATGGCCTGGGTGCCGTCCGGCACGGACACCGACACGTCGTACGTCGCCTTGTCGCGCGGGTGGTCGTTGCCCGGGAACCACCAGGCCGACGACTCCGGCTCCTGCGCCGCCACGCCGCCGTCGGGCGTGCGCTGCCAGGCGGTGAAGCCGTGGATCTTCACCTCGGACGGCTTCCCGGCGTAACGGACCACGATCGACACCGAACTGCCCTTGGGCAGACCCGCCTTCGGCGTGATCTCCAGCTCCTGTTCGCCGGTCTTGGCGAACGCGGCCTTCTTGCCGTTGACACGGACCTCGCTGACCTTCAGACCGAAGTCGAGGTTGAAGCGCGAGAGGTCCTGGGTGGTGGTGGCCTGGATCGTGGCCGTGCCCTCGAGCAGGTCCGTCTTCGGCTGGTACTTCAGACGCAGGTCGTAGTGGGAGACGTCGTAGCCGCCGTTGCCCGCGTCGGGGTAGTAGTGGTCGCCGGCGCCCGGGGCCCCGGGGGAGAAGTCGGCGGCCGATGCCGGGATCGCCAGCAGGGCGAGCGCGGCCGCGAGAGCGCCCGGGGCGATGAGTCTGCGGTGCACGTGGAACTCCAAGTCATCACGGAACGAGACGGGTTCTGCCGGGGCGCGGCTCGGCGGCCCCAGGGATACGGG
>NZ_JBHXTE010000106.1:0-2850 GCF_042677545.1 Streptomyces sp. NPDC127108 | reverse complement strand
TCGGGGGATACGTGGGGCCCACGCCCTCAAACAACCCCGCCCCAACGCGCTGCGGGGGCGGCCCCCCGCACGGCCCCCCCACCCCCCCACCCCCCGTGGGGGCGCCCCCCCGCCGGGGGCGCCCCCCCACTCGCACGCGTACGCCCGGGGCCGCCGACCCTCCGTATCATCTGCGCATGTTGCAGTCGGAGTACCAGCGCAAGCTGCGGGAGCGATACCTCGACGCCCCGGTCGTGCCCGCCCCGGAGCCCTGGCGGCTCGCGCCCTGCGGCACGATCCCCGTCGGCGGGCTGCTCGGCATCGGCTTCGCCCTGCGTCCCGGCAGCGGACAGGACCTCGTGATGGTGGTGTCGGGCGACGGGCACGGCCTGTTCGACGCGGTCACCGGCGAGAAGATCGCGCGGGACCGCGACCCCGACCCCGAGACCAGCACGCCGGACGACTCCCCGGACCTCACCTGCCCCGGCCTCGGCCCGGTCGCGGGCACCCCCGTCCACATCGCGGGCCTCTTCGGCGGCGGACTCCACAGCACGACGTCCGACGGCTGGACCGTACGCGTCGTCAGCCCCGACTGGCCCTGCCACCGCGTCGTCCTCGCCGCGGGCGACGGCCTCCACCGGGGCCTGGTCGGCACGACGTGGTGGCACGTCCTGCACGCCAGGTACTCGGAGTTCCGCGCCGCCGGTTTCTCCCCCTCCGGCCGCACCCTGGCCATCGCCACCAGCAGCGACCTGACCCTGTGGACCCGCCCCCGGGCGTACGCCGACCGCTGACGCCGTCGCCGGGCGCGGATCAGCCGCGCGGCACCGCGCAGGCCTCGGCGACCGCTCCCGTGTCCCAGTAGAAGGGGTCGACCTCGGTGATCCGGCCGTCCGCGACCGTGATCGTCTGCAGGATCGGGAAGGCGAGTTCACGTCCGGTGGTACGGGCGACCGCGTGCACCCGGGTGCGTACGACGGCGGTCGCGCCCGTGGCGAGGAACTCCTGGTCCACCATGTCGAACGCCGCCCACACCCGGCTCATCGCGACGAAGAACCGCTCCATCCCGGCGTGCCCGCGCCAGATGCCGCCGTAGGGCAGCCAGTCGGCCTGGCGCAGGACGACGTCCGTCGAGAAGTAGGGCGCGAGCAGGTCGAAGGAGGCCTCGCCGGGGCCGCCCGCGGCCAGGTACTTCGCCTCGGCGGCGTACATGCCGGTGAGGACGGCCGTCGTGTCCGGGGCGTCCGCCGTGCTTGTGGTGCTTGTGGTGCGTGAGTTCGCCATGCGCGCAGCCTGCTCGGTGGGGCGGGGGTGCGCTGGCGGGCTTCGGACGTCGATGTGGGCCGGGCGCGGGCTCAGAGGCCGAGCAGGTCGGCGACTCCGGCGAGGGACGTGACCTCGTGGGAGTGGTAGAAGGGCGCCGAGGGCTCGGTGCCCCGGTTGACGTAGACGCGGTCGCGGACGCCGAGGTCGGTCGCCGACTGGAGGTCGTAGCGGGGGCTGGAGGACACGTGCAGGGTGTCCTCCGGACGGCAGCCCAACTGCTCGTACATGAACTCGAACGCGCGGAGCCGCGGCTTGTAGGCGCGCGCCATCTCCGCCGTGTACACGGCGTGGAAGGGCGCGCCGAGCTTCGCGACGTTCCGGTCGACGTGGCTGTCCGCGGCGTTGGACAGGATGACGAGCGGGAAGCGCGCGGCGAGCTTCGCGAGCGGCTCCGGGACGTCGGGGTGGGGTCCCCACTCCGGGATCGCCGCGAAGATCCTGGCGGGGTCGTCCGGCCGGTACTCCACTCCGGTGCTCGCGCAGGCCCGCTCGAAGGCGCGCGCCACCACCTCGTCGTACGGCCGCCAGTCGCCCATCACCTCGTCGAGCTGGTAGCAGCCGAACCGGTGCAGGAACGCGTCCAGGACCTCGGGCGGAGCGATGTCCCGGACGACCTCCCTGGCGGCGGCCCCGATGGCGAAGTCCGTCAGCGTCCCGTACATGTCGAAGGTGATGAAGGTGGGCTCCGGGCGGCTCAACTGGCTCTCCTCTGACGCTTCTTGGGATGACGCTTCTCGGGAAGGGTGGGGAAGGGCGGGGAAGGGTGGGTCTCTTGGGAACCGGGTGGGTGGACTGGTTTGTTCCGCGGCGCCTTCGGCCGACCGTGAGGGCCAAGGGCCAAGGGCCAAGGGCCAAGGGCCGAGGGGTGCATAGGTCGCTGGGAGTAGGCCTCGCGCCTCATGTGCGCGGTGAACCCGCTGGTTAGGGTCGGTTTTCATGCAGAGCACGGGAATCGTCCGGCGCGGAGCGGCGGAGCGCAGGCAGGACACGCTGGAGCGGCTCGCCGCCGAGCGGGACCTCTGGGTGTCGACGGCGCATCCGGAGCGCGGGCCGCACCAGGTGCCGTTGTGGTTCCTGTGGGACGGGCGGGCCGTGTGGATGTGCACCGGCGCCACGTCCGTGACGGCGCGGAACGTCCGCGAGGAGCCGCGTGTGCGCCTGGCGCTGCCGGACACGTTCGACGTGGTGCTCCTCCAGGGGGAGGCGGAGTGCTTCCCGGACGACGAGGTGCCCGGGGAGGCGGCGGAGGCGTTCACCGCCAAGTTCGGGTGGGACCCTCGCGCGGAGGACGCGCCTTACCTCTACGTGCGTGTGGTGCCGAGGACGGTGCGGGCCTGGCGCGGCGAGGCGGAGCTGCGCGGGCGGGTCGTCATGCGGGACGGGGAGTGGCAGGGCGGCTAGGGGCTGGAACGGGGGACGGAGGCTGGGGGCGGGGGGGGTGGGGAGGGGGGGGCGCCCCCCGACTCACCCCCCCCCCCCCCACAACCAACAATGCCAAGGGCAAAATCAAGATAAATAAGACGACAACCACCCACCGCACGCCCA
>NZ_JBHXTE010000105.1:0-2971 GCF_042677545.1 Streptomyces sp. NPDC127108 | reverse complement strand
CGAACCCGGGGCTCCGCCCCGGACCCCTTATCGGCGCTCCGCGCCTCGTCCTCAAACGCCGGACGGGCTGGAACCATCCAGCCCCTCCGGCGTTTGAGGAGCGGGGTCTGGGGCGGAGCCCCAGTTACGGGAAGGGGTGGGGTTGGGGAGCCTCCGGCAGGACCTCCAACGGGGCGCGCCCGGGGCGCAGGGCGCCGTCGACGACGTAGCCCTCGGGGCGGCCCGTGAGTTCGGTGATGAGGCGGGTGCGCCAGCGGGCCGCCGCGTCCGGGCGGGACGGGGCCAGGTCGTGGCGTTCCTGGGGGTCGGAGGCGAGGTCGAAGAGCTGCTCGTGACCGCTGCCGGAGAACCACACGTACTTCTCGCACCCGTCGGTGAGCCACTGCATGGACTCCCCGAAGAGGACGTGTTCGCCGTGGAGCCAGGGCCGGGGTGAGGGGAGGGGCTCACCCCGCGCCGCGGGGAGCAGGCTGTACCCGTCGAGCCCGTCCGGCACGGGCAACCCCGCACAGTCCAGCAACGTCGGCATGACGTCCCGCAGTTCGGCGAGGGAGCCAGAAACGACCCCGCCGGAGGGCAGCGCGCCGGGCGGCCCGGCGAGCAGCAGGGGCACCCGGGCGGACCCCTCGTACGGATAGGCCTTCCGCCACAGCCGGTGCTCGCCGAGCATCTCGCCGTGGTCGGACGTGAAGCACACCCATGTGTCGTCCCCGAGCCCGAACTCGGCGAGCGCGGTGAGGAACCGGTGGATCTGCTGGTCGATGTGCGCCATGTGGCCGTAGTAGCCGGCGCGGGCGCGCTGGACGGTACGGGCGTCGTACGCCGCGGAGTTGGCGTCGGCCCGGCTGTCGTCCCGCCAGTGGGCGAGCGCGTCGGCCCAGTCGCCCACGACGGGATCCTCCTGGGGCACGCCGAGGAACTGCTCGAAGGCCCAGGCGGGCGGATCGTACGGCGGATGGGGCCGGTGGAAGGAGAGATGGAGGAGGAAGGGCGAGGTGACGTCACGGCGGTACAGGAAGTCGACGGCCTCGGTCACCACCCAGTTGGTGGGGTGCAGCCGCTCGGCCCGGGGCCAGGGGCGGGCCACCACGCTGTTGCAGTCGAGCCCGGTGTCGGCGTAGTCGGCCCCGGCCCGCTCGCCGGGCTGCCGTCCGAGCCAGGACAGGTAGTCGTCGTGGAAGCGCGGGTCGACCCGGCGGTCCCGGGCGGCGTGCAAGTACCCGTCGTGCAGGGTCACTTCGTCGAAGCCGATGCGATTGCGCTCCGGGAAGGCGTGCAGCTTCCCGATGGCCCGCGTCTGGTACCCGTGCCGCCCGAACTCGGAGGCCAGCGTGACCGGGTACTCCCACGGCACGCCGTCCCGGTAGCCGGTGCGGCGGTGCGAGGTCTGCGCGAGGCCGGTGTGCAGGGCGGCGCGGGCCGGGATGCACGACGGCACGGCGGAGTACGCCCGCTCGAACCGGGCGCCGCGCCCCGCCAGTTGGTCCAGGTACGGCGTGCGGACCACGGGGTGCCCGGCGGCGGACAGGCAGTCGCCGCGCCACTGGTCGGCGGTGATCAGGACGACGTTGCGAGGCATGCGGCTCCTGTTGACGGAGGGTGACGCGACGGGGTCCGGCTCGTTGTACGTAACTTTGCCCCGGCCCCGGCTGTCAACGTGACGATCGCGCTTGTCACCGGCACGTGCGTGGTGGGAGAGGTCCGAGGGAACGCCCGTGCCGCAGGATTCGAATGCATCGACGGAAACCTCTCCTTGGGGTGAACTCACGCCACGTTGCTGACTGTTCACTCTCAGTGCGTAAAGATTCCGGGAGTCGGGAGGGCGCCGCCAGGCGCATTCCGGCGTCCCCGGTGCCGCGCGCACGCGATGTCCCCGTGTGGCGTGCGCGGTCGGTACTTCCATGACTCATGTGAGGGTTCCACCACCTTGACCAGCAACGCCTTCCGCAGACTGCCCGGGCGCCACATCGGCGCGCTCACCGCCGCCACCGTCGTCGCCGCGGGCTCCGCGGCGCTCTCCACCGCGGGCACCGCGCACGCCACCGACGACCACCGCGGCGGCCGCGCCGACGCCGTTGTCCTGCGCACCGGCCTCAATGTCTCCCTGCTCAACAAGACCGTGAACCTCCCGCTGAACGCCGTCCTCAACGAGGTGTCCGCACCCGCGAGCGCCCAGAAGACCGCGCTCACCGTGAAGCTGGACGGCGTGGACGGAGGGCGCCCCGTCAGCGTGCTGCGCGCCGACGTCGCGACCGCGCGGGCCACCGTGAAGGGCGGTACGGCGGAGGGCTACAGCAACATCGCCCGCGCGAAGGTGAACCTGCCCGGTCTGCCGATGCTGCCCCTCATCGAGGTCGACCAGGTGACGTCCAAGGCCCTGTGCGTGTCCGGCAAGCGGCCCGTGGCCGAGTCCAAGCTGCTCGGCGGGGTCACGGTGCTCGGCAAGCGCGTCGCCGTGAAGGCCTCCGGCACCACCCAGGTGTCCGTCCCCGGCGTCGGCGACGTCCGGCTCGACCTGTCCTCGGCCCGCACCACGTCCCGTACGGCCGCCGCGGTCGCCCTGCGCCTCAAGGTGTCCGTGGACCCGCTGAAGCTCGGCGTCGCCGCGGTCGACGGCACCGTCACGCTGGCCGGCGCCAACTGCACCACCCCCGGCCCCGGCCCCAAGCCCCTGCCCGAGCCCCAGAAGGCGGGCCCCGCCCCCCAGGGCAAGCCCGCCGAGCCGGTGGTCGCCAAGAAGGAGGCCCCCGACGACAACCTCGCGGAGACCGGCGGCAGTTCGTCCACCCCGTACGTGGCCGGGGGCGCCGTCGCCCTGGTCCTCGCCGGCGGCGGCGCCCTGGCGCTGACGCGCCGCCGCCGCGGCTGAGCCGACTCCCGGCCGGGGTGCGGACGCCCCGGCTGGGAGCCCCCAATCCCACCCCTTCACCGAAACTGGGGCTCCGCCCCAGACCCCGCTCCTCAAACGCCG
>NZ_JBHXTE010000104.1:0-3172 GCF_042677545.1 Streptomyces sp. NPDC127108 | reverse complement strand
TACGTCCAGTACGAGGGCGATCCGGGCGCACGCCGAGAGCACGCACCAGACGCCGCGGGCTGTTCCGCGAAGATCCGCCGGACAGGCCCTAGTCGAGTCCGCTCCCCTTCCGGACGCTCAGCCCGTTCCGCGCACCCCGACCGTCGCGCCCGTCCCGCACACCCCGCCCGGCCCGTACCCGCGGGCCGTTCCGCACCCCCGGGAGAGCCATGCCCACCCAGCCCCTCCGCCTGCCGCCGTCGACCGCGGCCTTCGCCCTCGTGGCCTGCCTCGCCGCCCCCACCGCGGCCGAAGCGGTCACCCCGGCCCCGGCGTCCGCCGCCCCCGCGTCCGACTGCGCCCTTCCCGGCCGCACCGGCTGGACCGACGAAGGCCACGACACCGACCCCCGGCAGTTCCAGCGTGCCACCGGCACCCGCAAGGTCCTCACCCTCTTCGTCGACTTCCCCGACGCCCCCGCCACCGACTCCACGCGCGGCTACGCCGACCGACTCGCCCCTGCCGCGCGCTGGTTGAAGCAGGCCAGCCACGGCCGCTCCCGGCTCGCCGTCACCTCGCTGCACCGCTGGATCCGGATGCCCGCCGACTCCGCCTCGTACGGATTCGAGCGCGGTCTGACCTTCGAGGCGCACGAGAAGTACGTACGGGACGCCGTCACCGCCGCCGACCCGCACGCGGACTTCTCCCGCTACGACATGGTCTGGGTCGTCCCCACCCGGGCTGCCACCGCCGTCACCTTCTCCCCGACCTACCTCTTCGACCCGGGCACCGCCGGAGTCGGCGCCGACGGCAGGCGCGTCAAATGGGGGGTCACCTTCGGCCAGGACCTGTGGCGCTGGGGACACAAGGTCGCCGCCCACGAGACCGGGCACACCTTCGGCCTGCCCGACCTCTACGCGTTCGCGGGCGACACCCACCAGTACACCGGCGGCTGGGACGTCATGGGCGACATCGCGGGCCGCGCGCCGCAGTACCTCGGCTGGCACTCCTGGAAGCTCGGCTGGATCCGCGACGCCCAGGTGGCCTGCCTGCCCGGACAGGGACGGCGCACGGTCCGGCTGACTCCGGTGGAGCGCGGGGGCGGCACCCAGATCGCCGTCCTGCGCACCGGCACGACGACGGCGTACGTCGCCGAGTCCCGCCGGGCCGAGGGCCATGACCGGAACGCCTGCTCCACCGGCGTCCTCATCTACAAGGTGGACTCCGCCACGCCGACCGGCGAGGGCCCCGTCCGCGTCATGAACGCCGCACCGCCCACCACCCCGCCCCCCGGCTGCGCACGACTGGACCTGGCCGCCCACGCCCCCGGCCAGACCTTCACCGACCCCGAAACCGGAGCGAAGATCACCGTGGTCAGGGGTGGCGGGGCGGGGGACACCGTCAGGCTCAGCAGGCCTTGAGGGCCAGGCTCAGCAGGCCTGGAGGGTGGTGTGCCCTTTGCCCCTACTTGATCTTCGTTGCGTAGGGTGGCGGGATGGGGGAGGGGATCACCATCGCAAAGCACAAGAAGCACAGCTCGAAAGAAGGCGGCCTCGCACGGGCCTCGCTGCTCATGGCCGTCGGCACCGTCGTCTCCCGGGCGACCGGCCTCATCCGGCAGGTACTCCAGGCGGCGGCGCTCGGCACGGGCCTGCTGGCCAGCACGTACAACACGGCGAACACCGTGCCCACCGGCCTGTACACCCTGCTGATCGGCGGCGCGCTCAACGCCGTGCTCGTGCCGCAGCTCGTCCGGGCCCGCGCCACCCAGACCGACGGAGGCCGGGCCTACGAACAGCGACTGGTCACCCTGGTGCTGTGCGTCCTCGCGGCGGGCACGGCGCTCGCCGTGTGGGCGGCACCGGAGATCGTCGGGCTGTACATGCGCGACACGGCCGAGAACCACGAGGCCTTCGAACTCACCGTCGTCTTCGCCCGCTTCCTGCTGCCGCAGATCTTCTTCTACGGCATGTTCGGGATGCTCGGCCAAGTCCTCGGCGCCCGGGAGAGGTTCGGCGCGATGATGTGGACGCCCGTCCTCAACAACGTCGTCCTGATCGCCATGTTCGGCGCCTACCTGGCGCTGATGACGGCGCCGGACAGCGTCGGCGACATCACCGCCGAGCAGGTCCGGCTCCTGGGCGTCGGCACCACCTGCGGCATCGCGCTACAGGCCCTCGCGCTCCTGCCGTACGTGCGCGAGGCGGGCTTCCGCTTCCGGCCGCGCTTCGACTGGCGCGGCACGGGCCTGCGCAAGAGCGCCCGCGCCGCCCGCTGGACCCTGCTGTTCGTGCTCGCCAACCAGGTCGCCCTGACCGTCGTCTCGAACTACGCCAACGCCACCGACCAGCGCCTGCCGCACGCGGGGGCCGGGTACACGGCGTACACGTACGCGCAGACCATCTGGCTCCTGCCGCAGTCCATCGTCACCGTCTCGCTGGTCACCGCGCTCCTGCCCCGGCTGAGCAGGGCCGCGGCGCAGGGCCGCACCGACGACCTGCGCGACGAACTGTCCCGCGCGCTGCGCCTGACCGGCGTGGTGATCGTGCCCGCCGGATTCTTCTTCCTGGCGCTCGGCCCGGAGACGGCGGCGCTGCTGTTCGGCCACGGAGCCGCCGACGTAGCGGCCACGCGCCCGCTCGGCCAGATGCTCCAGGCCTTCGGCCTCGGCCTGATCCCGTTCTCCGCCCAGTACTTGCTGCTGCGCGGCTTCTACGCCTACGAGGACACCCGCACGCCGTTCTGGACGGCGGTGTCGATCGCTTCCGTGAACATCGCCCTCGCCGCCGCCTGCCACCAACTCCTGCCCGCCCGCTGGGCGGTCGTCGGCATGGCCGCCGCGTACACGCTGTCGTACGCCGTGGGTCTGCTGCTCACCGCGCGACTGCTGCGCAGGCGCCTCGACGGCCGCATGGACGGCAGGCGTCTGGTGCGCACGTACGGCAAGCTCACCCTGGCCGCCGCCCCCGCAGGGGCCCTCGCCTGGCTGGTGGCCCGCGTCTGCGCGGACCGGGTGGATGCCGCGAGCACGGCGACGACGGCCCTGGCGCTCACGGCGGGCGCGGCCGTGCTGGTCGTCGGATACCTGCTGCTGGCACGGCTGCTGAGGGTCGGTGAGTTGCGGCTTTCCGTCCTCCGCTGACCCGGCGGCGGACAGTCCTCGATCGCCGGAAGAACGGGGATGGCCCTCGAC
>NZ_JBHXTE010000103.1:0-3211 GCF_042677545.1 Streptomyces sp. NPDC127108 | reverse complement strand
GTTGGGCTGGTGGAGCAGGTTGGGGCGGGTGGGTGGGGGATAGCCCCTCCGGCGTTTGAGGAGCGGGGGTCCGGGGGCGGAGCCCCCGGAGGGGGCTACGGGATCGGGGACGGGTCCGGTTCCTGGATGCGCCGGCGGCGCCTGCGCTTGAGGAGGGCCCAGGGGCCGCGGGGGCCCGTGGGCATGGCGCCGGTGACCTCCGTGCCGCCCTCGGACGCGGCCTTGGCGGCGGCACGGGCGACGGGCAGGAAGCCCTCACGGCGCGAGACGTCGGGCCGCTCCTCCTCCGGCCACAGGCCGAGGGCCGCGCACAGCGTGGGCAGGACGGCCATCGCCGCGGTGGCGTACCCCTCCGCGGAGGGGTGGTAGTTGTCGGGGCCGAACAGCTCCCGCGGGTTCGCCGCGAACTCGGGGCCGAGCAGGTCGCTCACGGACACCGTCCGTCCCCCCTGCTCCACCACCCCGATCGTCTGCGCGGCGGCGAGCTGCCGCGAGACCCGCCGGGCCAGCCACCGCAGCGGCTGGTAGACGGGCTCGATGGTGCCGAGGTCGGGGCACGTCCCCACGACCACCTCCGCCCCGGCCGTCCGCAGCCTGCGCACCGCCGCCGACAGGAACCGCACCGACCGCGTCGCCGGCATCCGGTGGGTGACGTCGTTCGCCCCGATCATCACCACGCACACGTCGGGCACCCAGCCCGTCTCGTCCGACAGGACCAGCGACACCTGTCGCTCCAGGTCGTCGGACTGCGCCCCGGGCTGCGCCACCACCCGCACGTCCACCGGCCGCTCCGCCACCGCGGCCAGGCCCGAGGCGAGCAGCGCCGCCGGGGTCTGCTGGGCCCGGCGCACGCCCTGGCCCGCGGCCGTGGAGTCGCCGAGCATGGCGAACCGCAGCGGCTCCCCGCACTCGGAGCGCTCGGCGAACGCCGCCCCGTACCGTCCGTTCGCCCGCGGCGGCGCCCCGTACCCGCCGTTGCCCACCGACCGCTTGGCCAATTGCACCTCGGCGAGGACGATCCCGACCGTGGCCGCGCCGAGCAGCCCGATGCCTCCGCCGCCGTACGCCGCGCCCGCGGCGATGCGCCGCGCCACCCTCGCCCTCGACATGCTCCGCCGTCACCCCGGTCCAGTCGTGTGGAGCCCATTTCGTCCCGTACATCCAGTCATTGCCCCGTCGGGCCGGTCGGCCAATCGCGAGCGGAGGTGAACGGGGGAGTCTGAGCCGTAGGCTGACGGCACCGAAAACCTCGTGCGGCGTCCTCGGGCGCGGGCCGGTGGGGGCCGCGCGACACCTGCGGCCCACGCGGCTCGTCCGTCCCGTGGGCGGCCACGACATCGCAGCCCGGATACCCCGGAAAAACGGAGACCACGGTGCATTTCCACGACTCGATGATCAGCCTCGTCGGCAACACCCCGCTGGTGCGGCTCAACAACGTGACCGCGGGCCTGAAGGCCACGGTCCTTGCCAAGGTCGAGTACTTCAACCCCGGCGGTTCCGTGAAGGACCGCATCGCGCTGCGCATGATCGAGGCGGCCGAGGCCAGTGGCGAGCTGCGCCCCGGCGGCACGATCGTGGAGCCGACCAGCGGCAACACGGGCGTCGGCCTTGCCATCGTGGCCCAGCAGAAGGGCTACAAGTGCGTCTTCGTATGCCCGGACAAGGTGTCGACCGACAAGATCAACGTGCTGCGCGCGTACGGCGCCGAGGTGGTCGTCTGCCCGACCGCCGTCGACCCCGAGCACCCGGACTCGTACTACAACGTCTCCGACCGCCTCGTACGCGAGATCCCCGACGCCTGGAAGCCGGACCAGTACTCCAACCCGAACAACCCCCTCTCGCACTATCACTCCACCGGCCCCGAGCTGTGGGAGCAGACGGAGGGGAAGATCACCCACTTCGTCACCGGCATCGGCACGGGCGGCACGATCTCGGGCACCGGCGGGTATCTGAAGGAGATCTCCGGCGGCAAGGTCAAGGTCGTCGGGGCCGACCCCGAGGGGTCGGTGTACTCCGGGGGCTCCGGGCGGCCCTACCTCGTCGAGGGCGTCGGTGAGGACTTCTGGCCGACGGCCTACGACCGGAACGTGACGGACGACATCGTCGCGGTCTCCGACAAGGACTCCTTCCAGATGACGCGGCGCCTCGCCAAGGAGGAGGGCCTGCTCGTCGGCGGCTCCTGCGGCATGGCGGTCGTGGCGGCGCTGCGGGTCGCCGAGGGCCTCGGCCCGGACGACGTCGTGGTCGTACTGCTCCCCGACAGCGGGCGCGGCTACATGAGCAAGATCTTCAGCGACGAGTGGATGAACGACTACGGCTTCCTGGAGGAGGCCGGCGACCAGCCGCGCGTCGGCGACGTGCTGCGCCGCAAGGAGGGCGGGGAGCTGCCCTCCCTCGTCCACATGCACCCCGAGGAGACCGTCGGCGAGGCCATCGAGGTCCTGCGCGAGTACGGCGTCTCGCAGATGCCGATCGTCAAGCCCGGCGCGGGGCACCCGGACGTGATGGCCGCCGAGGTCATCGGCTCCGTCGTCGAGCGCGAGCTGCTCGACGCGCTGTTCGCCCAGCGGGCCTCGCTCGGCGACCCGCTGGAGAAGCACATGTCCGACCCGCTGCCGCAGGTCGGCTCCGGCGAGCCCGTCGCCGACCTGATGTCGGTCCTCGGCTCCGCCGACGCCGCCATCGTCCTCGTCGAGGGCAAGCCGACGGGTGTGGTGAGCCGTCAGGACCTGCTCGCGTTCCTCGCGGAGCAGCAGGGGTCGTAAGCGGTCCTCCGGGTGCGGGCGCGGCCGGTCGCACGGCGGCCGGGCCCGCAACCGGCGCGCGGCCGTGGGAACTTCGCGGAAGCGGTACGAAGGCGACACGTACGCGCAGCACCCGCTTAACACGCGTACGGCACCTTGGTGGATGTCGGCGTCAGGACTTCCGGAGCGGCTCCCGGACCTCCAGCGACGCCCTGGACGCGCTGCCCGGTCCTGACCCGGCCCGCGTCCCTCGCGGGGACCGCCGTCGTCCCGCCCCCCGGGCCCGCCCTGGGGGTGCGGCGGTCCCCGCGCTACGCGCGCCCTCGCTCGGTCCTAGGGCCTGTCCGGCGGATCTTCGCGGGCCCGCGGCGTCTGGCACGCACTCTCGCCGCACGCCCGAATCACCCAAGTACGTCCAGTACGAGGGCGATCCGGGCGCACGCCGAGAGCACGCACCAGACGCCGCG
>NZ_JBHXTE010000102.1:0-3474 GCF_042677545.1 Streptomyces sp. NPDC127108 | reverse complement strand
CGCCACCGGACATGATGTCCAGTAGACGGGGTATCAACATATCTGGCGTTGACTTTTGGCACGCTGTTGAGTTCTCAAGGAACGGACGCTTCCTTCGTACTCACCCGCAGAACATTCTCTGGGGCTTTCCTCCGGGCGCTTCCCTTCGGTATTTCGTGTTTCCAACCTTACCAGATCCGTTTTCCGTTCCGTTCCCGGTTCGGATTTCATTTCCGATGGCCGTTGGAGGGCCTTGCCTTTCGGCGTGTTCACTACGTTAGCGGATTTCCCTGGTAACTCATAATCGAGCTTCGCGGATTCGAATTTCGGCATGCGGACATGCGAAACGGGACCCCGCTGAAGGGAAGTCGTAGGTAGTGGTTGGCCGCTTCCGGCTGCTGGCTGAATGCCGTACCCGGGTCAAGCGGCTCGGGCTACATTACGGAACCACCAACGCCGCGTCAAGTTCTGGGGCGTCGAGGTGTATGAGCCCGATAAGGGCTCACCGTAGGGTCGTTGGCCGTCCAGAAGCGCCAGGGGTGCACGCTTCCCTCGCCGCCGACTCCGGTGCGCGGGCCGTTCCTGACCTGGTCGGGATCTATAGGGGTGCCGGTGAGGACACGCAGAGGGGCGCCGGGCCCCGCGCAGACGTCGGTGCCGTCGAGGCGTCGGTCCACGTCGAGGGCGGTGGCCAGGCGTGCGGGGCCTTTGGCCAGTTCCTTGTCGTTTCGGGCCGAGAGTCGACGTACCCGGGCGAGTTCCGCGCCCTCGGTGATCTCGCCGGCCCGCAGCAGGACTCCGCTCGCCATCCCCTCGGGACCGCACACCAGGTTGAGGCAGTGCCACATGCCGTAGGTGAAGTAGACGTACGCGTGCCCGGGCGGGCCGAACATCACGCCGTTGCGGGCCGTGCGGCCGCGATAGGCGTGGGAGCCGGGGTCCGCCTCGCCCGCGTAGGCCTCCACCTCCGTGAGGCGCAGCTCGATCGGACCGTCCGGGGTGTCACGCACCAGGACGCGGCCGAGCAGGTCCGGCGCCACCTCCAGGACGGGGCGGTCGAAGAAGTGCCGGGGCAGGGGCGTACGGTCGGGGGCCGCGATCATGCCGTAGGAGCGTAGTGCACCGAACGTGTACGGGTTTGGCGTGGAGGGTGGCCCTGGAGCCGTCGCGCAGGGAGGGTGTGGCGCGAGGCACGGGTGCGGAACCGCGCGCGAGCCGTTTGCGTTTGTACGTAGTCGAAGGTCGACGATCAATCGATCCAGTCAACACCACAGGCGGGGCCTGGGGAGGAGAGTCATGGGGTTCAAGAAGCTGCTGGCGAGTCTGGGTGCCGGTGGGGCCTCCGTCGAGACGGTGCTGACCGAGGCCAACGTCGTGCCGGGCGGTGTCGTCCAGGGCGAGGTGCGCATCCAGGGCGGGAACGTCGACCAGCAGATCGAGGCGCTGTCCGTGGGCCTGCAGGCGCGCGTCGAGGTCGAGGGGAACGACCAGGAGGTCAAGCAGGACATCGAGTTCACCAAGCAGCGGCTCGGCGGTGCCTTCGAGCTGAAGGCGAACGCGGTGCACGCGGTGCCGTTCGGGCTCGACATCCCCTGGGAGACGCCCATCACCCATTTCGCGGGCCGTCAGCTGCACGGCATGAACATCGGGGTGACCACGGAGCTGGAGATCGCCCGTGCCGTCGACTCCGGTGACCTGGACCCGGTGAACGTGCACCCGCTGCCGGCGCAGCAGGCGATCCTCGACGCCTTCGGCCAGCTCGGCTTCCGCTTCAAGAGCGCGGACATGGAGCGCGGCCACATCCGCGGCACCCGCCAGAAGCTGCCGTTCTACCAGGAGATCGAGTTCTTCCCGCCGGAGCAGTACCGGGGCCTGAACCAGGTCGAGCTGACCTTCGTCTCAGACGACCGCGAGATGGACGTCGTCCTGGAGATGGACAAGAAGCCGGGTCTGTTCAGCGAGGGCAGCGACTCGTACAAGTCCTTCAAGGTCGGACTGAACGACTTCCAGGGCACGGACTGGGCGGCGTACCTCAACGAGTGGCTGTCCCACGTCGGCAGCAAGCGCAACTGGTTCTAGGCTCGTCGACGGCGAGCGATCGCCGTACTGGACCGAACCGGAACCGATCAGGAGGTGCCTACGTGACCGAGGTCAAGAGGCCGCCGCTGCCCCATGACTTCCACCCGCCCGTGCCGTCGTTCACGGTCGCGAGCGCGGACTTCGAGCCGGGCGCGGTGCTCAAGGACGCCCAGGTCTACGCGGCTGGGAACACCTCGCCGCACCTTCGGTGGGAGGGCTTCCCGCCGGAGACGAAGAGCTTCGCCGTGACCTGCTTCGACCCGGACGCCCCGACGGGGAGCGGGTTCTGGCACTGGTCGGTGTTCGACATCCCGGCCTCGGTGACGGAGCTGCCCGTCGGCGCGGGCAGCGGCAAGTTCGAAGGCCTCCCGGAGGGCGCGGTGCAGGTGCGCAACGACTACGGGACGAAGGACTTCGGTGGCGCCGCCCCGCCGCCCGGTGACCCGGCGCACCGTTATGTGTTCACCGTGTACGCGGTCGACCAGGAGAAGCTCGGCCCCGACTCGGACGCTTCACCCGCCGTCGTCGGCTTCAACCTGCGGTTCCACACGCTGGCCCGCGCTTCCGTGGTCGCGGAGTACGCGGCGGTCGCCGACAGTTAGTCACGCGACGGTCGCCGATGGTTAATCGCTGCCCAGCGTGAACCGTCCGCGCTCACATCAGCTCAGCGTTCATTGAACGTTTGCCCGCCCCTGGTCTTGGAAGTGATCAGGGGCGGGCATCTTTTATTGCGTTGTCCTACCCGGCGTGCCCGGCCAGAGTTGATCCAAGCCCGCCAGGGGGTGGGCCGGTGCACACGGGAGGTGGGCGAGATGCGGGACACGCTGGTGCTGAACGCGAGCTTCGAACCGCTTTCGACGGTGACGCTGAATCGTGCCGTCGTGCTGGTGCTGCAGGACAAGGCCGTTGTCGAGCAGGCCCACCCCGCGCTGCGTGTGCGCGCTGCCGCCGTCGAGCTTCCGGTGCCGCGGGTGATCAGGTTGTGCAGGTATGTACGGGTGCCCTTCCGAAGACGGGCTCCCTGGTCGCGGCGGGGAGTCCTGGTGCGGGACCAGCACCGGTGCGCGTACTGCGGCAGGCGCGCGACGACCGTGGACCACGTGGTGCCGCGTTCCCAGGGGGGTGCGGACTCCTGGATGAACACGGTGGCTTCGTGCGCGGTGGACAACCACCGCAAGGCGGACCGCACCCCGGAGCAGGCCGGGATGCCGCTGCTCCGGGAGCCCTTCGAGCCGACCCCGGCGGACGCGATGCTGCTGGCCCTCGGGCGGGACGGGTACGAGGCCCTGCCGGACTGGCTGGCGCAGCCCGCCGCGTGAGCCCGGCGCGGCCGCCTGCCGCGTGCGCCGTTGATGTGTCCCGTTGGTACGACTGTGGGGCCACCCTCCCGGGAGGGTGGCCCCCCAGCTGTCTCTT
>NZ_JBHXTE010000101.1:0-3547 GCF_042677545.1 Streptomyces sp. NPDC127108 | reverse complement strand
GGACCCCCGTATCGCCGCTCCGCGGCTCGTCCTCAAACGCCGGACGGGCTCACATAGTTGCCGTCGAGGCACAGTTGGAGGACGCCGTATGACCGCCCCTTACCCCTTCACCGCCCTCGTCGGCCAGGACGACCTGCGGCTCGCCCTGCTCCTCAACGCCGTCTCCCCCGCAGTGGGCGGCGTGCTCGTACGCGGTGAGAAGGGCACCGCCAAGTCCACCGCCGTGCGGGCGCTCTCCGCGCTGCTGCCCGAGGTGGACGTCGTCGCCGGGTGCCGGTTCTCGTGTGCTCCGGGGGCGCCCGATCCCTCGTGTCCGGACGGGCCGCACGAGGCCGGGGGCGGGGTCGCTCGGGCCGCGCGCATGGTGGAGCTGCCCGTCGGGGCCTCGGAGGACCGGCTCGTGGGGGCGCTCGACATCGAGCGGGCGCTGGCCGAGGGCGTGAAGGCGTTCGAGCCGGGGCTGCTGGCCGACGCGCACCGCGGGATCCTGTACGTCGACGAAGTGAACCTGCTGCACGACCACCTGGTCGACCTGCTGCTCGACGCGGCCGCCATGGGGGCCTCGTACGTCGAGCGCGAGGGCGTGTCGGTGCGGCACGCGGCTCGGTTCCTGCTCGTGGGGACCATGAACCCCGAAGAGGGCGAGCTGCGGCCGCAGTTGCTCGACCGGTTCGGGCTGACCGTCGAGGTCGCCGCGTCCCGCGAGCCCGACCAGCGCGTGGAGGTCGTGCGGCGGCGGCTCGCCTACGACGACGACCCGGACGGGTTCGCGGCGCGCTGGGGCGACGAGGAGGGTGTCGTACGGGCGCGGATCGTCGCCGCTCGTGCGCTGCTGCCGCAGGTGCGGCTCGGGGACGGGGCGCTGCGGCAGATCGCGGCGACCTGTGCGGCCTTCGAAGTGGACGGCATGCGCGCCGACATCGTGATGGCGCGCACCGCGACCGCGCTTGCCGCGTGGGCGGGGCGCGAGGACGTGCTCGCCGAGGACGTGCGGCAGGCCGCGCTGCTCGCGCTGCCGCACCGGCGGCGCCGCAACCCCTTCGACGCGCCGGGGCTCGACGAGGACAAGCTGGACGAGACGTTGGAGGAGTTCGGGGAGAACGACGGGGACGACGAGCCCGATCCCGACGGCGGCGGGCCGGACGGCGGGGGCGGGCAGCCGCCGCCGGACTCCGGTCCCGAGCAGTCCGGCGACGGCACCGCCGCCACGCCCGAGGCCTCCGAAGAGGGGCAGCCGCAGGGCGGTGGCGCGGGCGAACAGCAGGCCGTGCGTGCCGGTGAGCCGTTCCGGACGAAGGTCCTGAGCGTGCCGGGTCTCGGTGAGGGTGCGGCGGGGAGGCGTTCCCGGGCGCGGACCGAGCACGGGCGTACGACGGGTGCGCGGCGGCCCCGAGGGGCCCTCACGAAGCTGCACCTGGCGGCGACCGTGCAGGCCGCCGCGCCCCATCAGCGGGCGCGCGGGCGGTCCGGGCGCGGGCTCGTGGTGCGCAGGGACGATCTGCGGCAGGCCACGCGCGAGGGGCGCGAGGGCAACCTCGTGCTGTTCGTCGTGGACGCGTCGGGGTCGATGGCGGCGCGGCAGCGGATGACGGCCGTGAAGGGCGCGGTGCTCTCGCTGCTCCTCGACGCCTATCAGCGGCGGGACAAGGTGGGGCTCGTGACGTTCCGCGGGACGGAGGCGGAGGTGGCGTTGCCGCCCACGTCGTCCGTGGACGCGGCGGCGGCGCGCCTGGAGTCGCTGCCGACGGGCGGGCGTACGCCACTCGCGGCCGGGCTGCTGCGCGCCCACGAGGTGCTGCGGGTGGAGCGGCTGCGGGATCCCGCGCGGCGGCCGCTGGTGGTCGTGGTGACCGACGGCCGGGCCACCGGGGGTGTGGAGCCGGTCGAGCGGGCCGGGCGTGCCGCGCGGCTCTTCGCCGCCGAGGGGCAGGCCTCGGTGGTCGTGGACTGCGAGTCGGGGCCGGTGCGGCTCGGGCTCGCGGGGCAGTTGGCCGGGGAGCTCGGCGGGACCGCGGTGACGCTGGACGGGCTGCGGGCGGACTCGATCGCCGGGCTCGTGAAGGACGTTCAGGGGTCGTACGGCCCCGCGAGGAGGATTGCCTGATGCCGCAGGGACAGCCCAGTGTCGTGCCCGATGACGGGCTCACGACGCGTCAGCGGCGCAATCGGCCGCTCGTCGTCGTGCACACCGGCATCGGAAAGGGAAAGTCGACCGCCGCCTTCGGGCTCGCGCTGCGGGCCTGGAATCAGGGGTGGCCGATCGGTGTGTTCCAGTTCGTGAAGTCGGCGAAGTGGAAGGTCGGCGAGGAGAACGCGCTGCGGGTGCTCGGCGCCAGCGAGCAGGGCGGGTCCGTCGACTGGCACAAGATGGGCGAGGGCTGGTCGTGGATCCAGCGCGCCCCCGCCGAGGGCGAGCAGACCAACGAGGAGAAGGCCCGCGAGGGCTGGGAGCAGGTCAAGCGTGACCTCGCCGCCGAGACGTACCGCCTTTACGTGCTCGACGAGTTCGCCTACCTCCTGCACTGGGGGTGGATCGACGTCGAGGAGGTCGTGTCCGTGCTGCGCGAGCGGCCCGGGACCCAGCACGTGGTGATCACCGGGCGCAACGCCCCTGAGCAGCTCCTGGAGTACGCCGACCTCGTCACCGACATGTCCAAGGTCAAGCACCCGATGGACGCCGGTCAGAAGGGGCAGCGGGGCATCGAGTGGTAGCGCGTGTCGTCGTCGCGGCGCCGTCTTCCGGGAGCGGGAAGACGACGGTCGCGACCGGGCTCATGGCCGCCTTCGCGGAGGCCGGGCTCGCCGTGTCCCCGCACAAGGTCGGGCCCGACTACATCGACCCCGGGTACCACTCCCTCGCCACCGGGCGGCCCGGGCGGAACCTGGACGCCTATCTGTGCGGTCCCGAGCTGGTCGCCCCGCTGTTCGCGCACGGTGCCGCCGGGTGCGATCTCGCCGTCGTCGAGGGCGTCATGGGGCTGTACGACGGGGCGGCCGGGCAGGGGGAGCTGGCGTCCACCGCCCATGTGGCGAAGCTGCTGCGGGCTCCTGTGGTGCTCGTCGTCGACGCCTCGTCGCAGTCGCGGTCCGTGGCCGCGCTGGTGCACGGGTTCGCCTCGTGGGATCCGGAGGTGCGGGTCGGCGGGGTGATCCTCAACAAGGTGGGGTCGGATCGGCACGAGGAGTTGTTGCGGGAGGCGTTGGATTCGTCCGGGGTGCCGGTGCTGGGTGCGCTGCGGCGGGTGCCTCAGGTTCGGGCGCCCTCGCGGCACTTGGGGCTTGTGCCTGTCGCCGAGCGGCGGGCCGAGGCCTTGGCCTCTGTGGCTGCGCTGGCCTCGCAGGTGCGGGACGGGTGCGATCTGGAGGCTGTGTTGGCCCTGGCGCGCAGTGCGCCGGAGGTGTCGGGTGCGGCTTGGGATCCCTGCGGGGCCTTCCCCAGTCCCGCCCCTTCCCGAAACCGGGGGGGGGGGCGCCCGCGGCCCGCCCCAGCGGGGTCCGCCGCGGGGCGGACCGCCCGCGCGCGGGGGGGGGGAGGCGCGCCGCACCG
>NZ_JBHXTE010000100.1:0-4592 GCF_042677545.1 Streptomyces sp. NPDC127108 | reverse complement strand
AAACGCCCGGTTACATTCCGAACCCGGAAGCTAAGCCTTACAGCGCCGATGGTACTGCAGGGGGGACCCTGTGGGAGAGTAGGACGCCGCCGAACAATTTTTGGAGGACCCCTGGTCCCAGCGTTCACGCTGGGACCAGGGGTCCTTTTTGTTTTTGCTCGAAGAGCGCCGGCTACGCGGCTGCGTCAGAATGACTGCGGTACCGAAGACTAGGAGTCACCCATGTCCACCAACTCTCCCGACGAGCGACCGGAGCGCGACCAGCGCCGCCGGGATGGTGGCGACCGGGGTGGATACCGCGGTGGGCCACGTCGCGACAACGACCGCGGCCCGCGTCGCGACGACCGTCGGGACGGGGACCGCCCCAGCTTCCGCCGGGACGACCGCGACCGCAACGACCGCGGTGACCGTGGCGGATTCCGTCGTGACGATCGGCGTGATGACCGTCGTGACGGCGACCGTGGTGACCGTGGTGGCTTCCGCCGCGACGACAACCGTGGCGGAAGCGGCTACCGCGGACGTGACGACCGCGACAGCGGACGCCCCTCCTTCCGCCGCGACGACCGGCCCGGCGGGTTCCGTCGCGATGACCGGCGCGACGACCGCGGTGGCAACGACCGTGACCGTGGTGGCGACCGGGGCGGCTTCCGCCGCGACGGCGACCGCCCCGCATTCCGGCGTGACGGGGACCGCCCGGCCTTCCGTCGCGACGATCGCCGGGACGACCGTCGTGATGATCGCCGTGATGGGGACCGTCCGGCTTTCCGTCGTGATGACCGGCGTGATGACCGTGATCGTGGCGACCGTGGTGGGTTCCGTCGTGACGACCGTGGTGGCAACGACCGCGGTGGCTTCCGGCGCGATGACCGTCGTGATGATCGGCGGGATGACCGCCGTGACGGCGACCGTGGTGACCGTGGCGGCTTCCGCCGCGACGACAACCGTGGTGGCGGCTACCGTGGCCGTGACGACCGTGGGCGTGGCCCCCGTCGTGACGACAGCCGTGGGCGGCCCGGTGGGTTCCGTGGGCGGGACGACCGGCGTGACGGCGACCGTGGTGGGTTCCGCAGGGACGACCGCGAGCGGGACCGTGAGCCGATCAAGCGGCTGCCGATCCCGGACGACGTCACGGGCGACGAGATCGACCAGGACGTACGGCAGGAGCTGCAGAGCCTGCCCAAGGGGCTCGCTGAGGACGTCGCCAGGAACCTGGTGATGGTCGCCAAGCTCATCGACGAGGACCCCGAGCAGGCCTACGGCTACTCCAAGGTCGCGCTGCGGCTCGCCTCGCGCGTCGCCGCCGTACGCGAGGCCGCGGGCTTCGCCGCGTACGCCAACCAGAAGTACAGCGAGGCGCTCGCCGAGTTCCGGGCCGCGCGGCGCATGACCGGCGGTGTGGAGCTGTGGCCCGTCATGGCGGACTGCGAGCGTGGGCTCGGGCGGCCGGAGAAGGCACTCGACATGGCCGGTGCGCCCGAGGTGCACAAGCTCGACAAGGCCGGACAGGTGGAGATGCGGCTCGTCGCCGCCGGCGCGCGGCGCGACATGGGGCAGCTCGACGCCGCCATCGTCACGCTGCAGAGCCCTGAGCTGGCCTCCAGCTCGGTGCAGCCGTGGACCGCGCGTCTGCGGTACGCCTACGGTGACGCGCTGCTCGCGGCCGGACGTGAGGACGAGGCCCGCGAGTGGTTCGCCAAGGCCATCGAGGCCGACAAAGACGGCAGCACCGACGCGTCCGACCGGCTCGCCGAGCTGGACGGCGTCGAGTTCGTCGACGCGCTCCAGGGCGATGAGGCGGAGGCCGGGACCGGGACCGAGGCCGAGGTGACGGAGTCGGCGGACGTCGAGCCCGAGACGTCGCAGCAGGTGGAAGCAGCGGCTCCCGAGGTCGTCGATGTCGACGCCGACGCGGCCGTCGCCGACGACGTGGATGTCGCCGATGACGACGAGGTCGGGCGCGACAAGGACTGACGGCAGTTGCCGCCACGGCAGTGAGTGTCGTGGCGGTCGCACGTGAAGGGGCGGGTCTCCAGCCGGAGGCCCGCCCCTTCGCGTGCGCGGAGTCGGTTGTCCTGTCGTACGCGCAGGCTGTTGTCAGAACGCCAGGTCGCGCAGGACCAGGCCCGTCGCGGGCTTCGGGCCGAACGACGTCGACTTGCGGGGCATCGTGACGCCCTGGCGGGCCAGGTCGCGTACGACCTCCTCACGGACCGGGTGCATCAGCACCGCGGTGCCGCCCTCGCGCTCGGCCTTCTCGACCGTCGCCTCCGTGTGATGGATGTACGCGATCTGCTCCGGGTCGTCCGGGATGCGCCAGATGTGGTCGAGGAGCGTGGCGTGCAGGACCGTCGCGTCCAGGGTGCGCCAGGCCTCCGGGCGGCCGAGGGGGACCGTGCGGGCCAGCAGGGCGGGGTCCGGGCGGTCCACGAGGTGGTACGAGCCGTCGCCCGCCAGGAGGAACGCGTTGCTCTCGGACGCGGCGTCGCCGAGGGCCGCCCGCGCCTCGGCCAAGGAGCACTCCAGGGTGCGTACCCGGAACGAGTCCGCGAGCGCGGCCAGGGCCTCCGCGACCGGGAGCCGGTGCAGATAGCGGTGGATGGCGCGGACCCGCAGCGGATAGCGGGCCGTGTCCACCAGCAGGACCAGACCGAAGTCCCACGGCCCGGGGGAGGGGTGCTCGGCGCGCAGGCGCAGGTTCGTGGCCCAGCGGTGGTGGCCGTCGGCGATGAGAGCCTGGTGGTGGGCAAGATCTGACTGGATTTCAGCGATCTCGGCGGGGTCGGTGACCGCCCACAGGCGATGGCTGAAGCCGTCCTCGGTGGTCGTGGAGAGCAGCGGCTTGTGGTGCGTCGCACGCTCTATGGCGGCCGCGGCGCCCTCCGCCGGGTCCCCGCCCGGGTAGGTGAGGAGCAGCGGCTCCAGGTTCGCGGCCGTCGCGCGCATCAGGGCGGCGCGGTCCTCGACGACGTGCGGCATGACGTCCTCGTGCGGCAGGACGATGCCGTCCGCGGGCTCGGACAGGCGCAGGGCGCCGATGATGCCGCGCTGGAGGATGCCGTCGCCCTGCTGCTCGTACACATACAGGGCGGCGATCGGGTCGGGGGTCAGGATGCCCTCGGCGAGCCACTCGTGCAGGGTGTCCGCGGCCTGGCGGTTGCGGGCCGCGGGCGTGGTCGCCTGCGGCAGGATCAGGCGGACGATGTTGTGCGGGTCGGCCGACTCCAGTTCCAGGAGGCCGTCCGGCCGCACGATCACGTCGTACGGCGGTGAGGTCACGGCGGCGAGGGAGCCGACCCGTTCGGAGTCGTACCGCACCCCCCGGAACGGAATCAGGTCGAGGCCGTGGACGTCCGTGTGACCCGCTGTGTTCATTAGTGCATCGTAAGTGTGTCAGTGGCATGAGCGATGATCGGGGGAGTGGAATTAGCGAGGAGAGATGCGTAATGAGCCAGACCGGCAACCCGGGTGGGAACCAGCCCGTGCGGACGCGGCCCGCGGGCAGTGAGCGGGCGCTGAGCGAGAGCTACGACACGGCGCTGCTCGACCTCGACGGGGTCGTCTACGCAGGTGGCAAGGCCATCGCGCACGCCGTCGACTCGCTGGCCACGGCCCGGTCCGGGGGCATGCATCTCGCGTACGTGACGAACAACGCGCTGCGGACGCCGGACGCGGTGGCCGATCATCTGACGGAGCTCGGCATTCCCACCGGCCCGTCGGACGTGATCACGTCCGCGCAGGCCGTCGCGCGGCTCGTGAGTGAGCAAGTGCCTTCGGGGGCGCGGGTGTTGGTGGTCGGTGGCGAAGGACTGCGGGTCGCGCTGCGTGAGCGTGGGCTCGAGCCCGTGGAGTCCGCCGATGACGATCCGGTGGCCGTGGTGCAGGGGTACGGCGGGCCTGAGTTGGCGTGGGGGCGGTTCGCGGAGGCCTGTTACGCGATCGCCCGGGGTGTGCCGTGGTTCGCGTCCAACACCGATCTGACCATCCCGAGCGGGCGGGGAATCGCTCCTGGCAACGGAGCCGCCGTGGAGGTCGTGCGCATCGCGACCGGGGCGGAGCCGCAGGTGGCGGGGAAGCCGTTGCCCCCGATGCACCGGGAGACGATCCTGCGGACCGGGGCGGAGCGGGCGCTGGTCGTCGGGGACCGGCTCGATACGGACATCGAGGGGGCGTTCAACGGGGGTGTGGACTCGCTGCTCGTCCTGACGGGGGTCACGGACGGGGCGCAGTTGCTGGCCGCTCGGCCTGAGCATCGGCCCACGTATGTGGACGCCGATCTGCGGGGGATGTTGAGGGGGCAGCCCGGGGTGGAGCCCGTGGGGGAGGGGTTTGCTTGCGGGGGGTGGGTTGCCTCTGCGCGGGGGGACGCTCTGGTGCTTGAGGGGGAGGGGGCGGCCTTGGATGGGTTGCGGGCCTTGTGTGCGGTTGCCTGGGCGGCGGCGGGGGACGGGGTGTGCGGGTTGGACGGGGGGAAGGTGTTGGCTCGGCTGGGGCTTTAGGTTTCCCCGATCCCGCCCCTTCCCGAAACCGGGGGGGGGGGGGCCCCCCCCCCCCCCCCCCCCCCCGCCCCCCCCCCCCCCCCCCCCCACGCGGGC
>NZ_JBHXTE010000099.1:3219-4760 GCF_042677545.1 Streptomyces sp. NPDC127108 | reverse complement strand
GTTTCAGAACCAACACAGTGGACGCGAGCAACTGAGGACAAGCCCTCGGCCTATTAGTACCAGTCAACTCCACCCCTTACAGGGCTTCCATATCTGGCCTATCAACCCAGTCGTCTACTGGGAGCCTTAACCCCTCAAAGGGGGTGGGAGTCCTCATCTCGAAGCAGGCTTCCCGCTTAGATGCTTTCAGCGGTTATCCTTTCCGAACGTAGCCAACCAGCCATGCCCTTGGCAGAACAACTGGCACACCAGAGGTTCGTCCGTCCCGGTCCTCTCGTACTAGGGACAGCCCTTCTCAAGACTCCTACGCGCACAGCGGATAGGGACCGAACTGTCTCACGACGTTCTAAACCCAGCTCGCGTACCGCTTTAATGGGCGAACAGCCCAACCCTTGGGACCGACTCCAGCCCCAGGATGCGACGAGCCGACATCGAGGTGCCAAACCATCCCGTCGATATGGACTCTTGGGGAAGATCAGCCTGTTATCCCCGGGGTACCTTTTATCCGTTGAGCGACGGCGCTTCCACAAGCCACCGCCGGATCACTAGTCCCGACTTTCGTCCCTGCTCGACCCGTCAGTCTCACAGTCAAGCTCCCTTGTGCACTTACACTCAACACCTGATTACCAACCAGGCTGAGGGAACCTTTGGGCGCCTCCGTTACCCTTTGGGAGGCAACCGCCCCAGTTAAACTACCCATCAGACACTGTCCCTGATCCGGATCACGGACCCAGGTTAGACATCCAGCACGACCAGAGTGGTATTTCAACGACGACTCCACGAACACTGGCGTGCCCGCTTCACAGTCTCCCACCTATCCTACACAAGCCGAACCGAACACCAATATCAAACTGTAGTAAAGGTCCCGGGGTCTTTCCGTCCTGCTGCGCGAAACGAGCATCTTTACTCGTAGTGCAATTTCACCGGGCCTATGGTTGAGACAGTCGAGAAGTCGTTACGCCATTCGTGCAGGTCGGAACTTACCCGACAAGGAATTTCGCTACCTTAGGATGGTTATAGTTACCACCGCCGTTTACTGGCGCTTAAGTTCTCAGCTTCGCCACCCCGAAGAGTGACTAACCGGTCCCCTTAACGTTCCAGCACCGGGCAGGCGTCAGTCCGTATACATCGCCTTACGGCTTCGCACGGACCTGTGTTTTTAGTAAACAGTCGCTTCTCGCTGGTCTCTGCGGCCACCCCCAGCTCACCGAGTAAATCGGATCACCAGGAATGGCCCCCCTTCTCCCGAAGTTACGGGGGCATTTTGCCGAGTTCCTTAACCATAGTTCACCCGAACGCCTCGGTATTCTCTACCTGACCACCTGAGTCGGTTTAGGGTACGGGCCGCCATGAAACTCGCTAGAGGCTTTTCTCGACAGCATAGGATCATCCACTTCACCACAATCGGCTCGGCATCAGGTCTCAGACTATGTGTCAGGCGGATTTGCCTACCTGACGTCCTACACCCTTACCCCGGGACAACCACCGCCCGGGCTGGACTACCTTCCTGCGTCACCCCATCACTCACCTACTACCAGATC
>NZ_JBHXTE010000099.1:1858-3122 GCF_042677545.1 Streptomyces sp. NPDC127108 | reverse complement strand
GGCCGGCGGCTCCACCACTCCCCTTCGCCCGAAGGCTCCAGGACGGCTTCACGGCCTTAGCATCACTGGATTCGATGTTTGACGCTTCACAGCGGGTACCGGAATATCAACCGGTTATCCATCGACTACGCCTGTCGGCCTCGCCTTAGGTCCCGACTTACCCTGGGCAGATCAGCTTGACCCAGGAACCCTTAGTCAATCGGCGCACACGTTTCTCACGTATGTATCGCTACTCATGCCTGCATTCTCACTCGTGAACCGTCCACCACTGCCTTCCGGCGCAGCTTCACCCGGCACACGACGCTCCCCTACCCATCCCAGCGGGCGTTGGCCCTCATGCTGGAATGACACGACTTCGGCGGTACGCTTGAGCCCCGCTACATTGTCGGCGCGGAATCACTAGACCAGTGAGCTATTACGCACTCTTTCAAGGGTGGCTGCTTCTAAGCCAACCTCCTGGTTGTCTCTGCGACTCCACATCCTTTCCCACTTAGCGTACGCTTAGGGGCCTTAGTCGATGCTCTGGGCTGTTTCCCTCTCGACCATGGAGCTTATCCCCCACAGTCTCACTGCCGCGCTCTCACTTACCGGCATTCGGAGTTTGGCTAAGGTCAGTAACCCGGTAGGGCCCATCGCCTATCCAGTGCTCTACCTCCGGCAAGAAACACACGACGCTGCACCTAAATGCATTTCGGGGAGAACCAGCTATCACGGAGTTTGATTGGCCTTTCACCCCTAACCACAGGTCATCCCCCAGGTTTTCAACCCTGGTGGGTTCGGCCCTCCACGAAGTCTTACCTCCGCTTCAGCCTGCCCATGGCTAGATCACTCCGCTTCGGGTCTTGAGCGCGCTACTATATCGCCCTATTCGGACTCGCTTTCGCTACGGCTTCCCCACACGGGTTAACCTCGCAACACACCGCAAACTCGCAGGCTCATTCTTCAAAAGGCACGCAGTCACGACGTTGCATGCAAGCATGCAACGCGACGCTCCCACGGCTTGTAGGCACACGGTTTCAGGTACTATTTCACTCCGCTCCCGCGGTACTTTTCACCATTCCCTCACGGTACTATCCGCTATCGGTCACCAGGGAATATTTAGGCTTAACGGGTGGTCCCGCCAGATTCACACGGGATTTCTCGGGCCCCGTGCTACTTGGGTGTCTCTCAAACGAGCCGCTGACGTTTCGACTACGGGGGTCTTACCCTCTACGCCGGACCTTTCGCATGTCCTTCGCCTACATCAACGGTTTCTGACTCGTCC
>NZ_JBHXTE010000098.1:0-6060 GCF_042677545.1 Streptomyces sp. NPDC127108 | reverse complement strand
GAAGGGGACGCGCCGGGCCGGTCGGCCGTGTGGATGCCGGACGGACCGTCACGTCCCGTCCGGCCGCGGAAGCCGTCAGGCCTTGCTCTCGGACCGGCGGCGCATCCAGAACACCCCGCCGCCGACGGCCGCGGCCGCCACCAGGGCCCCGCCGATCGCCATGTCGGTGCGCGTCGCCCCGGACGTGGTGCTGCCGCCGATGCCGCCGCGGACACCACCGTGGATGACCGTGAAGGCGGCGGGCCGGGTCAGGGGCTTGCCGCCGCAGTTCGCCGTGATGTCGTACGCCCCGGGGTGGGCGTTGTGGTTGACCTTGACGGTCGCGCTCGCGGTGGTGCCGCCCTGGATGTGGTGCAGGTTGGTCCGCGGGAACGCCGGTGACTCGACGTAGCTGCCGGGCGTACTGCAGGAGCTGCCGTCGACGGTGACCGTCAGCTGGCCGCCCCGGGCGATGACGCTGGGCATGGCGACGATGTTGCTCGGTTCCGCCCAGGCCGCGGCGGACGGCGCCGCGAACCCGACCAGGGCGCCTGCGGCGACCACGGCCGCCAGAGCACGAGAATTGCGCATGGGAATCTTCCTCCGCGGCAGGCGCCCCGGGGACACCATTTCCCCGGTCGATCGGCGAGAGCGCCTCCCAGATAGACCCTCAGACGCCCTGCATGGAGCCGCATTTCGGGAATCGGCCGTCCTGGTGAGGTGACACGCCGGGGCGCGTCCGCGCGAGCGGATATTGCCGCAGGTCACGGACCGTCAGAAATTTCCTGCGGCCGACGACTCGGATGGCGCAGACCCCGGCCCCGTGCCACCCGTTCGCTCCCGCCCTTTCGCACGCCGCGCGCGCTGCGCATAGCGTTTTTCCCACGCGCAATGGACGCGGCCGGAATGCCGCGTTGAGAGGGGATAGAGAATGTCTTCGTCCCAGCCTTCGGAAGAATTCGACGAGGAGGAAAGGCAGCGGAAACGCGCGCCGTGGGGCGTCATGGCGCTGGTCCTGCTGACCGGTCTCGCCCTGATCCGCAACGGCTCCGGCGAGTTCGACGTCGGCCCGCCGCAGCCCGCGTCGGCCGCGGCGGCGGACCGCGCGCCCGTCAAGTCGGACGGCCCCGCGCCGCTGGCGTTCTCCCCCGCCGACCGCGTCCGCGTCAAGGCGATCCGGGTCGACGCGCCCGTGATGGCGGTCGGCCTGGACGCGGAGGGCTGGGTGGACGCGCCGCCGCCGGACGACCCCAATCTGGCGGGCTGGTTCACCGGCGCGGTGTCGCCGGGCGAGAAGGGCACGGCGGTGGTCGTCGGGCACGTCGACAATCAGCGCGGGCCCGCCGTCTTCTACGGCCTCGGCTCGCTGAAGAAGGGAAACCGTGTCGAGGTCCTGCGCAAGGACCGGCGCACGGCCGTCTTCGAGATCTACGGCATCGAGGTCTTCGAGAAGAACAACTTCCCCGGCGGCCGTGTGTACGCGAGCGGCGCCACGCCCGAGCTGCGGGTCATCACCTGCGGCGGCGGCTTCTCCAAGCAGCACGGCTACGACGGGAACGTCGTGGTCTTCGCCCGCCTCGTCGAGGTGCGCTGACGCCCCGGGCCGGGCGGGCGGAACGACCGGGGCGCGGGCACAGGGCCCGCGCCCCTTCCGCGTGGCGGCCGGCCTAGACGCGGTACCGGCTCGGCACGGTGAGCCGGTACCCGGCGTCCACCAGCTCCGGCAGATAGGCCCGCAGCGCCCGCACGCTCTGCGAGCGGTCGCCGCCCGCGTCGTGCGAGAGCACCACGACACCGGGGCCCGCGCCGCCGAGGACGCGACGCACGATGGTCCCGGTGCCGGGGGTGCGCCAGTCGAGGGTGTCCACGGTCCAGGCGAGCGGCTCCATGCCCAGCTCCGCGCCGAGTTCGAAGGCCGCCCGGTTCCAGGCGCCGTACGGAGCACGGAACCACTCCGGCGGCCGTCCCACCGTGGCGTCGACGATGTCGCAGGTGCGCTCCATCTGACGGCGGATCGACTGGCGCGAGAGCCGCGGAAGGAGCGGGTGGCTCCAGGTGTGGTTGCCGATCACATGCCCGTCGTCGACCATCTCGCGCAGCAGGTCCGGGTGGGCCGCGGCCATCTCGCCGCACACGAAGAACATCGCGCGGGCGTCGTGCCGCCGCAGGGTGCGCAGGATGTCCGTGGTGTAGCGCGGGTCGGGCCCGTCGTCGAAGCTCAGGACCATGGAGCGGACACGCCCCGGCAGCCGCAGGATCGGCGCGCGGCGCACCGCCGGGCGCGCGGGGGCCCCGCGCTGCGGCCCGTACCCGGTCATGGGACGCAGCCGGTACGCGGAGGCCCGCGCCGGGGACTTCGGCGGGCGGCCGCTCTGCGGTCCGGCGGCGGGTCCGGCCGCCGCCCCGGACGGGGCCCGTCCAGGGGTCGCGGCGGTGTCCGCGGTCAGGAGCCGGGCCGTGGTGGCCGCGCCGAGCACGGCGGCACAGCGGAGCAGCGCACGGCGCCCCGAAGGCATCTGATCGGTTTTCATCATTAATCCGTCGCATGGCCGAAGGCCGCGACGCCTCCGCGACACCGGCGGGGCGCGGGAATGCACCCGATGGGACCAGCCGCGCCGCGCCCGGGCGACGGCCGGTCAGCGGCGGCGGACCAGCGGGAACGGCAGCGTCTCGCGGATGGTCAGGCCGGTGAGGAACATGACGAGGCGGTCGACGCCGATGCCGAGGCCGCCGGTGGGCGGCATGGCGTACTCCAGCGCGTCCAGGAAGTCCTCGTCGAGCTCCATGGCCTCGGGGTCTCCCCCGGCGGCGAGCAGCGACTGTGCGGTGAGGCGGCGGCGCTGTTCGACGGGGTCGGTCAACTCCGAGTAGGCGGTGCCCAGTTCGGTGCCGAAGGCGACGAGGTCCCAGCGTTCGGCCAGGCGCGGGTCGGTGCGGTGCTGGCGGGTGAGCGGGGAGACGTCGGTGGGGAAGTCCTTGTAGAAGGTGGGCAGCGTCGTCGGCTCCTCGACGAGGCGTTCGTACATCTCGAGGACGATGTCGCCGCGGCCGTCGTCGATCGTGTACGGGACGTGGGCGCGGTCGCAGAGCCGGTGCAGGGCAGGCAGTTCCGTGTCCGCGTCGACCTCCTCCCCCAGCGCCTCGGAGATCGCGCCGTACACGGTCTTGACCGGCCAGGCCCCGGAGATGTCGTACTCGGTGACGGTGCCGTCGGCGGCGGTCTTGCGGGCGGTCTGGGTGCCGAAGGCGGCGGCCGCGGCGCCCTGGATGAGTTCGCGGGTCAGGTCGAGCATCACGTCGTAGTCGGCGAAGGCCTGGTAGGCCTCCAGCATCGTGAACTCGGGGTTGTGCTTGTAGGAGATGCCCTCGTTGCGGAAGGTGCGGCCCATCTCGAAGACCTTCTCCATGCCGCCGACGCAGAGCCGCTTCAGGTACAGCTCGGGGGCGATGCGCAGGTACAGGTCGAGGTCGTAGGCGTTGATGTGGGTGGTGAAGGGGCGGGCGTTGGCGCCGCCGTGGATCTGCTGGAGCATCGGTGTCTCGACCTCCAGGTAGCCGCGGTCGAGCAGGCCCTGGCGCAGTGCCTGGACGGCGGTGGAGCGGGCGCGCACGGCGTCGCGGGCGGCGGGGCTCGCCACCAGGTCGAGATAGCGGCGGCGGACCTTGGCCTCGGGATCGGCGAGGCCGCGGCGCTTGTCGGGCAGCGGGCGCAGGCACTTGCCGGTGAGCTGCCAGGAGGTGGTGAACACGGTCAGCTCGCCCCGGTCGCTGCGGCCGACCTCGCCGGTGGCGGTGATGTGGTCTCCGATGTCGGTGCCCGCGGTGAAGGCGTCCAGGACGTCCGGACCCGACCGGTCGCGGGTGAAGGCGAGTTGGAGGTCGCCCGACCAGTCCCGCAGCACGGCGAAGACGACGCCGCCGAAGTCGCGCACGAGCATGACGCGGCCCGCGACCGTCACTTGACTGCCCGTCATATCCGGGTTGATCGAGGCGAGTTGGTGGGTCCGGGGTGCGATGCCGACCGGGTAGGGGTCGACGCCGTCCGCGCGCAGCCGGTCGAGTTTGCGGTGCCGGATGCGGATCTGCTCGGGCAGGGACTCCACCGGGTCACGGGCAGCGCCGTCGGCGTCGGCAGCGAGGCCGAGCGCGGTGATGGACGGCAGGCCCTCGGTGGTGGCGGGCTTGGTGACGCCGCGCGGCCTGGTGTGGCCCTTGCCCCACAGCTTGCGCAGCGAGGGTACGGAGACGAAGCCCTCGGCGATGCCGGAGGCGAGGCTGATGCGGGCGAGGGAGCCGGTGTCGCCGTAGCAGATGAAGCGCGGGTACCACTCGGGGTGGTACTTGGCGTTGGACCGGTAAAGGGCCTCCAGCTGCCACCACTTGGAGAAGAACAGCAGCAGCCGGCGCCAGAGCCGCAGCACCGGGCCCGCGCCGATCCGGCCGCCCTCCTCGAAGACGGACCGGAACACGGCGAAGTTCAGCGAGATCCGCTTCACCCCGAACTTCGGCGCCACCGCGCACAGTTCAGCGACCATGAACTCCATGACGCCGTTGGGCGCGCTGCGGTCGCGGCGCATCAGGTCCAGGGAGATGCCGTCGCGGCCCCAGGGCACGAGCGAGAGCAGCGCGAGGAGGCGCCCGTCGGCGTCCAGGGCTTCGACGAGCAGGCAGTCGCCGTCCTCGGGGTCGCCGAGCCGGTCCAGGGCCATGGAGAAGCCGCGCTCGGTCTCGGTGTCCCGCCAGGCGTCCGCCTTGTCGATGATCTCCTCCATCTCCTCGTCGGTGAGGGTGGAGTGGCGGCGCACGCGGGCGGTCGCGCCGCTGCGCCGGACCCGGTTCACGGCCTGGCGGGTGACGCGCATGTCGCGGCCGTCCAGGTCGAAGTCCGGCACGTGCAGGATCGCCTCGTCGCCGAGCTGCAGGGCGCCGAGCCCGGCGCGGGCGAAGGCCTTCGCGCCCTCCTCGGACGCGCCCATCACGGCCGGCGCCCAGGCGTAGCGCCGCGCCACGTCCAGCCAGGCGCCGATCGCGCGCGGCCAGGCCTCGCGGTCGCCGACGGGGTCGCCGCTGGCCAGGCACACTCCCGCCTCGACGCGGTAGGTCACGGCCGCCTTGCCGCTGGGTGAGAAGACGACGGCCTTGTCGCGCCGCGTCGCGAAGTAGCCGAGGGAGTCCTGGTCGCCGTACCGGCCGAGCAGGGCGCGGATGCGGGGCTCCTCGTCGCCGTGCAGCGCCGCCTCCATGCGCTGCGAGCGGAACAGGGTCGCGGCGGCGTTCAGGAGCGCGAGCGCGCCGAACAGGCCGAGGAAGAAGAACAGCGGGCGCGGCGGCGCGCCGTCGAAGTAGTCGTGGCCGTGGATGAGCCCGCCGAAGACCCGGTTCGCCGCCCACAGCAGCCGCTCGCCGCGCGGCAGCGTCCCCGGGAACAGCTCGACGAGCCCCCAGCCGAGGAGCACCGCCACGCCGAGCCCGGCGGCGAGCACCCCGACGGCCCGCCGTACGGCCCCGCGCCGCGAGTCGGCGTAGAACTCGCCGCGCGCCAGGACGAGGAACACCAGCGCCACGCCGCACACGACCAGGGACGGCACCGACTCGGCCCAGTAGCCGAGGGCGATCCCGAGCACGTCGAAGGCGAGCAGCAGGCCCAGGTAGATGACGACGAGCCACCACGCGACCTTCTTGCGGGCGGCGATGGCACCGGCGAGCAGGAAGAGGAAGACGGCGTACGCGAGGTTCGCGCTGACGGGCACGGTGATCAGGTCGAGGAAGCGGATCACCGGGCGCAGCAGGTGCCGCAGCGGCGCGATGACGGCGAGGACGGCGCAGAACAGGCCGAGGGCCCCGAAGAACACCGCGAAGGCCTCCGGGACCTTGGCCAGGGTGCGCCGTCGCCCGGCACCAGGGGCTGCGCCCGGCTCGGCCTCGGACTCACTCATGCACCCGACTCTAAGAACCCTGGGCCGTGCCCGCCCGTCGGCCGCCCTCCCGGGGCCGAGGTGTGCCCCGGTAAGGGGCGCGGGGAACTGCGCGACCAGCCCAAGAAGAGCCGCAGACGCGTCTGCATCGTCATGCGGCAGACGC
>NZ_JBHXTE010000097.1:0-6331 GCF_042677545.1 Streptomyces sp. NPDC127108 | reverse complement strand
CGGCGTTTGAGGACGAGGCGCGGAGCGCCGATACGGGGTCCGGGGCGGAGCCCCGGTTTCGGGAAGGGGCGGGATTGGGGAGCCCCCGGCAAGGCACCCGCCTCAGCCCACCACCCTCCCGTTCACCACCACCGCCGAAGGCGCCGCAAGGACCCGCACGTCGGCCCGCGGATCCTCCGCGTACACGACGAGGTCCGCAGGGGCCCCCTCGACGAGCCCAGGGCGCCCCAGCCAGGACCGCGCACGCCACACCGCCGAGGAAAGCGCCTCGACGGCCGGAATGCCCGCCTTGGTGAGTTCGGCGACCTCCCCGGCGATGAGGCCGTGGGCGAGGGCGCCGCCCGCGTCGGTGCCGGCGTAGACGGGGACACCGGCGTCGTAGGCGGCGCGGACGGTGTCGTAGCGACGGGCGTGGAGCCGCCGCATATGGGCGGACCAGCGCGGGAACTTCGCTTCGCCGCTGTCGGCGAGCTGCGGGAAGGTGGCGATGTTGACGAGGGTGGGGACGATGGCGACGCCGCGGGAGGCGAAGAGGGGGATGGTGTCCTCGGTGAGCCCGGTGGCGTGCTCGACGCAGTCGATGCCGGCTTCGACGAGGTCCCGCAGGGAGTCCTCGGCGAAGCAGTGGGCGGTGACGCGGGCCCCGAGCCGGTGGGCCTCGGCGATGGCGGCCTCGACGGCGCCCCGCGGCCAGCAGGCGGTGAGGTCACCGGCGTCGCGGTCGATCCAGTCGCCGACGAGCTTGACCCAGCCGTCGCCGCGCCGCGCCTCGCGGGCGACGTACGCGACGAGGTCGTCGGGCTCGATCTCGTGGGCGTAGTTGCGGATGTAGCGGCGGGTGCGCGCGATGTGCCGCCCGGCGCGGATGATCTTCGGCAGGTCCTCGCGGTCGTCGATCCAGCGGGTGTCGGAGGGCGAGCCCGCGTCACGCAGGAGCAGGGTGCCCGCGTCGCGGTCGGTGAGGGCCTGCTTCTCGGCGACGTCCGGCGCGACGGGCCCGTGGGCGTCGAGGCCGACGTGACAGTGCGCGTCGACGAGGCCGGGCAGCACCCACCCCCGGAGGGTCAGCGTGTCCCTGGCGGACCCTGCGGCCCCGGTGGACCCGGCGGCCGAGGCGGGCCGCTGGTAGGTCACCCGCCCGCCGACCACCCACAGCTCGTCGCGTACGTCATCGGGCCCTACGAGCACCCGCCCCTTCACGTGCAGCACCGCGCGTTCGCTCATGTGCGTCAGCTTAGACAGCAGCGTGGGAGTCGACAGGGCTGACGGGGGCGGTGGGTACGCTCGACGGCGAGAGGCCCGGGCCCGAGCCCCGCGGCCTCCTCACCGACCGGCCGTTGAGACCCCGTTACCGAGTTACCGAAGCGAGCAGCAGCGTGACGCACCCCTTCCTTGACCTGGCGCCGCTCGGCGCCGCGCACTTCGCCGCCATCGAGGACCGGGTGGCCCGGCTCCTGGACACCGAGCAGGACGTCGTGATCATGCAGGGCGAGGCGCTGCTGCCCCTGGAGGGCTGCATCCGGGGCGCCGCCAGGACCGGCACCAAGGCCCTGAACGTGATCACCGGTCCGTACGGGCAGACCTTCGGGAACTGGCTGCGGGACTGCGGCGCGAGCGTCGTCGACCTCGCGGTGCCGTTCCACACCGCCGTGACGGCCGCGCAGGTCGAGGCGGCCTTCGCCGAGCACCCGGACATCGACTTCGTGTCCCTGGTGCACGCGGAGGCGGCGACCGGCAACACCAACCCGGTGGCGGAGATCGGGGAGGTCGTACGGGCGCACGGCGCGCTGTTCATGCTGGACGCGGTGGCCTCGGTGGCCGCCGAGCCGCTCTTGCCGGACGCGTGGGGCGTGGACCTGTGCGTGATCGGCGCGCAGAAGGCGATGGGCGGCCCCGCGGGCGTCTCGGCGGTGTCGGTGAGCGAGCGCGCCTGGCAGCGCATGGCCGCCAACCCCGAGGCCCCGCGTCGCTCGTACCTCTCCCTCCTGGACTGGAAGGAGCGGTGGATCGACGGCGGCCGCAAGGCGCTTCTGCACGCTCCGGCGCAGCTGGAGATGCTGGCCCTGGAGGCGTGCGTGGAGCGCATCGAGGCGGAGGGCCTGGCCGCGCTGATGGGGCGGCACGCGACGGCGGCGACGGCGACGCGTGCGGGCGCCCTCGCGCTCGGCGGCGGTCTGGAGCCGTACGTGTACGAGGCCGCGGACGCCGCGCCGGTCGCGACGACGCTGCGGGCGCCGCGGGGCGTCGACGCCGCCGACCTGGTCGCGCGGGCGCTGGCCGCCGACCCGGTGCTGCCGCTGGTGGCGGGCGGGGGCGCGCTGGCCAAGGAGATGATCCGCGTCAACCACTACGGCCCGGACGCGACGCGCGGCGTGGTGCACGCGTCGCTGGCGGCGCTCGGCGCGGCGATGGGCGAGGTCGGGCTCGCCGTGGACCTGGAGGCCGGTCGGCGCGCCGTCACGGTCACCTGGGGGTAGTCCTGGGTGAGCGCTGATCGCGCTCCGCGCTCGTCCTCAAACGCCGGACGGGCTGTTCGTGCCCGCCGCACCACGAACGGGACAGCCCGTCCGGCACCTGCCGAAAACACGATTCACGCACCGCGATAAAGCGCTCCAGGCCAATTACCCCGTGCGCTTTCATGAATTCTTTATGAGTGCAGCTTCCCGTATTCTTCTGCCCGCTTTTCGAGGCCCTAAACACTAAGGTTTCGCCAGCGCCAAACGCCGTAATTCGGGCACGTCTCGCAGGGGTTACGCCGCTGTGACGCACTCCACAGCGGGGCCGTTTTGTCGGAAATAAATCAGGCAATAACCCCACAAAACCCCGGCCATTCGTGCGGGCGCCCGCGCCTGCGTGATAACACACGAATGCGCCGCGCGTAACCCCTTCCCCCGATGCAATCCCAGAAATTGCTCGGTAAATTCAATCCGCATGACCGCTGCACAAGCCGATCTACCGACCGACCTGCAAGCGAAATTCCTTGAAATGCCCGAGGGCCTGCGGATCGACACCCCGGGTGTCGCCGACGGCGCCGCGATCTGGCGGATCGCCCGCGACTCGAAGGTCCTCGACCTGAACTCCTCGTACAGCTACCTGCTGTGGTGCCGCGACTTCGCGGCGACATCCGTCGTGGCCAGGGACTCGGACGGCGAGCCCGTCGGGTTCATCACCGGCTACGTCCGCCCCGACAAGCCGCGCACCCTGGTGGTCTGGCAGGTGGCCGTCGACCACGCGCAGCGTGGCCGCGGTCTCGCCGGTGCGCTGCTCGACGGTCTCGCCGCGAAGGTCGCCGCCCACCCCGGGTTCGACGCCCTGGAGACCACCATCTCGCCGGGCAACACCGCCTCCGAGCGCCTGTTCACCTCGTTCGCGGAGCGCCACGGCGCGCGCGTCGAGCGGACCGTGCTGTTCGACGCGGCGCTGTTTCCCGGCGACGACGGCGGGCACGAGCCCGAAGTCCTGTACGACATCGCCCCACTCTTCCGCTGACCGGCCGGCAGCCGCGCCCCGAGGGCCTGACGCACCGTCACATGCCCCCGGCACACACCCAGTCCACTCAGAACCCCTCACGATCAATCCATCTCCCAGGAGATCCGCTGTGACCATCACCCAGCCCGACCTGAGCGTCTTCGAGACCCTGGAGTCGGAGGTGCGCAGCTACTGCCGCGGTTGGCCCACCGTCTTCGACCGCGCGCAGGGCAGCCGCATGTTCGACGAGGACGGTCATGAGTACCTCGACTTCTTCGCGGGGGCCGGTTCGCTCAACTACGGCCACAACAACCCGGTCCTCAAACGCGCCCTCATCGACTACCTGGAGCGCGACGGCGTCACCCACGGCCTCGACATGTCGACGACGGCCAAGCGGGCGTTCCTGGAGTCGTTCCAGAACCTGATCCTGCGCCCGCGCGACCTGCCGTACAAGGTCATGTTCCCGGGCCCGACGGGCACCAACGCGGTGGAGTCCGCGCTGAAGCTGGCCCGCAAGGTCAAGGGCCGCGAGTCGATCGTGTCCTTCACCAACGCCTTCCACGGCATGTCGCTGGGCTCGCTCGCGGTGACCGGCAACGCCTTCAAGCGGGCGGGCGCGGGCATCCCGCTGGTGCACGGCACGCCGATGCCCTTCGACCACTACCTCGACGACTCGATGCCGGACTTCCTGTGGTTCGAGCGGCTCCTGGAGGACCAGGGCTCGGGCCTGAACAAGCCGGCCGCGGTGATCGTGGAGACCGTGCAGGGCGAGGGCGGCATCAACGTGGCGCGCGCCGAGTGGCTGCGCTCGCTCGCCGACCTGTGCCGCCGCCAGGACATGCTCCTGATCGTCGACGACATCCAGATGGGCTGCGGCCGCACCGGCGCGTTCTTCTCCTTCGAGGAGGCGGGCATCGTGCCGGACATCGTGACGGTGTCCAAGTCCATCAGCGGCTATGGCCTGCCCATGTCGCTCTGCCTGTTCAAGCCGGAGCTGGACGTGTGGGAGCCGGGCGAGCACAACGGCACCTTCCGCGGCAACAACCCGGCGTTCGTGACGGCCGCCGCCGCCCTGGAGACGTACTGGTCCGACGGCCCGGCGATGGAGAAGCAGACCCAGGCCCGCGGCGAGCAGATCGAGCAGGCGCTGATCGCGATCGTCGACGAGAACAGCGACGCCATCGAGGAGTACCGCGGCCGCGGCCTGGTCTGGGGCATCGAGTTCCGTGACAAGCCGCGCGCGGGCGCCATCGCCAAGCGCGCCTTCGAACTCGGCCTGCTCATCGAGACCTCGGGCCCCGAGAGCGAGGTCGTCAAGCTGCTCCCGGCCCTGACCATCACGGCCGACGAACTGGACGAGGGCCTGCGCACGCTCGCCCGCGCGGTCCGCGAGACCGCCTGAACACGTACACCGCACGCACAGACAAGGAAACAACTCACCGTGATCGTCCGCTCGTTCAAGGACATTGAAGGCACCGACCGGCACGTCAAGGCCGCGTCGGGCACCTGGGAGAGCAAGCGCATCGTGCTCGCCAAGGAGCGCGTCGGCTTCTCGTTGCACGAGACCGTGCTCTACGCCGGTACGGAGACGAGCATGTGGTACGCCAACCACATCGAGGCCGTCGTCTGCACCGAGGGCGTCGCCGAGCTGACCAACGACGAGACCGGCGAGACGTTCACCATCACGCCGGGAACGATGTATCTGCTCGACGGGCACGAGAAGCACACCATGCGGATCAAGGAGGACTTCCGCTGCCTGTGCGTGTTCAACCCGCCGGTGACGGGCCGCGAGGACCACGACGAGAACGGCGTGTACCCGCTGCTCACCGAGCCGGAGGCGTGAACCGAGGCTGACGGAGAGACATCCCGCACAGGGCCGTACGAGAGAGGAGAGGCAGGCAACACCATGACCACCGCACCCGGACGAACCGCCGACCTGTACCCGACCCGAGGCGCCGAAGAGGTGCTCATCGAGCGCAAGGACCCCGTGGTGTGGTCCGCGCCGGGTGCGCCGGGGCCCTTCACCGGCGAGGACCTGGCGGGGTTCGAACGTGACGGCTTCCGGGCCGTGGAGCAATTGCTCGCGCCCGAGGAAGTCGCGGAGTACCACGCCGAGTTGGAGCGCCTCGTGGGCGACCCGGCGATGCGCGCGGACGAGCGCTCCATCGTCGAGCCGCGTTCCCAGGAGGTCCGGTCCATCTTCGAGGTGCACCGGATCAGCGAGGTCTTCGCCCGCCTCGCCGCCGACCCGCGCGTGGTCGGCCGGGCCCGCCAGATCCTCGGCTCCGACGTGTACGTCCACCAGTCCCGGATCAACGTCAAGCCGGGCTTCGGGGCGTCGGGCTTCTACTGGCACTCGGACTTCGAGACCTGGCACGCGGAGGACGGACTGGCGAACATGCGGACCGTCTCGGTGTCGATCGCGCTCACCAAGAACCACGACACCAACGGCGGGCTCATGATCATGCCCGGCTCGCACCGGACGTTCCTCGGCTGCGCGGGCGAGACGCCGCGGGACAACTACAAGAAGTCCCTGCAGATGCAGGACGCGGGCACGCCGTCCGACGAGGCGCTGACCAGGCTCGCCGGGGAGTACGGCATCCGCCTCTTCACCGGCGAGGCGGGCTCGGCAACCTGGTTCGACTGCAACGCCATGCACGGCTCCGGCGACAACATCACGCCCTACCCGCGCTCGAACGTCTTCCTCGTCTTCAACAGCGTGGAGAACGCCGCGGTCGAGCCGTTCGCGGCGCCGGTGCGGCGGCCCGAGTACATCGGGGCGCGGGACTTCACTCCGGTGGGGTGAGGCCCTGACGCGCTCCGGCGCGCGGCCGACGGCGGTGGCCCGGCACCTCTTGGGTGC
>NZ_JBHXTE010000096.1:0-6535 GCF_042677545.1 Streptomyces sp. NPDC127108 | reverse complement strand
AGCTTGGGGAAGGAGCTACTAGGGCTTTTCGGCAACGCGGCGAGCGTGCGTGCCAGACGCCGCGACGCCGCGCCGACCCATCGGACAGGCCCTAGGGCGGCGCGCGTCAGGCAATCGTACGCAGCGGCGTGACCAACGGCACCCCGGTCCGAGGGTGCGGGAACACCTCGATGGGCTGCCGGTACACGTCCGAGAGCAGCCCGTCCTCGAAGACGTCGGCGGGCGCCCCGTCGGCCGCGACGAGCCCGCCGTCGAGGATCACCGCGCGGTCGGCGTAGGCCGCCGCGAGGCCCAGGTCGTGCAGGACGACCACCACCGCGTCGCCCGCGGCGGCCCGTTCCCGGCAGACCCGGAGGACCAGCTCCTGGTGGCGCAGGTCGAGCGCGGCCGTCGGCTCGTCGAGCAGCAGCAGCGGGGCGCGCTGGGCGAGCACCCGGGCGAGCGCCACCCGCGCCCGTTCGCCGCCGCTGAGCGCGGAGAACGGCCGGGCCGCGAACGCCTCCACCTCGGTGGCCGCCATCGCCTCGCGCACGATCCGGTCGTCGTCGTCCGCGAGGCGCGTCCCGGCCCAGGGCGCGCGGCCCATCCGGACGACGTCCTCGACCGGGAAGGGGAAGGAGAGGGCGGCCGACTGCGGCAGGACCGCCCGGCGCAGGGCGAGTTCGCGCGCGGGCCAGTCCGGGGCGGGGCGGCCGCAGACGGACACGGTGCCCGCGTCGGCGGGCAGGTCGGCGGCGAGCGCGGCCAACAGGGTGGACTTGCCCGCTCCGTTGGGGCCGACCAGGGCGAGCACCTCGCCCGCGCGGGCCACCACGCCCACACCCCGCAGGACCTCACGGCCGCCGAGCCGCACCCGCAGGTCCGCCGCCTCGGCGAGCACGTCGCCGGGCTCGACGGGGCCGGGAAGGACCCGGTCGCGTACCCCGAAGATCCGCTTGCTCAGTGTCCCGATCATGCCCAGCCCCCTTGCTTGCGGCGGGTCCTGCGCAGCAGCCAGAAGAAGAAGGGGCTGCCGAAGAGCGCGGTGAGCACGCCGAGCGGCAGCTCGGCGGGCGCGGCCACCGTGCGCGCAGCGAGGTCCGCGCCGACCAGGACGACGGCCCCGCCGAGCGCGCTGCCCGGCACCAGGAACCGGTGCCCAGGACCCGCCGCCATCCGCAGCAGGTGCGGCACGAGCAGCCCCACGAACGTGATGATCCCCGCCACCGCGACGGCCGCGGCGGTGAGCAGCGCCACCACGAGCACGAGCACCATCCGCAGCCGCTCCACGTCCACGCCCAGGTGCCGCGCGGGCCGCTCCCCGAGGGCGAGCAGGTCGAGCTTGCGCGCGTACAGCGGCGCGACGAGGAGTCCGGCCGCCGCGCACGGGAGCACGGCGAGCACCTTCGGCCAGGTGGCCTGCGCCAGCGAGCCGAGCTGCCAGAACGTGATCTGGGTGACCTGCGCGTTGTCCGCGAAGAAGAGGAAGAGGCCGATGAGGGCGCCCGCGAAGGCGTTCACGGCGATGCCGGTGAGGATCAGCGTGACGACTTCCGTACGGCCCCCCTCGCGCGACAGGACGTACACGAGCAGCACCGTCGCGAGTCCGGCGACGAACGCGCAGACCGTGACGGTCCAGTTGCCGAAGAAGCTGAGCCCGAGGGCGATGGAGGCGACCGCGCCGACGGCCGCGCCCGAGGAGATCCCGATGACGCCCGGCTCGGCCAGCGGATTGCCGAACACGCCCTGCATCAGCGCGCCCGCGCACCCCAGGGAGGCGCCCACGAGCAGCGCGAGGACCACGCGCGGAAGGCGCACGTTCCACAGCACGCTCTCGCCGACCCGGTCCAGGGCGTGCCCGCCGAGGCCCATGCGGTGCTGGACGGAGGCGAGCACGTCGCCGAGGGGGATGTCGTACGCGCCGATCCCGGCGGAGAGCAGGGCGAGGAGCAGGAGGGCGGCGGCGAGGGCGGTGGTGAGGAGGAAGGGGGCGCCGCGGCGGGCGGGGCGCGGGGCGGGGGCGGCCGTCTCGGCGGCCGGTTCCGGGGCCGTGGCCCCGGTCCTGGAGCGGTCCGGGGCGGCTTTCGGTCCGGTGTCCGAGCCCGCGCCCGGTCCTGCGGCGAGCGTCACTTGGTGTCCTTGTAGAGCTGGTTCACCAGGGACTTGAGGACCTGGTCGGTGCGGGGGCCGTAGTTGAGGAGCACGCCGTCCTCGATGGACACCACCCGGCGGTCCATGCCCGCGGGCGTCTCGGCCACGCCGGGGATCTTCACCAGGCCGTCGAGCCCGCCCACCGAGTCGAGGCCCTTCGACATCACGAGGATCGCGTCCGGCGCCGCCTTGGCCAGGGCCTCGCTGGTGATGGCCGTGAAGTCCTTCTTCAGCCCCGACGCCTTGCCCGCGTCCACCGCGCCCGCCGCCTCAAGGAGCGAGCCCGCGCCGGACTCGCGCCCGCCGAGCAGATAGACGGAGGCCGATCCGCGCAGGTAGAGGAAGGCGACCCGGGGCTTCTCGGACTGCTTCGGCACGGTCGCGCGCACCTTCGCGATCCGGTCCTCGGTACGGGACTTGAGCGCGGCGCCCGCCTTGTCGACGCCGAGGGCACGGGCCACCGCCTCGATGCGCGGGCCCACGTCGGCGAGGCTCTTGGCCGGTTCGAGGACGACGAGGGGGATGCCCGCCGCGCGGATCTGGTCGATGGCCTCGGCGGGGCCCGTCGTGGTGTCCGCGAGGACGACCGTCGGCTTCAGGGAGAGCACGCTCTCCGCCGAGACGTCGTGGGCGCGCGTCACCACCGGCAGCTTCTTCGCCTGGGCGAAGGTGGCGGTGATGTCGCGCGCCACCACGTTCTCGCCGAGCCCGAGCGTGAACACGATCTCGTTCAGGCTGCCGGTCAGCGGCACGATCCGGGCCGCGTCCTTGACGGCGACCCGCTTGCCGTCGGCGGACTTCACCGTCGCGGGCAGCTTCGGCGTCGCCTTGGCCGCGAGCGGCTCGACGCGGTCGGCCGGCGCGGCCTTCGCCCGCGTACCGCCGCCGTCCCCCGCGCCGCCGCCGTCGCCGGACGAGCCGCACCCGGCGAGGGTGAGCGCGAGCGCGGCGGTCACCGCGCTGACGAGGCCGCCGATACGGAGTGAGCGCGGCTTGCGCACCGAAGTCCACCGTCCTGTCGTGCTGTTGGGGATTCGTGGCCGTCGCGGTGTCCCGAACGGCCGGGGTTGCTGTGGCGTGGGGTTCCGCGCCACGATGATCGTAGTTTAGGTTAGCCTTACCTTAATGACCAGACCTGGAGGGGTCCGATGCCGTCGCCCAGACAGCCGCGCACGCGTCGCGGCGCACGCGTGGGAGCCGTGGCCGTACTGGCCGCGCTCCTGGGAACGCTGCTCCCGATGACCGCCGCGCACGCGAAACCGCGCACCGTGCAGGGCGGCAGGCTCGACTGGGGCATCAAGTCCTCCTTCCAGAGCTATGTCACCGGGCCCATCGCCAAGGGCAGTTGGAACCTCCAGGGCGGCGCGGCCACGGTCGGCGGCAGCCAGTTCCGCTTCCACTCGGCCAAGGGCTCCTACGACCCCGACACCGGCGCGTTCACCGCCGCCTTCGCCGGGGGAGTGCACTTCACCGGGCACAAGAAGGGCGGCTCCTACGCCCTCGACCTGACCATCAGCCGTCCCACGGTCAAGGTCTCCGGCGGCTCCGGCACGCTCTACGCCGACATGGTCAGCAAGGAGAAGGGCACCGGCAAGGTCACCTCGACCGCCCAGGTGCCGCTGGCCAAACTGAACACCTCGGGCATCGACATGAAGGGCGGCACGGGCCCCATCGCCCTCACCAACCTGCCCGCCACGCTCACCTCCCAGGGCGCGAAGGCCTTCGCCGGGTACTACACGGCGGGCACCCGGCTCGACCCGGTGAGCCTGTCGACGGACCTGGCCGCGGGCTCCGGCCGCGCCGACAAGCCCGGCGGGTCCGACGGCGGGCCGTCGAAGAAGCCCGACAAGAAGAAGTCCGGGGCCGACGAGAAGAAGGACCGGGCCACCGGACGCATCGAGGACGCCGCCGTCGACTGGGGCGTGCGCCGCACCTTCCGCGAGTACGTCTCCGGGACCATCGCCAAGGGCAAGTGGACGCTGTCGTCCGGAGCCGAGGACGGCGGCGCGCTGTTCCGCTTCCCCCAGGGCAAGGGCTCGTACGACGAGAAGAAGCGCACCCTGGCCGCGGACTTCGCCGGTGCCGTCCGCTTCACCGGCAAGCACGGGCTCGACATCCGCCTGAGCGAGGTCGCCGTCGGCGTGAAGGGTGGCGAGGGCACGCTGTACGCCGACGTCGACGGCGGGGAGTTCCAGAAGAAGAAGGCACCGCTCGTCACCTTCGCGGCCGCCGGGCTGAAGGACCTCAAGCCGCGCGACGGCCTCATCGCCGTCACCGAGGCCCCCGCGAAACTCACCGCCGACGGCGCCAAGGCGTTCGGCTCGATGTACAAGCCGGGCACCGCCATGGATCCCGTCTCGCTGGCCGTCGCCGTCGACGACAAGGCACAGCTGCCCGCGCTGCCGGACCTCGGCTCCGACCCCGCCCCGAAGAAGGCCGCGTCCGACGGCAAGCCGAAGACGTCCGCGAAGGCGGAATCCGCCGACTCCGAGGACTCCGACGGCTCGTCGAAGGCGCTCCCCATCACGCTCGCCGCGGTCGCGGTGCTGCTCGTCGCGGCGGCGTTCGCGTTCCGCTTCGAACGACGCCGCCGGGCGGCACGGGCGGCGTCCGCCGGGGGTGATGGTTCCGCCGGGCCTGCGGGGCCGACCGACTCCACCGAATCCCGCTGACCCTTCCCGCACATCCGCTTCCCCTGCGTCCCCGTCCCCACCATCCCCCCAACTCCCCGCCCTCACCCCCCCCACTCCCCGTTCCCCCTATCCCTCTCCCTCCCCGAGGAGCACACAGACCATGGCAGTCACCCGTCGACCCATAGCCCGTGCGGCCGCCGTCGCGACGGCCGTCGCCCTGGGCACCGCCGCGCTCGCCCTGCCCGCCGTCGCCGCCGACGCGCCCTCCGAGGCCGCGTCCGGCACGCCCCGCACGGCCGCCGAGCAGAAGGCGCCCTTGGCCTTCACGATCACGGACGGCACCCTGGACTGGGGCTTGAAGGAGTCCTTCCGGAAGTACGTCACGGGCATGGCACACGGCAAGATCACGGCCGGTGGCGGTGCCAAGCAGGCGCCGGGGAACGGGGTGTTCACTTTCACCGGCGGCAAGGGCACGTACGAGCTGGCGGACCACGCCCTGAAGGCCGCTTTCAAGGGTGATGTGCGCTTCGTCTCGACCCAGCACAAGTTCGACATCAAGATCGCCGACGTCAAGGTGCACACCAAGGGCAAGACGGGGGCGATCCAGGCCGACGTCACGCTCAACGGCGCCAAGCAGAACGACATCGACCTCGCGACCCTCGACCTCAGCGAGGTCCGGCCCGGCCAGGGCGCGGGCGGCGCGATGACGTTCAAGGACATCCCGACGGCGCTCACCGCCAAGGGCGCGAAGGCGTTCAACGGCATGTACCAGGAGGGCCAGGTGCTCGACCCGGCCACCCTGACGGTGAAGACCGGCGGCCCCGCCCCGCAGCCGACGCCCACGAAGCCGACGTCCAAGCCGACGAAGCCGACCTCCAAGCCCACGCCGAAGCCCACGCCCACGAAGCCGACCTCGAAGCCGTCGTCCGGCACGGGCGGCAAGGTCGTCGGCGGCAAGCTGTCCTGGGGCCTGAAGGAGTCCTTCCGCCGCTACATCTCCTCGGGCGGCAGTGTGCAGACGTCCGGCGGCGCGAAGAAGACCTCGGCCGGGTACGCCTTCCCGCACACCAAGGCCACCTGGAACGCCGGGGCCAAGAAGATCGACGCGTCCTTCGGCGGCAGCGTGCGGTTCCTGTACAAGGGCCACGGCATCGACATGAAGTTCAGCGACTTCAAGGTCAAGGCGCGCGGCAAGACCGGCACGCTGACCGTGGACGTGAAGGCCCAGGGCCGCACCAGCAACGACGTGAAGTTCGCGACCCTCGACCTCTCCCGGGCCTCGTACAAGGCGAAGAACGACGTCGTCCAGCTCAGCAAGGTGCCGACGCGGCTCACGGCGGCGGGCGCCAAGCAGTTCGAGAGCGAGGCGGGCGGGGCGCCGTACAAGAAGGGCGAGAAGTTCGACCCGCTGACGGTCGCGCTCACCCTGTCCGCAGGCGCCAACATCCCCGCGCCCGCGGGCGGCATCGGTGACTCCGGCTCGGACGCCGACAGCGCGGCCGCCGGGGGCGGTTCCGTCGGCGGTGGCGGCAGCGTGGGCGGCGGCTCGGTCGGCGGGTCGGTCGGCGGCGACGGTTCGCTCGCCGCGACGGGGTCGAGCACGCCGTCGGGCGCGCTGCTCGGTGCCGCGGGCGCGGTGGTCGTGGCCGGGGCCGGGGTCGTGTACGCGGCGCGGCGGCGGCACGAGGTCCAGCCGGGCCGCCACGCGTGAGCGAGGCGTCAGGCCCGCGGGCCTGACCGGCCGTACGGGCCGTACGGGCTGAACCTGGCTC
>NZ_JBHXTE010000095.1:0-7561 GCF_042677545.1 Streptomyces sp. NPDC127108 | reverse complement strand
ATTCCGAACCCGGAAGCTAAGCCTTACAGCGCCGATGGTACTGCAGGGGGGACCCTGTGGGAGAGTAGGACGCCGCCGAACTAAATTTGATAAAGGGAAACCCCCGCACCTCTGGTGCGGGGGTTTTCTGCGTTTAGGGTCTAGGCATGCGATACGAATTGGTCATCTTTGACAATGACGGTGTCCTGGTCGACAGCGAGCCGATCTCCAACACGATCCTCGCCGCGTACCTGACGGAACTCGGGCACCCCACCTCGTACGAGGAGTCCCTGCGGGATTACATGGGCGGAGCCATGCACCGCGTGCACGACCTGGTCCTGGAAAGGTCCGGGCAGCGGTTGCCGGACGACTTCGACGAGGTCTTTCACGAGCGGGTCTTCGCTGCCTTCAAGCGGGAGCTGGAGCCCATGGCCGGGGCCGTGGAGGTATTGGAGAAGCTGACCGCTGAGGGGGTGCCCTTCTGTCTCGCGTCCTCCGGCAGCCATGAGCGGATTCGGGTCGGGCACCGGAAGACCGGGCTCGACAAGTGGTTCGACGACGGGCGGATCTTCAGCTCGCAGGATGTGGGGCGCGGGAAGCCGGCCCCGGACCTCTTCCTGCACGCGGCGGAGCGGATGGGCGTCGCTCCTGACAAATGTGTCGTGGTGGAGGACAGCCCGCTGGGAGTGCAGGCGGCGCATGCGGCGGGGATGGACGTCTGTGGCTTCACCGCCATGACCCCGGCGGAGCGGCTTCGCGATGCCACGCGGCTCTTCAGCGACCTGCGAGCGCTGCCCGACCTGCTTGCGTGAGCCGGACCTGCTTGCGTGAGCGCCGGCTGCTGAGGGCGGAGACAGGCGGGGAGGCCTCCCGGGGCCCCTGGGGAAAGTCGTGAGGTGATCTATCTACCCACGGGTAGACCGGGGACCTACGCTTCGCAGCCATGACGGAAACGCTGCGGCGCGGCAGGGCATCCCTTGCGTTCGGCTTCCTGGTGCAGGGCGTCACGTTCGCGCTGCTGGTGACACGGATACCCGCGCTGCAGGACCAGTACGGGATATCCGACGGGCTGCTGCCCGTGTTCCTGGCGGCCGTGCCGATCCTGGCGGGGGTCGGGAGCGTGTGCACCGAGCGGCTGGTGCGGAGCGTGCCGCCCAGTCGGGTGCTGCGGTGGTCGCAGCCCGTGGTGCTGCTTTCCCTGCTCGGGGCGGGTGCGGGGCACTCGGTGTGGCAACTCGCCGTCGCGCTGGCGGCGTTCGGGCTTGCCGTCGGGGCGCTGGACGCGTCGATGAACATGCTGGGGGTGAGCCTTCAGCGGGCGTACGGGCGCAGCATCATGCTCGGATTCCACGCGGCGTACAGCCTGGGCGGGATCGTGGGGGCCTCGCTGGCGTGGGTGGGGGCGCACTGGGATCTGTCGTTGCTGGTGTCGTATCTGCCGGTGGTTGTCGTGCTGTTGCCGGCCGCGTTGGTGGGGAGCCGGTGGTACGTCGACGCGGGTGGTGGTGGGGAGAGCGGAGGGGGCGCAGGGAGCAGTGAGGCTTCTGGGGCTGGTGGGGTTGCGGAGGGTGTAGAGGGTGCTGGTGGGGGTGTTGCGCTCAAGGTGTTGTGGCCGCTGTGTCTGGTGATGACGTGTGCGTACATCGGGGACTCGACCGTCTCCAACTGGAGCGCGAAGTACCTGCAGGACGTGCTGGGGAGCTCGGAGCAGCTGGCGACCGTTCCGTACAACGTCTACATGGTGATGAACCTGGTGGGGCGGGGAGTCGGGGACCTGGGGGTGAGGCGGTTCGGGGCCGTCGCCGTGGTGCGGTGGGGTGCGGTGATCGGGGCGGCGGGGTTCGGTGTGGTGGCGGTGGCGCCGGGGGCCTGGACGGGGATCTTGGGCTTCACGCTGGTGGGGATCGGGTTGTGCGTGATCGTGCCCCAGACGTTCGCGGCGGCGGGGCGGCTGTTCCCGGGGGCCTCGGACACGGCGGTGGCGCGGTTGAACGTCTTCAACTACGTGGGTTTTCTGATCGGTTCGCCGTTGGTGGGCGGGCTCGGGGACGCGTGGAACTACCGCGGGGCGATGGTCGTTCCCATGGTGTTGGTGCTTGTGACCTTCTGGTCGGCCCGGTCGTTCGCTCCCGGACCGGACCGATACGGTGACGGACATGAGCGGCCGCGCACAACTGATGTGGGACGAGGCAGTAACGGGCTATGACTTCGGTCCAGAGCACCCCATGGACCCGGTCCGGCTCGCGCTGACGAGAAGCCTGATCAACGCCTTCGGTCTCGACCGCGACCTGGACGTGGTCGCGGCGAAGCGTGCCGGGGAATCGACGCTGGGGCTCGTGCACCGCGAGGACTACGTCGACGCGGTGAAGGCGGCCTCCGCGGACCCGGCGTCGGCGCGCGGGGCGTATGGGCTGGGGACCGAGGACGACCCTGCCTTCGTCGGCATGCACGAGGTGTCGGCGTTGATCGCCGGGCAGTCGGTCGGTGCTGCCGAGGCGGTGTGGCAGGGGGACGCGCTGCACGCGGTGAACTTCGCCGGTGGGCTGCACCACGCCATGCCGGGGAGCGCCGCGGGGTTCTGTGTGTACAACGACGCGTCGTTGGCCATCGCGCGGCTGTTGGAGCTGGGGGCCGAGCGCGTCGCGTATGTGGATGTGGACGTGCACCACGGGGACGGGGTGCAGGCCACCTTCTGGGACGACCCGAGGGTTCTGACGATCTCGCTGCACGAGCATCCTCGGACGCTGTTCCCGGGGACCGGGTGGCCCGAGGAGACGGGAGCGGAGTCGGCGGCGGGGAGCGCGGTGAACGTGGCGCTGCCCGCGGGGACGGGGGACGAGGGGTGGGTGCGGGCGTTTCACGCCGTCGTGCCTGAGCTGTTGGCGGATTTTCGGCCGCAGGTTCTGGTCACTCAGCACGGGGCGGATACGCACTTCGAGGATCCGTTGGCGCACCTGGCCGTTTCTTTGGACGCGCAGCGGGCTGTGCAGGTCGCCTGCCATGAGCTGGCGCATTCGTACGCGGACGGGCGGTGGGTTGCCCTGGGTGGGGGTGGTTACGCCGTGGTGGATGTGGTGCCGAGGTCCTGGACGCACCTCGTCGCTGTCGCGGCCGGGCGGGAGATCGAGCCTTCGGCTGAGGTGCCTGAGGGGTGGCGGCGGGAGGTGTTCGCTCGTACGCGGACGCTTGCGCCTGGGCGGATGACGGACGGGCGGTGGCCTGTGAGGTGGCGGGGGTGGGACGAGGGGTACGACCCCGCGGATCGGGTGGATCAGGCTGTGTTGGCTGCTCGGCGGGCTGTTTTTCCGCTGCGGGGGTTGTTGGCATAGGGGGTTCCCCACGACGGGCTGAAAGAGGTGGGGCGGGGGGAGTGGGTGGGGTTAGCCCGACTGTGGGGTGTTTTCTGGGTTTTCGGGGTTCCGTGGGGGTATGTGCGGCAGCATCGGGGCGTGTTGAGCACCGGAGCGTTGCGCGCGCATCTGCTGGCGGCCCGGCTCGCCGGGCCCGTGGCCACGTCGCGGGAGGAGAGCCTGCGGAGCTACCGGCTGTTCGCGGCGCGGGATCCGCGGATACTTCTCGGGCTCGACCCCGAATGGAGCTGGGGCGCGGGAGACTTGCTGCGGCTGATGGCGGACAAGTGCGGGGTGTCGGACGACCCCCGGCACACCACGGGGGCCGATGTCATCGACCCGGAGCGGACGTTGGCGGCCCTGGACGCGTTCGCCGAGCGGCTGCGGGTGGCGGCCGAGCACCGGTTTCCCGTGCTCCTCGGGACTGGACACCCGCACCGACTCCTTGGTTTCTACGCCGCGTTGGCCGAGGCCTTGTCGGCGGCGGGATGCACGATTCTCACCCCCGCGCAGGGTTGCTGTGTCGACATAACGACCCGGTTCGGCCTACGCACGTACAACCTTGACTACGTACAAGGCGTCGCGCTGGTGCGCGAACCCGGCGTGCGTCCCACCGGGAGTGAGACCGGCGCACACAGTCATTCTCCACTCCCGGTTCGACGGGCCCTGGCGGCCCAGGCGGAGTCCGGCGGGCCCCTGCCCGAGCTGGTCATCGGGGACCATGGCTGGGTCTGCGGGGCAGGTCAGCTGGGGTTTGAGGCGATCGGTCTGGCGGATACGGACGATCCGGCGCTGTTCGTCGGAGAGGCGGAGGGGCGGGTGTCCGTCGTCGTTCCGCTTGATGACGCTGTGCGGTCTGATTACTACCGACCGCTTACTCGCTATGTACTCAATCGAGCGTGTCTGTCACAGTAAACGGCCGATGGCAGCTCCTCTTCCCCACTCGCATCACCCGCCCCTACTCTGGGGAGTGAGCGCACAGCGACGAGGAGTCACCGGAAGGGGAAGCCGGTGCGCGTCATGTGCGGAAGGTTCAGGTGTGTCATGGCTGCTGACCAGAGGCCTCTCAGCGAGGTTGCGTTTCTGACCGTGGCGGAGGTCGCCGCGGTGATGCGAGTCTCGAAGATGACCGTGTACCGGCTGGTGCACAGCGGTCATCTGCCCGCAATTCGGGTCGGAAGGTCCTTCCGGGTCCCGGAGAACGCGGTTCACGAGTACCTTCGCGACTCTTATGTGGGGGTGGAGACAGCCTGATCGATGTCCCTCGATTACAGGCTCGGCGCCAGGGCGGGTAGGCTAGGCCGACGTAGGTCGTGTGGGCCCAGACGCCCCGCACCGATGTCCCCGCGATGTGGGGATGTTCCGAGAAGTGAGCGAGGGTAGTCGTGGGCTCTGTTATCAAGAAGCGGCGCAAGCGGATGGCGAAGAAGAAGCACCGCAAGCTGCTGAAGCGCACGCGCGTTCAGCGTCGCAACAAGAAGTAAGCGACCGCTGACGTCAGCGAACGCAAGTGAACGTACTGAAGCCCTCCCGTCGGACGACGGGAGGGCTTCAGTACGTTCGGGCCCGGCACGTTCGAGCCCGTTAAGTTCGGGCCAGGACTTTCAGGGGCGGGTCGGTGCTTGTCGTTCATAGGGGATTCAACAGTTCAAAGCCGGGCGAACGGCTTGATCTTTGCGGCGGAGTGTGTCCGTCGTCACTTCGCTCGTCCCGCGGTCATCACAGCGCAACATCCACCCGCTAGCGTGGGGCCACGGACGTAATGCTCAGACGTGCCGCGGGGCGGGAGCATGCTGCGCCTCGCGGGCTGAGGAAAGGCGGCGCTGATCTTGGGCAAGGTCGTGCTCGTGACCGGGGTGGCCCGGCAACTGGGCGGCAGGTTCGTCCGCCGTGTCCAGCGCGATCCGGAGGTCGACCGGGTGGTCGCCGTCGACGCCGTCCCGCCCGAGCACCATCTCGGCGGCGCGGACTTCGTCCAGGCCGACATCCGGCAGCCCACCATCACCAAGGTCCTCGCCGAGCACCGCGTCGACACGGTCGTCCACATGGACGTGACCGGCACCGCGCTCGCGGGCGGCAGCCGGGGCTCGGTCAAGGAGACCAACGTCATCGGCACGATGCAGCTGCTCGGCGCCTGCCAGAAGTCGCCGACGGTGAAGCGCCTGGTGGTGAAGTCGAGCACCAATGTGTACGGTTCGGCACCCCGCGACCCGGCGGTGTTCACGGAGACCACGCCGCCGAAGTCGCTGCCCAGCGGCGGTTTCGCCAAGGACACCGTCGAGGTCGAGGGGTACGTGCGCGGTTTCGCGCGGCGGCGGCCGGATGTCGCGGTGTGTGTGCTGAGGTTCGCCAACATCCTCGGCCCCGCCGCGGATTCGCCGCTCGCCGAGTACTTCTCGCTGCCGGTGCTGCCGACGGTCTTCGGCTATGACCCGCGGCTGCAGTTCGTGCACGAGGACGACGCGGTCGAGGTGCTGCGCCTCGCCTCGCACGACCCGCAGCGGGGCACGCTGAACAGCGGCACGTTCAACATCGCCGGGGAGGGGCTGCTGCTGCTCTCGCAGTGCGCCCGCCGCCTGGGCCGGCCGACGCTGCCGGTGCTGCTGCCCGCGGTGACCTGGGTGGGCACGGCCCTGCGTACGCTCGGTGCCACGGACTTCTCACCGGAGCAGATCCGTCTGCTCACCCACGGCCGGGTGGTGGCCACCCGGCAGATGCGCGAGACACTGGGGTTCAGGCCCAAGTACACGACCGCGGAGGCCTTCGCGGACTTCGTACGCAGCCGGGGTCCGGGCCTGCTGCCCCCGGCGGCGCTCGCCGGGGCCGTCGACAGGATCGCGGCGCTGCCGTTCGCGGGGGGCGGTCCGGAGTCCGGCGGTACGAAGTCCGGTGCCGGGGGCGGCGCCGGACGCGGAGCCGACAACAGTGCCCACCACAGCGCCAACTGAGGAGATCGTCAACGATGGCGGACGCCAAGGTCATTCCGTTCGACGACGACCGGTCGCGCGGGGGCGGCCAGCGGCCGGGGCGTCGCAGGCCCGGGCCGCGCCGTCCGGGCGACGGGGCGAAGGTGCGCGAGGTCAAGGCCGTTCCGGGCCGGTTGAACGGGGATGCGCCCGCGGGTGCCGCTCCGGGGGCGGAGCCCCTGGACACCGGGGCCGCGGGGGCCGCCGGGGCCGTCGGTTCGGTCGACGCCGATGCTCGGTCCGCCGGGGCCCGGGGTGCGGGGCAGGGCGCGGCGGCGGAGTCGGCCTCCGTGCCGGAGCCGCGTGGTGGGGGTGGTGGCGGCTGGGACCGGCGGATCGCGGGCGGTCTCGCCTTTCTGCGGCGGCGGCTCACGGGTGAGTACCACGTCGATGACTTCGGGTACGACGAGGAGCTCACCGACCAGGTCCTGATGTCGCTGCTGCGGCCGCTGTACGAGAAGTACTTCCGCGTCGAGGTGAAGGGCATCGAGAACATCCCCGCCGACGGTGGGGCGCTGATCGTCGCCAATCACTCCGGGACGTTGCCGTGGGACGGCCTCATGATGCAGGTCGGTGTGCACGACAACCATCCGCATGGGCGGCATTTGCGGCTGCTCGCCGCCGATTTGGTGTTCATGCTGCCGGTCGTGAACGAGCTGGCGCGCAAGGCCGGGCATACGTTGGCCTGTGCGGAGGACGCGGAGGCGTTGCTGGAGCGGGGGGAGCTCGTCGGGGTGATGCCCGAGGGGTTCAAGGGGATCGGGAAGCCCTTTGGTGAGCGGTACAAGTTGCAGCGGTTCGGGCGGGGTGGGTTCGTCTCCACGGCGTTGCGGACGGGGTCGCCGATCGTGCCCTGTTCCATCGTGGGGGCCGAGGAGATCTATCCCATGATCGGGAACGCGAAGACGTTGGCCCGGGTGTTGGGGATTCCTTACTTTCCGCTGACTCCTACGTTTCCTTGGCTGGGGCCGTTGGGGGCGGTGCCGTTGCCCACGAAGTGGACCATTCAGTTCGGGGAGGCGATTCCTACGGATGGGTATCCGCCTGAGGCCGCTGAGGATCCGATGTTGATGTTCAATCTGACGGATCAGGTGCGGGAGCAGATTCAGCACACGCTGTACAAGTTGTTGGTGCAGCGGAGGTCGGTGTTCTTCTAGGGGGTGTGGGGCCCTGCCGGGGGCTCCCCAATCCCGCCCCTTCCCGAAACCGGGGCTCCGCCCCGGACCCCGTATCGGCGCTCCGCGCCTCGTCCTCAAACGCCGGACG
>NZ_JBHXTE010000094.1:0-9035 GCF_042677545.1 Streptomyces sp. NPDC127108 | reverse complement strand
CCGGCTGGGAGCCCCCAATCCCACCCCTTCACCGAAACTGGGGCTCCGCCCCAGACCCCGCTCCTCAAACGCCGGAGGGGCTACATATGTCGCCGGTGCAGCAAATTTCTAGCCCGTCCGGCGTTTGAGGACGAGGCGCGAAGCGCCGATACGGGGTCCGGGGCGGAGCCCCGGGTTCGGGAAGGGGCGGGGTTGGGGAGCCCCCGGCAGGGCACCGGCCTCAGGGCCCGACGGCCAGCACCCCCCGCAAAGCCCCGAGAAACGCATCGGTCGTGGCCCGGTCCCGCACGGCCACCCGAAGCCACTCCGCCCCGAGCCCCGGAAACGTATCGCCCCGCCGCACGGCGAACCCCCGCTCCCGCAACCGCTCCCGCACCACAAGCCCGTCCGCCACACGCAGCAGCACGAACGGCCCCGCCGCGGGCCCCGCGACGGAAACCCCCGGCAACTCCCCGAGCCCGCCGACCAGATACCGCCGCTCGGCGGCCACCCGGTGGGCCACATGACCCGCCTCGGCGAGCGCCCGAGGCGACACGCACGCCTCCGCCGCGGCGAGCGCGGGCGACGACACGGGCCACAGCGGCTGCGCGCGGGACAGCTCGGCGACGAGCGCCGAGTCGGCGAGGACGTAACCGATGCGGAGGCCGGCGAGCCCCCACGTCTTGGTGAGGCTCCGCAGGACCACGAGCCCGGGCACGTCGACACGCCCCGCAAGGCCCTCCCGCTCGCCCGGCACCGCGTCCATGAACGCCTCGTCCACCACGAGGACCCGCCCAGGGCGGGCGAGCCGGACGATGTCCGAGGCGCGATGCAGCACCGAGGTGGGGTTCGTGGGATTGCCGATCACGACGAGGTCCGCGTCCTCGGGCACCAGGCCGGGATCGATCCTGAACCCGTCCTCGGGCCGCAGCAGCACCCGCCCCACCGTGTGCCCGGCGTCCCGCAACGCGGCCTCCGGCTCGGTGAACTGGGGGTGCACCACGACGGGCCGCCGCACCCGCAGCGCCCGCGCGAGCAGCACGAACGCCTCGGCGGCCCCCGCGGTGAGGAGCACCCGCTCCGGCGGAACGCCGTGCCGCGCCGCCACCGCGGCCCGCGCCGCCCGCCCGTCGGGGTAGGCGGCCAGGCCGTCGAGGGACGCGTACAGGCACTGCTTCAGCCATGAAGGCGGCGTACCAGCACGGACGTTGACGGCGAGGTCGACCAGATCGCCCTCGCCCCGCACCTCCACGTCCCCGTGGTGCCGCAGGTCGACGTCGGGCCGGGCGTCAGTGGGAGTGCGCATGACTTCCGTGGTGGTCGTGGCCGTGGCCGTGGTGGTGGTGTCCGTCGTCGTCGGGGTGGAAGTGCGGCTGCTGCGGCAGGCCCACCTTGTCCTCGAAGCCCGGCAGCGCCACCCGGTACACACAGGTGTCGCAGTTCATCCGCAGGTCCCCGCCCACGGCCTCCCGGTACCGCTCCATGACCAGCTCGACCAACTCCTCCTCGGGGCCGATCACATCGGCGGAGCGCACCTCCACGTCGGGGTGCGCGGCCGCCCAGCCGTCGGTCTGCTGCCGTACCCGGTCCGGCAGGACGCCGGTGAACAGGAAGTACGGCAGGACCACGACACGCCGCGCGCCCAGCGCCACGCACCGGTCGAGCCCCGACGGCACGTCGGGCGCCGCGAGCGACACGAACGCCGTCTCCACGCCCGCGTACCCGCGCCCCTCCCACAGCAGCCGCGCCGCCTTGAACACCTCGGAGTTGGCGTCGGGATCCGTCGAGCCGCGCCCCACCAGGAGCACGGTGACGTCGGCTCGGTCCTCCGGCGTGCGCGCCGTGTCGCCGAGCGCCTCGTCGAGCCGCCGCTCCAGGACCCGCAGGATCAAGGGGTGCGGGCCCAGCGGGCGGCCGTAGGAGTACGAGATGCCGGGGTGGCGGTCCTTCTCACGGGTCAGCGCGGCCGGGATGTCGCCCTTGGCGTGCCCGGCGGACACCAGCATCAGCGGCACGGCCGCGAACCGTTTCGCGCCCCGTTCGACGAGTTCGGTCACCGCTTCGCCGAGCGGCGGCGGCGACAGCTCGATGAAACCGCCTGCGACGGGCAGTTCGGGGTTGCGGCGCGCCAGCTCGTCGACGAAGTCGCGGAACGCGGCGGCCCCGGCGTCGTCGCGGGTGCCGTGTCCGGCGATGAGCAGTGCGGGCGGGGTGGTCACTTGTTCTCCTCGGGTCGGATCCCGGCGCCCGGCGCCGGGGGGTGGTGCGGCAGGGCGTTCAGAGCGGCCGAGGCCACCGCCGAACCCCCCTTCTCGGGCACGTTGCCGACGGCGGGAAGCTTGCCAGCGCGCAACGCCTCCTCGGACTCGACGGCGCCGACCGGGAGGCCGAGCACGAGGGCGGGCCCGGCGTCGAGCAGCGGCAGTTCCTCCAGGGTGGTGGACCCGCGGCCGACCACCCAGGGCGCGCCGGGACCGACCCGCTCGCACGCGAGCCGCACCGCGTGCGCCGAACGCGTCAGCGGCGCGAAGTGCGAGGTGCCGAGCCGGGAGGGCGGCCGCCGGAACGGCTCCTGCTCGACGGTACGCACGACGCGTGCCGTGCTCCGTGTGTCGCCCACGGCGGTCACACCCCCTGCCAGCGGTAGCCGCGCGGCGTCACCATACGGCCCGCGATGGCGCGGGTCGCGGTGTTGCCGACGGTCACGACGGTCATCATGTCGACGCTGCCCGGGTCGAGCGCGGACAGGGTGGTCAGGCGCACGCTCTCGTCGGGGCGCGAGGCGTTGCGCACGACACCGACGGGCGTGGACGCCGCCCGGTGCTCGGCGAGCAGCGCGAGGGACTTGGGCAGCTGCCAGTCCCGGCCGCGGCTGCGCGGGTTGTAGAACGTCACGACCAGGTCCGCCTCGGCCGCCGCGCGCACCCGGCGCTCGATGACCTCCCACGGCGTGTGCAGGTCGGACAGGCTGATCGACACGTGGTCGTGGCCGAGCGGCGCGCCGAGCAGCGCCCCGGCGGCGAGCGCGGCCGTCACTCCCGGTACGCCGACGACGTCGATGTCGTCCCCGGCCTCGGCGAGCGCGGGCGACGCCATCGCGTACACGCCCGCGTCCCCCGACCCGATCAGCGCCACCGCCCGGCCCTCGCGGGCCTCGGCGACGGCGGTACGGGCCCGCTCCTCCTCGGCGCCGAGCCCCGACTCGATCACCCGCGTCCCCGGCCGCAGCAGATCCCGGATCTGGTCGACGTACTGGTCGAGGCCCACGAGCACGGCGGCGCGCCGCAGTTCGTCGCGGGCGCGGGGCGTGAGCAGGTCCCGGGCGCCGGGCCCGAGCCCCACGACGGCGAGCCGCCCCCGCGCGGGCCGCCGCACGACCGCGCACGTGGCCATGGCGGGGCTGCCGTCCGCCCGCTCCGACTTCCGCTTCGGCACGACGAGCTCACCCCCGCCCCGCAGCGCGGCCGCCTCGGCGACGGACGGCGTCCCCACGGCGGCGAGCGGCGCCCGCGACGGATTCGGCACGACGACCCCGGCCAGCTCCTCGGCGCCGTACGTCACCAACGGCACCCCGAGCCGCCCGGCCGCCGCCACGATTCCCGGCTCGTCGCGCTTGGCGTCGACGGTCGCCAACTCCCGCACACAGAGCGCGGAGAGCCCGGCCTCGCGCAACGACTCCCGCACCAGCCCCAGCACCTCGTCGACGGGCGCCCCCTTACTGGCACCGACCCCCACGACGAGGGAGGGCGGCCGCAGCACGACTTCACGCAGCGCGGGCTCAAGGGTGCGGTCGGACACCCGCACCGTCGGCTGCTCCCGGCGCACGGCTTCGCCCTGTCCGGCGCGGCTGTCGGGGGCCGCCGGTCCTGACTGTGGGCCATCGTCCCGCAGGGCGACAGGGGTCTCCCCTGTTCGAGCGGAGCCGAGAGCTCGGGGAAGGGCGGGCACAGCCCGGTTCGACGGTGCCTTGACGTTCGAGGGCAGGGCAGGCAGCGGCCACGCCAACTCGGCCTCCAGGGCGACGGGTTCCCCGTCCAACATGGCCCGGGTGACCCCGGCGACGTCCCCCTCCACGGGGAACCCGAGCGTGTCGAGCCCCGGCACGGCCACCGCATCCGTGGCGGTCGTGATCACAGGCTCGGCCCCGAGCACCTCCCCGACCTCCCGGGCCAACGCGTTCGCGCCCCCACCGTGCCCGCCGAGCAGGGCGACGGCGAACCGCCCGCCCTCGTCGACACACACGACCCCGGGGTCGGCCGACTTCCCCGCGAGCAGCGGCGCGGCCAACCGCACCACGGCGCCCGCGGCGAGGAAGCACACCACCTGCTCGCACTCGCGGAACGCCCGCTCGAAGGCGTCCCGCACGGGACCCTCGTACACCCGTGTACGCGCGGGCCAGGCACCGGCGAGCCGTGCGCGCGCACGCCCGCCGGCCTCCGTGGCGGAGATCAGGCCGATCACTGGACCACCCCTTCGGTAAAGGAAGCCGAACCCAAGGGCCCCGCGCCCGGCGCAGCCGACCGCGTACCCCACAGCAGGAACACCGGATCGGTCGCGGCGAGCCGCGTGACCTCACCCGGGAGCGACGCGAGCCGCGAGGACTGCAACAGCACCCCGTCACAGTCGAACCCGGCCCCCAGCAGCGCCGCCCGCACCGCGGGCACCCGGTCGACCGCGGCGAGGGACACCACCACGGCCCGCCGCGCCCGTCGCGCGCACGCGGTGACGATGGCGGGCAGCTCACGCCCGCCACCGCCGACGAACACGGCGTCGGGGTCCGCGAGGTCGGACAGGACGGTGGGCGCCGCCCCGTGCACGGCGAGCACGTCGACGCCGTGCGCGGCGGCGTTGGCGCGGACACGCTCGACGCCGTCGGCGGTCTTCTCCACGGCGGTCACGGCCGCGCCGAGCCGCGCGCACTCCACGGCGACGGAGCCGGATCCCGCGCCGATGTCCCACACCAGGTCGCCGACGCGCGGCCCGAGCCGGGCGAGCGCGAGGGCCCGCACCTCGAACTTGGTGATCATCGAGTCCCGGTGGCTGAACTCCGCCTCGTCCAGGGCCCACCGGCCGGGCCCGGACCTCGCGCCCGCGACGGTACGGGCGGCGGCGGTGACCGCGCGGTCCTCGTCGAGGCAGAGCACGACGCCGACCGAGGCGTCCCAGTCGCGGGCGGCGGCCTCGGCGGGGGTGACCCGCTCGACGCGTTCGCCGGCGGGGGCGCCCAGGGAGGTGGCCACGACCAGGGTGCGGCCCTCCGCGCGGCGGGTCAGTTCGGCGCCCAGTTCGGCGGGGCCCGCGCCGGGGCCGGTGAGGACGGCGACCTTCGGGTGCGCGCGGCAGGCGTTCACCGCGGTGCGCAGGTCGCGGCCGTGGGCGCTGACCACTATGGCGTCGTCCCAGGGCAGGCCGACCCTGGCGAAGGCCGTTGCCACGGAGGAGACGCCGGGGCGGACGTCCAGGGCGGCCGGCCCGAACCTGTCCGCCAGGGCGCGGACCACGCCGAAGAATCCGGGGTCCCCGGAGGCGAGGACGACTATGCGCGCCGGGGGCGTGGTGGCCGCCGATCGGCCTGCGGCCTCGTCCTCAATCGCCGGACGGGCTTTGATCACCTCGCCCTCGGACGGCAGGAGCCCCTCGATACCTACCTCGCCCTCGGACGGCAGGAGCCGCTCGACAGCGACCTCGCCGTCAGCCGTCAGGCACCGCTCGATCGCCTCCAGCGCGGGTGCCAGCGGACCGAGCACCACCTGCCGCACCCCCGCAGGAACACCCGCCGCCTCCAGGTGACGGCGTCCCCCCACCACGAGCGCCGCGCCCCGCACCGCCGCGCGGGCCGCCTCGTCCAGGGGTGCCCCCGTCCCCGTACCTATGACGGTGATCACGAGCGGGGCCTCTCCGCGCGCAGCGCCGCGCGGGCCTCGGGGTCGGCCTTGCGGAAGCCGTGGAAGTGGCCCGGGTGGTACAGGTGCGAGCGGGTGCCGTGCGCGCCGAGCGCCGGGCCGACCAGGAACAGGGTGTGCTTCCAGAGGCGGTGTTCCTTCACCGTCTCCTCCAGCGTCTCGATGGTGCAGGTGAGGATCAGCTCCTCCGGCCAGGTGGCCTGGTACGCGACGACGACGGGCGTGGTCGTCGGGTAGCCGCCTTCGAGGAGCTCGCGCACGAGCTGGCCGCTGCGCGCCGCCGACAGGAACAGCGCCATCGTCGTGCCGTGCCGTGCGAACTCCCGCACCTCCTCGCCGGGCGGCATCGGTGTCTTGCCGCCGCCGAGCCGGGTGAGGATCACGGACTGGGCGACCTCGGGAACGGTCAGCTCACGCCCGGCGATGGCGGCGACGGCCGAGAACGACGAGACGCCCGGCACGATCTCCGTCGCGACGCCGAGCGCGGCGCACCGGTCGAGCTGCTCCTGCGTACCGCCCCACAGCGCCGGGTCCCCGGAGTGGATCCGCGCGACCTTCAGGCCGTCCCTTGCGGCCCGCTCGTACACGGCGACGACGTCCTCCAGGGACATCACCGCCGAGTCCAGGACCTCGGCGCCGTCACGGGCGTGCTCCAGGACGTCGGCCTGCACGAGGCTGGCGGCCCAGATCACCACGTCGGCGTCCGCGATGGCCCGGGCGGCTCGGAAGGTCAGCAGGTCAGCGGCACCGGGACCGGCGCCGACGAAGGTCACCTTGCCGGTGGGGGCGGCGTCGGCCATGGGGGAGTTCCTCTCGTGCGGAACGGGGACTGAAGAGGACGTGCGGCCCGGGGACGGGGCCGGGGGAGTGGCCCGTGGGCCCATGGGGCGGGTGCGCGATGCGGGGGCGGGCTCAATCGGCTAGCAAGAGCGCATGGCGGTGTTCGTGGCGCTCGGCGCGTTCGTGATGACACTCGTCGGCGGCTGGACCGCCGGGCGGGTCACCGACCGGCGCCATCTGGTGCTCGGGCTCGCGGGCGGCCTGATGCTCGGCGTCGTCGGCCTCGATCTGCTGCCCGAGGCCCTGGAGGCGGCCGGCGGCCCGGTCTTCGGCGTACCGGCGGCGCTGCTCCTCGCCGTCGCGGGCTTCCTGTTCGCACACGTCGTGGAGCGGCTCCTTGCCCTGCGCCGGACGGCGCACGGGGCGGCCGAGCACCCGGGCGGCCGGGTCCCGGAGGTCGGCCTGACGGCGGCCGCGGCGATGGTCGGCCACAGCGTGATGGACGGCGTCGCGATCGGCGCCGCGTTCCAGGTGGGCGGCGGCATGGGCGTGGCGGTCGCGGTCGCCGTCATCGCCCACGACTTCGCGGACGGCTTCAACACGTACACGATCACCCGGCTGTACGGGAACGCCCGCCGCAAGGCCGTCGCGATGCTCCTCGCGGACGCCGCGGCCCCGGTCGTGGGCGCGGCCACCACACTCGCCTTCACCATTCCGGAGCAACTGCTCGGCGGTTATCTCGGCTTCTTCGGCGGCGCCCTGCTCTACCTCGCCGCCGCCGAGATCCTGCCCGAGGCCCACCACGACCACCCGGCGCGCTCGACGCTGCTCTGCACGGTGGCGGGGGCGGCGTTCATCTGGCTGGTGGTGGGCATCGCCGAGTGAGCCGCGCGCGGTGGCGCGGCGCCCTGGTCCTGGCCGTGGCCGACCGGTGGACGTCACAGCTTCCCGCCCCGCCCGCCCTCGCGCCGCGCGGGCGCGATGAGCGTCGACAGGTACGGCAGCGGCCCGTCACCCAGGTCGGCGGCGCCCTGGATGGACTCCTCGGGCAGCCCGAGCGCCGACCCCCACACCGCCTCCTCGGTCCGCCCCGTCTCCCGCAGCGCCGCCGCGACCTCGTGCGCGAGCCGCCCGAACTTGTACGCCACCACGGTCCCGGGCCCGGCGAGCGCGTCCTTCAGGACGGCGGCCCCGGCCGTCACCGGCACCAGCGTCAACGGCTCGGTGCCCTCGGTGAGCACGGCACCGCTGCGCGCCGCGAGGTCCTGCATGGCCGTGATGCCCGGCACGGTCTCCACGACGACGCCCGGCACCAGCTCCTCGATGGTCTGCGCGAGGTAGGTGAACGTCGAGTACACATGGGGGTCGCCGATCGTGGCGAACGCCACCGTGCCGCGCTCCCGCAGCAGTTCGGCGACGCGCTCCCCGGCCGCGTCCCAGGCCGCCTCGCGCCGCGCCCGGTCGGTGCGCTCGTTCAACGCGAACACGACCCGCACGACCCGCTCCGCCGGAACGTAGTGCAGCACCGTCGCCTCGGCGCGGCCGCGCTCGCCGGTGTCCATGACGGGTACGACGACGACATCGGCGCCGCGCAGCGCGTTCACACCCTTGACGGTCACGAGCTCGGGATCACCGGGACCCACCCCGACCCCGATCAGCCTGCTGCCGCTGCCACTCATGGCTTGCACCTCTCCACGAACCGACGGGCGATGCCGGGCTCGGCGGCCCAGTGCGTGTGCAGATAACTCGCGTGCACTCCCTGTTGTACGAAACCTTCGACGCGCCGTTCAGGAGCGTGCAGCCCCCAGGCGGGAGCCGCCCCCGCGTCCGGTTCCACGACCGTGCGGTGGAACTCGTGCCCGCGCATCCGCGTGCCCACGCCCGCGAGCACACTGTCCGACACGGCGACGGCCTCGCGATACCCCAGCGTCAGCCGCTCCGACATCCGCGCCGTCGCGTCGAGCACCCCGCACATCGGCTTCCCGTCCAACTCCCGCGCCAGATACAGCAGCCCCGCACACTCGGCGGCGATCGGCGCACCACTCCTGGCGAGCTCCGCCACGGCTTTCCGCAGGGGTTCGTTGGCGGACAGCTCGGGTGCGTACACCTCCGGGAACCCGCCCCCGATGACGAGCCCCCGGGTCCCCGGGGGAAGCTCCTCGTCGTGCAGCGGATCGAAGGCCACGACCTCGGCCCCGGCAGCGGCAAGCAGCTCGCTGTGCTCCGCGTAGGCGAACGAGAAGGCGGCCCCACCGGCCACGGCGACAACGGGCCGCTGCAACGGCTCCTGCACGTTCGGGGTGCTGACTTCAGCCCGTCCGGCGCTTGAGGACGAGGCGCGAAGCGCCGATTCGGGGGTCCGGGGGCGGAGCC
>NZ_JBHXTE010000093.1:0-10267 GCF_042677545.1 Streptomyces sp. NPDC127108 | reverse complement strand
CCGTGACCAGCACGGCGAGCGCGCAGGGGACCCGTGCCGACGAGACTCCTGGCGCGCGGGCGCCAGGGATCACTCAGCCGGGAACCGCCCCTGCCTCCGGCACCCTTGAACCCGTCACGTTCAAGGGACCGGACGCGGCCATCAAGGCGTGGGACTACTGCCAGCACGGGCAGGCGTGTCTGTTCCAGCACAGCAACGGCGTTCCCGATACCAACGGGGGCTTCTCGACGTACATCGTTCCGGCCTGCGACCGCGTCTACAACCTCGCTCGGGGCATCGACGGCAAGACGTCCGCGGTGTGGAACCGGGCGGGAAGCACGCTGTACGTGTACGACTCCAAGAACGCGCGCGACCTGATCGCCACGTTCCCCAAGTACGGGCCCCCGATCAACCTCGCCCCGCAGCACAACGACAGGATCACCTCCGTGTACGCGCCCTGCGGCGGCTGACGGGCTTACGGGGCGACGCCGGGCCCAGGAACCGGTGACGCCACTCGCCGGGCGGTGTCCCGTACGCGGCCAGGAAGGCGCGGCTGAACGCGGGCGGGCTGTGAAAGCCCCATCTGGCGGCTATCGAGTACAGGGGGGGTGCCGCGCAGGCCTGGGTTCTCCAGGTCTGCGCGGCAGCGTTCCAGGCGCCGGTGGTGGATCGTGGCCGCCACGGTCCGCTCCCGCGTCCGGAAGAGGGTGTGGAGCGTACGCACGGAGATGTGGTGCCGGGCGGCGAGCGCGCGGGGAGTCAGGGCGGGGTCGGCCAGATGGTCGTCGATGAACGCGTCGATGCGGGCAAGGAGCATCCTGGTGCGGGCCTCGGGCGGGAGGCGGTCGTGGGCGTTGAGGCGGTCGGCGAGGAAGGCCACGGCCAGCTCCCACAGGGCCGGGCCGAGCCGCACCCGCTGCTGGTCGGTCAGGGCGGGCGCCTCCTCGACCACGTGCCGCACGAACCGTGCGAAGACGGCGGCCGTGCCCCGGTCCGTCGCGGTGGCGCTCGCCAGGAGCTGGTCCGTCCTGGAGTCGGAGAAAGGTAGTTCGGCCCTCGGCAAGTGCACCATGATGGCGCGAAACGTGCCGTCGCCCTCCGCGTGCAGGCCGCGCGCGTCGAAGGGGCGCGAGGTGTTCCACATGCTCAGGTCACCGACGCTCATCCTGGCCTCGTTGCGCTCCTGGGCGATCCACATGTCGCCGCCCGCGTTGAGCGTCAGCTCGTACACCTCGGGGTCGGATCTCCTGATCAGCGCGGGTGTCCGCTCGGATCTGATCGCGGGGAAGGACAGCGTGGTCACCTGGACGGCGCCCAGCCCTATGGCTCCCGCTCCCGCGGTGAAGTCGCCCCTGTGCTCGGTGGTGATCCGGGTGGGTGCCACGTCCTGGCTGATCAGTTCGCACCACCACTCGAACCGCTCGTCGGGCGGCACACAACTGCTGTGGAGCGCCGAGAAACTCACTGGTCCTCCCCCTGGACACCACCGGTCACCACACGCGCGAGCCCCAGTCTCCTCCCGGCACGGAGCCGCAGGGATCAGTTCTGGCCCCTTGTCAGTTCTGACCCTTGGGCGGTGACCCGATGTGTTCCCGTGTCCCGCTCACCGCGGGGGGAACCGCGTCAGCGTGACCGGCAGCTCCGCAAGGCTGCGGAAGAGGAACGTGGAGCGCCAGTTCAACGCGTCCTCGGGGACCGCCTGCACGATGTCGTCGAAGGCGTTCAACAGCTCGCTCAGGGCCACTTCGCCCTCGATGCGGGCCAGGGCCGCCCCCAGGCAGTAGTGGATGCCTTGCCCGAAGCCGAGGTGGTGTCCGATGTCCGGGCGGTGCGGGTCGAAGCGGTCCGGGTCGGTGAAGCGGTCCGGGTCCCGGTTGGCACCGGCCACACAGGCGTAGATGACCTCGCCCGCATCGATGCGGACCCCGCCGTAGGAGACGTGCTCGCGTGCCACGAGGGTCGGCACGCGCTCGATCGGCGACTCGTAGCGCAGCACTTCTTCGACGGCCTTGGGGAGCAGCGTCCCGTCGGCGCGCGCCTTGTGTGCCTGGCCGGGTGAGTTGAGCAGGATGTGGATGCCGTTGCCGATGAGGTTGACGGTGTTGGCGTAGCCCGCCACCAGCATCAGCAAGGTCATGGACAGCAGCTCGTCCTCGGTCAACGAGCCGTCCTGTGCGCTGTGGGCGTCGATCAGCGAACTCAGCAGGTCCTCGCCGGGCCGTCGGCGCTTCGCGGCGACCAGATCGGTGAAGTAGCGCTCCAGGTCGGCCACATGGCCGGTGAGGTGCTCGGCGGGGGTGCCCGCGGGCGGCGCGAAGACCCTCAGGACACAGCCGTGGAACGCCTCCCGCTCGATCAGGCCGTCCACGCCGAGCAGCTCACAGATGACGCGGAAGGGCAGCGGCAGCGCGTACCCGGAGATCAGGTCGGTGGGGGTCCCGGTCGGCAGGGCGGCGATCAGTTCCCGGGCGATGGCGGTCACCCGGAGCCGGACGCGCTCCATCCGCCGGGGTGTGAACGCCCTCGACACCAGGCGGCGCAGCCGCGTGTGGTCGGGCGGGTCGAGGGAGAGGAGATTGGCGCTGAGCCTCGACTGCGCGTACGGGTCGGGCACCCCGTGGCCGATGAGGTCGCTGTTCTTGCTCAACCGCTCGTCGGACAGCGCCCGGACGACATCGGCGTAGCGCGTCAGGAGCCAGCCGTGGCCACCCCGGGACAGCGGGATGCGGTGGGCAGGGCTGTGCTCCCGCAGCCAGGCGTACGTCGGATAGGGGTCGGCGGGGAAATGCGGGTCGTCGACCATCGGGGGGCGCGACGAGGGGGCGGGCGAGGAGCTCATGGCAGCCTCCGCAGGTAGGGGTGGGGGCCGGTGGCGTCCGCCGCGGTGGTGGAGGACCGGTGGTGTCAGCCGTGGTAGCGGAAGAACAGCAGGCGCGTCTGCGCGGCCCGGTCGCGCCAGGCCCGGAAGAAGCGTCCGTGGGCCACGGCGGAGTCGATGAGCCGCCGCTCGGGCAGCGCCCACTGGTTCGTCGCGTAGCCGTGGTCCAGCTCGGAGGCCGTCCACGCCATGCTCTGGACCCAGAACTCCACGACCCGGTCGGTGATCTCCGTGTCGCGTTCCAGCGTGAACCCGCAGGCCTCGGCGACCTCTTCGTACTCCCGTACGCTCCCGGTGTTCGTCGCGTAGTAGCCGTTGATGATGCCGTCCCACTCGTCGCGCACGACGAAGTGGTCCTCCAGGGCGAACCAGCCGCCCGGCTTGAGCACCTTCGCGGTGGCCGGGAAGACGCGTCGGCGGTCCATGTGGCAGACGCTCTCGAAGGCGACCGCGGCGTCGTGGCGTACGGGAATGTCCATGTGGTGCGCGTCCATGAGCAGCGGGGTCACCAGGTGCGATACGCCGGCGCTGCTCGCGAGTCCCTTGATGACCGGCACGTGCTCGGGCATGTTGGTCACCGCGGTGACCTCGGACCCCAGGCGCTGCGCCCAGTAGAGCGCCCCGCCGCCGAGGCCGCAGCCGACGTCGAGGATGCGTCGCGGCGCCGCCTGGTCCGCGCCCCACTCCTCGGCGGCGAAGTCGAGCATGCTCTCCTGCGCGTCGATGAGCCGCTTGCGGAGCGTCTCCCTCGGGACGGAGGTGTTGATCCGGGCGTCGGCCGGGAACAGGCCGACGTGGAAGTGGACGCGCGGGCCCGGACCGTACTTGTACATGACGTCGGGCATCTTCTTCGCGTAGTAGGCGAAGACCTCGCCGGGGTCGGCCGTTTCCTCAACGGATGATGGAGAGGACATGGTTCCTCCTGGTCCCCCTTTCGGGATGTGCCTCAACCTCGCGGGATGTTCCTCAACGCGGAGCGACGGCGGCGGCCCCTGGCGCGGACGCGATGTCGGGGTGTGCGCGGCGTGACTCGGTGGTCGTCGCATAGCGGCCGGACTCGTCCACCCAGCGCTGCAGTCCCGCCATCACCTGCTTGAGACCCAGCACGAACTCGGCGACCACGCCTCTGCTGTCCTCGTCCGTCCCGCGCTCGTCGAACAGCTCCGTGAGCGGGCCGTCGGCCAGGGTCTGGAACTGCCGGACGCGGCTGTCCGCCAGATGGCCTGCGACCTCTGCGGCCGCCACCGGATCGCTCCACCCCATGAAGTGCTGGACGACCGTGACGATGTTGTTGACGGCTCCCTCGGCCACCACCTCCTTGGCGTAGGAGGCCGCGTCGTTGTTCACGAAGAGGACGTCGCAGACGATGTCGCCGAGAGTCGCGAGGGGTTCCACGCCCCAGAGATCCGCGGGGACCTCCCGGCCGAGACAGAACTCGGTCTTGTCGATGTGGACGATCAGGCCGCTGGAACCGCGACGCATCTCCAAGTAGTCGGTCGGGTCGGGGACCCGGCCCTGAATGGTGTTGGCGGCCTGCCACAGCAGGCCGTCCAGAAACCGGGTGAGGCTGCGTCGCCAGCGGTGGCGCTGTGCGTCCGACAGTTCGGCGAGCAGACGCCGCCAGATGTCCGCGAGCCCGCGCTCCGGGGGCGTGACCGGAATCGGCATGCCCTCCCCCGACGCGGGCATGAAGGACTTCAGGCGGTCGACGAACACCTTCGCGCCGAACGGGTCCTTGCGGTTCTTGAACCTCTCGTCGATGTAATCGCCGACGTACGTGCCCCAGACGGCGCAGTCGCTCACGATCGCGAGGCGCGGCCTCGACGCCGTCGGGAACTCGTACGCGGAGGGCGCCGCGAAGTCCGCCGCCGCGAAGGACGCCTCGTCGTAGAGCGCGTAGTGCCCGAACAGCTCCGGAACGGCGCCCCGGCGGGGGCGCATCATCCCCATGTCGCGCGCCCACTCCTTGACGTGGTCGCGTACGTCGTCGAGGTACGGGTTGGGTGCACCGGACTCGAAGGGCACGTGGAAGACGGGCAGGTCGGGCGGTGGTCCGGCGGCGGACGCGGGGCCCGCCGGGGGCGGTGTGCGGGAATCGACGAGTGCCGCGGCCCAGCGTGCGGCGGCGGCGCCGAGTCCGGCGGGGCCGCCGGGCGGGCGCTCGCCCGGTCGGGCCGCCCCGCCCGCCACGGCGCCCGGCGCCGCGTCCGGCTGCCGGGTCAGCCATGCGTGGAAGCCCGCCTGCCAGTCCCGCAGACCGCTTGTGTGGCGCAGGACGGACGTCCGTTCCCCGAGGACCAGGGCGTACTCGCCGAAGAGCGGCGGCAGCTCGGTCCGCGTGGTGTGCTCGAACTGCCGCAGCCGTGACGTCAGTTGGTTGTTCGCCGTGTCGAGGGCCCGCTGCGGCTCGCACTTCAGGAAGTGCCGGGCCACCTCGACGCCGTTGCTCAGGCGCTCCGCCGCCCGGCGCCCGTCGAGGAAGGCGACGATGTCCGCGCGCAGGCCCGTCGCGTCGGCGAAGGTGTCCTCCGCGACACACAGCGGCCGCGTGCCCACGATCCGGCCGGGCAGCTCGAACGCCGTGACGTGCTCGACGAGGCGCGCCGCCCACGGGCCGCCGCCCGCACCCCGGCGGGTCGCCACGTAGTCGATGGGGTTGGGCACTTGCCCGGTGTCGAGGACCCGCAGCTCCCAGAGGGCCCCTTCGAGCAGGCCGGTGACGCTCTCGGCCAGCCGTGCCCGCCAGGCCTCTCCGTGGCCCGCGACGGTGCGGGACCACAGGTCGGCCAGGCCTCGCTCCACCGGATCGTCCGCCGCGGCGGCTTCATGGGCCGGAGCCGCCCCGCCCTCGCCCCCGGCAGCCGTTACGACGTCCCGCAGCCCGGCGGCGTACGCCCGTGCGCCGCCGGTGTTCCGGCCGAGCAGGAAGTCCGCGGCGAACCGGTCCGCGTGGAAGTACCGCCAGACGTACCAGTCCGCGAGGAGGTCGAGTTGGGGAGCCGACGCGTCCGGGTGCGCGAGTGCCGCGAGGAGCGCGTAGTCCGCCGCGTCGAAGACCCGCTCGTCCCAGAGCGTCACCCCCTCCGCCGGAGCCCGGTGCGCCCCGTCGCCGTCCCGCCCGTCACCGTCCCGCTCGGCGCCATCCCGCTCGGCGGACCCCCTCGGCCCGGGCCGCAGCATCCCCATGTCCGCGGCCCAGGCCCGGCAGTGGACGCGCGCCCGCGCCACGTGCGGATTGAGTCGCGGCGGGCCCAGCGGATGGAACTCCGGCGCCTCGAGGCGCGCGCCGCTCCCTGTGCGATCGTCCATCGCTCTCTCCGAACCTCGGCAGGCGGTCAGTCGCGGCGGGCGACCTCGACGTTCTCCAGCACGCCGAGCGCGTCCGGCACCAGGACGGCAGCCGAGTAGTAGACGCTGACGAGGTACTTGATGACGGCCTTGTCGTTGATGCCCATGAACCGCACGGAGAGCCCGGGCTCGTACTCGTCGGGGATGCCCGTCTGATGCAGCCCGACGACCCCTTGGTCCTCCTCGCCGGTGCGCATCGCGATGATGGAGCTGGTGCCCGCGTCGGTGACGGGGATCTTGTTGCAGGGCAGCAGCGGCACCCCGCGCCAGGCGGCCACCGAGCGCCCCTGCAGCTCGACGTTGGTCGGGTAGACGCCGCGCCGGCTGCACTCGCGGAAGAAGGCGGCGATGGCGCGCGGGTGGGCGAGGAGCACCTTGGTGCGGCGGCGCCGCGACAGGAGTTCGTCGAGGTCGTCCGGGGTGGGCGGGCCGGTCAGGGTGCTGAGGCGCTGGTCGTACTCGGCGTTGTGCAGCAGCCCGAACGCGCGGCTGTTGACCATCTCGTGTTCCTGGCGCTCGCGCAACGCCTGGACGGTCAGGCGCAGTTGCTGCTCGGTCTGGTCCATCGGCTGGTTGTAGAGGTCGGCGACACGGGTGTGGATGCTCAGGATGGTCTGCGCCACGCTCAACTCGTACTCGCGTGGACTGAGTTCGTAGTCGACGAAGGTTCCCGGCAGGTCCGGTTCGCCCGCGTGCCCCGCCGCGAGCAAGATGTCCGCCTCGCCCTTGCGGTTCTGTGGCTGCGCGGCGTTCGAGCGGAAGGCGTCGACCTGGGCCCGTAACGCCTCGGAGCGTTCCAGAAGCCCGGCGAAGGCCTGCCGGGGCAGCGCGAGCAGAGTGACGGCCGTGGCCGCCTTCACGGTGTACTGCCAGGTGCTCTCCGCCTCCAGGAGCGCCTCGTCCCCGAAGTGGTCGCCGTCCGCGAGCACGCCGAGCACCAACTCCGCGTCGCCGTACGGCCCTTCGCTGACCTTGTTGAGCTTCCCGTGGGCGACGACGTAGACCTGGTCGACGGACGACCCCTGCTCGGCGACCACCTCCCCCTGCTCGACGTCCCGCTGGGTGAAACGCCCGGCCAGCTCGCCGAGCAGCTCACGGTCGTCGAAGCCGTGCAGGAGCGGCAGTTCGACCAGGCTCGGGGGCACCAGACGCGCCTCCGCGCCCGTCTGCACGAAACTCAGCCGACCACGCCCCGCGGCATAGCTGAGCCGACGGTTGACCCGGTAGGTGCCGGCCGAGACCTGCGCCCAGGGCAGCACGCGCAACAGCCAGCGCGAGGTGATGCTCTGCATCTGGGGTGGCGTCTTCGTGGTCGTCGCCAGGTTCCTGGCCGCCGCCGTCCCCAGCGCGGTCTGCGGGACTTCCTGCCGGGACTCGCTCTCCGAGCCCGTCTGACCTGCGTCTATCGACATGGGGCCCTCCCCTATCAGTGGGCTGAGCTGTCGAGCGCACGCTAGCGACGGAGCGCGAGGCGGATCCAGGGGATTTCAAGAGAAAGCATGTGATGACGAGCTAGATCATGATTTTCGCGCCAGAAACCCCTTATGCCCCATGAAGCTTCCCCTCTCCCCGCTTCGGCGTGCGGTCCGAGGCGGTGCTCACCCGCGGGGCAAAGCGGTCCGGCATGACCCCATCTGCATATCCACATCGAACAGTCCGGGCAGCCGGCCGAGCGGCGAAGGGGTGCGAAGGAGCCGCCCTCGGCAGCCGCACCACCACCGGAGTTCTCGCGCCTGACCGCGCGAACCATTGGCCAACGCCCTCCGCGTAGCTGGACGGATGGCCGCGGGCGGGCAGTTCGGGCGGCGGCGGGAATTCGACCGGTTTCCTGCCGGTCACCCCTGTTGCCCACCGGCCTGCCGGTCACCTCCGTTGCCCCCGGGAGACGTGATGCCCGAGCGCCTCAGGGACTCAGTGCGGTCGCCGTCTGCGTGAGGTGCCGGGCCAGGATCTCGGCCGCCGCGTCGGCGTCGCGGGCGAGCGCGGCCTCCTCCAGGCGGCGGTGTTCGCTGAGACCGTCCCGGTCGGGATCGCGGTACGCCGACCAGCGGCGGGCCAGTTCGCTCGCGGTCCACATGCGGTCGAAGGTGTCGAGGAGGACGGGGTTGCCGCAGCCTTCGAGCAGGGTGCGGTGGAAGACGCGGTGGGCCTCGGACCAGGCGCTGCTGTAGTACTCGCCCTCCCCCGGTTCATACGCCGGGGTGCGGGCCAGGCGGTGGTGGGCGGCGCGCACGCGGGCCTCCCAGTCGACGTCGCCGCGCTCGACGGACATGCGCAGGACGACCGGTTCGACGGTCCGGCGGGCCTCGGCGATCTCCTGCCAGCGGCGGTCGGAGAAGGCCGGGACGGCGAAGCCCCGGTTGTGCAGACGGTCGGCCAGGCCCTCGCCGACCAGCCGCACGAGCGCCTCGCGCACGACGGCCAGGCTCACACCCTGCCCCTTGGCCAGGTCCTGCGGCTTGAGGGCGTCACCCGGGGCGAAGTCGCCGCGCATGATCGCGTCCCGGAGCTGTGCGTGGACCTGCTCGGAGAGCATCTGCTTCCCCGAGGGCTTCCCGGACTGCTTTCCCAGCCGCCCTCCGGGCTGCTTTCCCGGCGGGGGTGAGGTGTGGGCCGTCTCCGTCATGGCGTCATCATAGACGATCCCGTTGATAATCGATTATCCGTGTTATCGTCGATTCATCGGCGACGAGAGACGGCGGCAGTGCCACGGCTCTGGGCCACGAGCCCTCCGCCCCCCTCGTCGCCACCCCGCAGCACGGCCTGAAAGGAACGACGCGATGAACGCCAACAACCCCTTCGCCCGCCTCCCCGAGGCGGCCTCCTTCACCGTGACGAGCGCCAACGTCACCGACGGCGCCGCCTGGTCGCCCGAGCAGCTCTCCGCAGGCGTCCCCGGCGGCAAGGACGTCTCCCCGCAGCTGTCGTGGAGCGGCGCCCCGGAAGGCACGAAGAGCTACGCGGTCACGGTCTACGACCCCGACGCCCCCACCGGGTCCGGGTTCTGGCATTGGGCGGTCGCCGACATCCCCGCCACCGTCACGGAGCTGCCGGAGGGCGCGGGCGACGACACCGGCTCGGGCCTGCCCGAGGGTGCCTTCCAGCTGCCCAACGACGCCCGCATGGCTCGCTACATCGGCGCCGCCCCGCCCGCCGGACACGGCCCGCACCGCTACTTCGTCGTGGTGCACGCCCTCGCCGTCGAGTCCATCGGCGTCCCCGCGGAGGCCACCCCGGCCTTCCTCGGCTTCACCATCGCCGGTCACATACTCGGCCGCGCGGTCCTGACCGCCACCGCCGAGACCTCCGCCTGACGTACGGCATGACCCGACTCATCGACGCCACGGAGAGGTACCTCCGCACCGTCCTGGAACTGGAGGAGGAAGGCGTGACCCCGATGCGGGCCCGCATCGCCGAGCGCCTGGACCAGAGCGGCCCCACGGTCAGCCAGACCGTGGCCCGCATGGCACGTGACGGACTGCTGCGCGTCGCGGCCGACCGGCGCCTCGAACTGACGGAGGAGGGGCGGCGGATCGCCACGCGCGTGATGCGCAAGCACCGGCTCGCGGAGTGCCTGCTCGTCGACGTGATCGGGCTGGAGTGGGAGCAGGTCCACGCCGAGGCCTGCCGCTGGGAGCATGTGATGAGCGAGGCCGTCGAGCGCCGCGTCCTGCGGTTGCTGCGGCACCCGACACAGTCGCCCTACGGCAATCCGATCCCGGGCCTCGAGGAACTCGGCGAGCAGAGCGACACGGGGCCGGGCCCCGACGAGGGCATGGTCAGCCTCAGCGACCTCGCACCCGGCCCCGACGGCGCGCGTGCGGTCGTACGGCGGATCAGGGAACTCGTCCAGACCGACCCGCAGTTGATGGACACCCTGTGGCGTGCGGGGGTGCGGCCCGGCGCCGTCGTGAGCGTGACGTCGGCACCCGGTGGGGTCCTTGTCGGCAGCGGCGGTGCGGCCGCCGAACTCCCCACGCGCACGGCCGCGCACGTCTTCGTGACGGAGCGCTGAGCCCGGCCGGGCGCCGAAGCGAGCACACACGGGGATGGCCCTCGACC
>NZ_JBHXTE010000092.1:0-10588 GCF_042677545.1 Streptomyces sp. NPDC127108 | reverse complement strand
CCCGCGCAGTGCCGCCACCATGCCCCAAAGCCACCGCACCCCCGACAGGCTCACCCTCCGCGCCCTCCGCGCCCTCCGCACCCCGGGCCCCCACCTCCACGCCCCCCGCCACCAAAGGCAACGGATCCGAAGGCTCCAGTTCCGGATCATCCGTCCGGAACGTCCGCACCCGCCCCGGCCCCGACCCCGGCGTCTCGAACCGCACCGTCACCCGCCCCAGACCGCTCCCCTGCACCCACCCCGCCCCGTGCACCGCATGCCGCACGTCGTGCCCGGCCGGCCACCGGCGCTCGGCCAACGGCACAGCCTCCCCACCACTGCTCTCGCCGCCACCAGAAACCCCACCTACAAGCCCTCCACCGCCAGACGCACCACCACTCAGCGCCCCACCAACAGGTTCACCACCCCCAATCACCGCACCACCAGCCCCCTCACCACCAGACTCACCCCCGCCCGCAGCCTCACCCCGCAGGCCCGCGTCCAGCACTTCGCCACCACTCCGCTCCCCCAACCCAAGCTCCGCCCCGTCCCGCTCCCCCGCCTCAGCCACCCCGGCTCCCGCACCCGCAGCCTCGGCCTGCGCCTGCGCCTGCGCGAACAGATCCTCCTGCGTGTAGTCCGTGAGGCCGCTCACCCCGACCCCCAGCAACCGCACCCCGCCCGTCGTGTCCACGGACTCGAGGAGCCGGGCGGCCGCCTCCCGCACCACCCCGGGGTCGTCCGTGGGGCCGCGCAGCGTCTCGGAGCGCGTCAGGGTCGAGAAGTCGAAGCGCCGTACCTTCAGGACGATGGTCCGCCCGGAGTGCCCCGCGTCCCGCAGCCGCTGCACGCACCGGTCGGCGAGGCGTGCCACCTCCATCCGGACCCGCACCCGGTCGTGGATGTCCACGTCGTACGTGTCCTCGACACTGACCGACTTGGTGTCCCGCTCGGCCACTACGGGCCGCTCGTCCCGCGCCAGCGCCATCGCGTACAGCGACCCGCCGTGGGCCTTCCCCAGGAGCCGTACGAGCTCGTCCTCGCCGGCCTCGGCCAGCTCCCCGACGGTGGTGATCCCGGCTCTTCGCAGATGGTCGCCGGTCGCGGGCCCCACCCCGGGCAGCGTCCGCACGGTCATGGGCGCGAGCAGCTCCCGCTCCGAACCCGGCGATATCAGCAGGAGCCCGTCCGGCTTGGCCTGCTCGGAGGCGATCTTCGCCAGCATCTTGGACACGGCGAGCCCCACGGACCCGGTCAGTCCCGTGACCCGCAGGATGTCCGCCCGCAGCCGCTCCCCCACGGCCCGCGCGGCCGCCTCGTCCGACGCGACGCCGCCCGCCTCCAGGTCCACGAAGGCTTCGTCCAGGCTCAGTGGCTCCACCAGCGGCGACAGCTCCCGCAGGAGCCGCATCACCTGGTCGCTGATCTCCCGGTAGAACGAGAACCGGGGCACGAGATACGCGGCGTTCGGCGCGAGCCGCCGCGCCTGCCCCATGGGCATCGCCGAGTGCACCCCGAACCGACGCGCCTCGTAGGAGGCGGTGGCGACCACACCGCGCGGGCCGAGCCCGCCCACGACGACAGCCTTGCCCCGCAGGCTCGGCTTGGCAGCCTGCTCGGCGGACGCGTAGAAGGCGTCCATGTCGAGATGCAGAATCGTCGGCGCGGTCCTCACATCTCCGATGCTGCCCTAAGCCACTGACAATGCCCCTGAGCCACCAGGCACGACCGCCCCGCCGGACCTACTGCCCGTCGCCGCCGACCGCCTCACACGGCCCGGTTGCGCCGCCTCGCGAGCTCGTCCCCGGGGTGGTGCCCCATCAGGGTCTCCCCGGTGTCGATGCGCTCCCCGTGGAGCTGCGACAGGGCGGCCTCCACATCGCGCCACACGACGCCCACGGCGATCCCGAAGACACCCTGCCCGCCCTGGAGCAGATCGTGCACCTCGCTGGGCGAGGTGCACTCATAGACCGTCGCCCCGTCGCTCATCAGCGTCGTGCGCTCCAGGTCCCGGAATCCGCTGTCCCGCAGGTGCTGGACCGTGGTGCGGATGTTCTGCAGCGACACCCCGGTGTCGAGGAACCGCTTCACGATCTTCAGAACGACCACGTCACGGAAGCTGTAGAGCCGCTGGGTCCCGGAGCCACCGGCCGCGCGCACGCTGGGCTCGACGAGCCCGGTCCGCGCCCAGTAGTCCAACTGGCGGTACGTAATGCCCGCGGCGGCGCACGCCGTGGGCCCCCGATATCCGACCCGGTCCTGCTCGGGGCTCTCCTCCTGACCTTCCGGTCCGGAGGTGCCGCCGGGCACTGCCACCGGGCGTTTCGGAGAGTGATCGGCCGAGCTGCTGTGATGCGGGTACGGACCGCCCACCGCCGTGCCGTCGCCGCTGCTTCTCACGCCGACCTCCGTCCTTGACCTGCCTCCTCGACGGTAGGCAGTCACCAGGGGCTCGTCAACGAACGCCACACTCGGCACGCCGGGTGATAATCACCCTGCGAGTGGTTTCCCCGCCCATGCTGCGGGGAAAGGCTAGCCGAATGATCCGGGGACGGCCTCCCGGAGGGGTCCTACGGGCCGACGAACGACGGCGCCCCACCGGCCGTCGAAGGCCGGCCGAAGCGCCGGATTCGCCGCCCACAGCGGCTCACTGGCTGTTGGTGCCGAAGTCCTCGGGCGAGATCTGGTCGAGGAACTCGCGGAACTTCTCCACCTCGTCCTCCTGCTCGTCCGGAATGGCGATCCCGGCGTCGTCGAGCACCCCGTCACTGCCGAAGATCGGCGTCCCTGTGCGCAGCGCCAGCGCTATGGCGTCGGAGGGCCGCGCGCTCACCTCGACCCCGCTGGCGAAGACCAGCTCGGCGTAGAACACGCCTTCCCGCAGGTCGGTGATGCGTACTTCGGTGAGCTCCTGGCCTACGGCCTCCAGCACGTCCTTGAACAGGTCGTGCGTCAGCGGCCGTGCGGGCGCCATGCCCTGCTGTGCGAAGGCGATGGCGGTCGCCTCCCCTGGTCCGATCCAGATGGGGAGGTACCGGTCGCCTCCCACTTCACGCAGGAGCACGATCGGCTGGTTGGAGGGCATTTCGACCCGGACACCTACGACGTCGAGCTCGTTCACACAGCAACCCTAGGACGTGCCCGGCAGGTTTGGGTAGTCGGGCACCGATCGGGTCAGCGCACCCGGACACCGAGCGCACTGTGCACGAGCGCCGCGTGCAGCCTGCCGGTGAGCCCCGCGAGCTCCTTCGTACGGGCCTCCGCATGGGCCCTGGTCTGCGGATTGCGGTGCCTGCGCAGCGGGGCGACGACCTGCTCGACGAGGCCCGCCTCCCGGTCGGCGGCCGATTTCATGGCCCGCAGATGGCGTGGTTCGATACCGAATCGCCCGAGTTCGACGACCAGCGCGGCCACCGTCACGGCGTCCGCGTCGTAGCTCCCGTCAGGCAGGGGCGTGATCAGGCCGTACGTCTCCCACTCGGCGAGCTGCACCTCGTCGGCCTCGGCGGCGGCCAGCAGGGTGTCCCGGCCGAGGCGTGCCGCCGTGCGCTCCTCGTCGGCCTCGGCGAGTTCGCTGTCGGCGGATTCGGGCGACTGCCCGGGGGCGGGCACGACGGGGACCTCGCCGCGCTCCGTGGCGTCCAGCTGCTCGCGGATCACCTTGAGCGGCAGGTAGTGGTCGCGCTGCATCCGCAGGACGTACCCGAGCCGCTCGACGTCCTCCGGGCTGAACTTGCGGTAGCCGGACGGCGTGCGCTGCGGCTCGATGAGGCCTTCGGACTCCAAGAACCTGATCTTGGAGATGGTGACCTCGGGAAACTCGTCACGCAGCACGTTCAGCACGGTGCCGATGCTCATCAGCCGGTGATCCGCGGCGGCGGTGCCGTTTCCGGCACCGCCCCTCGTTGTGTGCAGCATGGACCTTCCCTGGGGGTCCCCCCAGACGGAGTCTGGGGGAGGGTCAGATGCCCCGCTGGCTCGCGTAGAAGACCAGCCGGTACTTGCCGATCTGCACCTCGTCACCGTTGGACAGCGCGACGGAGTCGATCCGCTCCCGGTTCACATACGTGCCGTTGAGGCTGCCCACGTCGGCGACGGTGAAGGAGCCGTCCGCGAGGCGACGGAACTCCACGTGGCGGCGTGACACGGTCACGTCGTCCAGGAAGATGTCGCTCTGCGGGTGGCGTCCCGCCGTCGTCAGCTCGCCGTCCAGGAGGAAGCGGCTGCCCGAGTTCGGACCGCGTCGCACCACGAGGAGCGCCGAGCCGAGCGGCAGCGCGTCCACGGCCGCCTGGGCCTCGGGCGACAGCGCCGGGGACGGGGTCTGCCCCGTGACCTCGGCGTCGTAGGCCTCGAGTCCGGAGATGGAGATCGTCGAAGTGGTCTCGGAGGGACGCTCGGCGACCGCTCCGGCCCGCAGCGGCGCACCGCAGTTGGAACAGAACCGGCTCGCCTGCGCGTTGCGGTTCCCGCACCTCGTACACACCAGGGCCGACATGGACGGATCCTCCTGCCGCGGCTGCCCCGCAGGGGCATTGGACGCGTACGGGTCGGGGGTAAACCCTCCACCCGTACTTGAGGTTGACGGTTCTCCGAAACCTATGCGGCCGGAACTGGCAGGGTCAACAGACGACGCGCCCTGTCCGCCCGAAATGTCTCCGCCGACCTGGTCCCGGAACAGCGGGCGCTCGCCCACCTGCGTCTCCGGCACGTCTCCAGCGCGCGGCGCACGATGACGGGCGTCTTCACGTGCGCTCTTGCCGAACAACTTCGCAAACAACTTCACGGGCGATTCCCCTTGACTGAAACAGACCCGCCCGTGGGGCAGGACGAACCCTGATTGCACACACCGTCATACCGCGGCACCACGGACATCCTCACAACGTCCGTAGCCGCCAAACAGTTTCCACCACGCACCCCGTCTGCGGTGCGCCGACCCCCCGCAACCTCATGCCCTGGACCAACGGCCCCCATGCGCCCCCGGCTCACTGGGAGGACGACCGAGCGTAGTCAGGCCGCTTCGCCGGTCGCAAGGCATCCACGACGATCTTCTCCGTACGTGCGACAGTGACCGTGGCCTGCTCCTTCTCCAGAGTCTGCACCACTCCTCCAGGGATGTTCAGTGCCGGCTCCAGGTCCTGCGGCTTGCCGATGACCTTGAAGCGGTAGGGCGCGGAGACCTTCCGGCCGTCCACCCGTACACCGCCGCCCGTCGCGTCCGACAGATGGGTACTGGCCACCACCCTGACGTCATTGACCTGGATGGCCTCCGCACCGGCGGCGCGCAACTCCTGGATGGCGTCGAGCAGCATGTCAGCCTCAACCGTCCCCTTCTTGTCGTCGATGGTCAGCGTGATGCCGGGGCCCTGCGCGGCCACGGTGCCCGCCAGAATGCCGAGCTGTCGTTCCCTCTCGGCAGTCTGCTTGCGGGCCTCCTCGGCCTGGTCCGAGCTGTTCTCGAGACCGGTGCGCTGTTCCTCCAGTGTCCGCTTCTCATCTTCCAGACGCTGAGTTCGGTCATCCAGTTCATCGAGAATACGTACGAGATCTTCCTGTCGTGCCCCACGCAGCGCACTGCTGTCGTTCGTGGACCGCACCTGGATGGCGAGTCCGAGGCCCAGAACGAACAGCAGCAGGGCGACGATGAGTTGCGCGCGCGTCAGGCGCGGCGGCCAGATCCCCTGTACGAGCCTCTGACGGCCGGTCAGAGAGGGACCTCCGGAGCCTCCGCTCTGCCCTTCGGGCGGCCCGTCAGCGGCCGTGCGGGCCGTCACCGGGACCTCGGCGGGCAGTTCCCTGCGCCTGCCGTCCTCAGGTGGGTTGTCCATGCCCTTGGGGTCCTTGGGGCTCTTGGAGTTCTTGGGGTCCATGGGACTCATCCGCGTCACGCCCGGAAGACATGCCGGCGGATCGCCGCGGCGTTGGAGAAGATCCGGATGCCGAGGACCACGACGACACCGGTGGACAGCTGCGCGCCCACACCCAGCTTGTCGCCCAGGAAGACGATCAGCGCGGCCACCACCACGTTCGACAGGAACGACACCACGAAGACCTTGTCGTCGAAGATGCCGTCGAGCATCGCGCGCAGACCGCCGAACACCGCGTCCAGCGCGGCCACCACGGCGATCGGAAGATACGGCTCGACCACCGCCGGAACCTCGGGCCGAACCAACAATCCGGCCACGACTCCCACGACGAGGCCCAGTACGGCGATCACGATGTGCCCTTTCCTGCCTTCGGCTCTGCTGTTCGTACGGTCACACTGGGCGCGGCCGGAAGCCGGATGTCCTCCACCGCGGAAATGCTGGTCCGGACGCCGAAATTCTCCTGCAGACCGTGCAGATACTGGCCGTCGACGCTGTTCTGGAACCTCGTGCTCAGCTTCTGCCCGTCACCCACCGCGAGCACCGTATACGGCGGCACCAGCGGCTTGTTGTCGACCAGTATCGCGTCACCGGCCGCCCTGATCGCCGACAGCGCGGTCAGCCGCTGGTCGTTGATCGCGATGGCCTCGGCGCCCGACTCCCACAGGCCGTTGACGACCCGCTGCATGTCGCGGTCCCGCACCCGGCCGTTGTCGGAGAACCCGGAACTCTCCCGCGGACCGCCGCCGCCCTGGTCGGCTTCCTTCTTGTCGTCGACCACGAGCTTCACACCCGGCCCGTGCACCTCCGTCGCACCGGACAGCAGCGACACCAACTCGGCCCGGCCACCGCCGTGTTTCTCCAGCGCGGCCCGCTGACGCGCACTCACATCGCCGCGCAGGTCGTCGACCTCGTCCTCGAGCTTGTCCGCGTCCGCGGTCGCCGATTCGACCCGCTCGATCAGCTCGGAACGCTCCTTGGCCAGCTCCGGCGCCGCTATCCGCGCCTGCGCCGCACCCACGGTCACCACGAGCGCGGCCAGCACCAGGCCGACCGCGAGTCCCAGCTTGGCCCGCAGCGTCTTGGGAACTCCACCTGTGCCGGTTTCCCTCTTGCGGGCGGCGGCCTCCGCGTACCCCTCGTCCAGACTGTGGTCCATGACGGTGGTGAGCAGCGACATGGAGGCGTCCGGGCGCCGAGGGCGCGAGACGGTGCTCCGAACGGGGGGCTGCTGCGGCATGCCGCACATCGTCGCACGTCGCGGGCACTACCTCCGAACGGCCCCACCGGCGTGCCGGACAGCGCCACTTACGGGTGCTGTCCGGCACATATGCGCCATCAGTGCCCGGCGCTGTCCACCACCGCGGCCCACTCGTCGAGCAGCGCCTGGGCGGACGCGTCGTCGGGCCCCTCGGCCCACAGGTGCGTGACGGCCTCCGCCGGGTCGGGCAGTACGAGCACCCAGCGTCCGTCGGCCTCCACGACCCGTACTCCGTCCGTCGTGTCCACGGACCGCTCGCCCGCGGCCTCCACGACATGCCGCATCACCAGGCCCTTGACGGCCCAGGGAGTGGCGAGGTCACGCCTCAGGACGTGTGCACGCGGGATCCTGGCGTCGATCTGGCTGAGCGTGAGCTGCGTACGCGCCACAAGCCCGATGAGCCGCACGAACGCCGCCGTGCCGTCGAAGACGCTGCTGAACTCGGGCACGATGAACCCACCGCGTCCGTCGCCACCGAAGACCGTCGAATCACCACGTCCGACCCGGGTCAGATCGTCCGGTGACGTCGTCGTCCACTCCACCTGGGTGCCGTGGTAAGCCGCGACCTGCTCGGCGATACGTGTCGTGGTCACCGGCAGCGCCACCCGCCCGCTGCGCCGCTCCGCGGCCACCAGGTCCAGCATCACCAGCAGGGCCCTGTCGTCCTCGACGATCCGCCCCTTCTCGTCGACGAGCGAAAGCCGCTCGCCCACGGGGTCGAAACGCACCCCGAAGGCCGCGCGGGCCGACGCCACGATCTCACCGAGCCGCATCAGACCGGACCGGCGCGCGTCGGCCGATTCGGTGGGCCGTGACTCGTCGAGCCCCGGGTTGATCGTCAGCGCGTCGACGCCGAGCTTCCCAAGGAGGCTGGGCAGGACCAGTCCGGCACTGCCGTTGGACGCGTCCACGACGACCTTGAGTTCCGACTCAGCGATGCCCGTCGTGTCGACATTGCGCAGCAGCGACCCGGTGTAGGAGTCGAAGACGCTGGCGGGGAAGTGCAGGTCCCCGATCTCGCCGGGGAAGGCGCGCCGGTACTCCTGACGCGCGTACACCCGGTCGAGCTTGCGCTGGCTCGCCTGCGAAAGGTCCGCTCCGCGCCCGTCGAAGAACATGATGTCGACGGAGTCCGGCACCCCCGTCGTCGTCCGGATCATGATGCCGCCGGCACTGCCACGCGCCGTCTGCTGCCGGGCGACCGGCAGCGGCACGTTCTCCAGGTCGCGTACGTCGATGGCACTGGCCTGGAGAGCGGAGATCACGGCTCGCTTCAGGGCCCGCGCGCCACGGGAGTGGTCACGCGCCGTGGTGACGGTGGAGCCCTTCTTGAGCGTCGTCGCGTACGCGCCGGCGAGCCGCACGGCGAGTTCCGGTGTGATCTCCACGTTCAGGATGCCGGAGACGCCTCGGGCGCCGAAGAGATGCGCCTGTCCGCGGGACTCCCAGATGACGGAGGTGTTGACGAACGCTCCGGCCTCGATCGTCTTGAACGGATAGACCCGCACATTCCCCTGGATGATCGATTCTTCACCGACGAGGCATTCGTCGCCGATGACCGCGCCGTCCTCGATCCGGGAGGCCCGCATGATGTCGGTGTTCTTCCCGACGACGCAGCCTCTGAGATTGCTGTGCTGCCCGATGTAGACGTTGTCGTGCACGACTGCCTTGTGCAGGAACGCTCCGCTCTTGACGACCACGTTCGAGCCGACGACCGTGTGCTCACGAATCTCGGCGTCCGCTTCGATCTTCGCGTAGTCACCGACGTACAGCGGACCGCGGAGTACGGCGTCGGGATGCACTTCGGCACCTTCGGCGACCCATACGCCGGGCGAGATCTCGAAGCCGTCGAGTTCGACGTCGACCTTTCCTTCAAGGACGTCCGCCTGGGCCTTCACGTAGCTCTCGTGGGTGCCGACGTCCTCCCAGTAGCCCTCGGCGATGTAGCCGTAGATGGGCTTGCCTTCCTTCATGAGCTGCGGGAAGACGTCACCCGACCAGTCGACCGGCACATCCGCCTCGACGTAGTCGAAGACCTCGGGCTCCATCACGTAGATGCCCGTGTTCACCGTGTCGGAGAAGACCTGCCCCCAGGTCGGCTTCTCCAGGAAGCGCTCGACCTTGCCTTCTTCATCGACGATGGTGATGCCGAATTCCAGTGGATTGGGGACGCGTGTCAGACAGACGGTGACAAGCGCGCCTTTCTCCTTGTGGAAGCGGATCAGATCGGTGAGGTCGAAGTCGGTCAGAGCGTCACCGGAGATGACGACAAAGGCATCGTCCTTCAGCGCCTCTTCAGCGTTCTTCACGCTGCCGGCGGTGCCGAGTGGCTTCTCCTCATTGGCATAGGTGAGCTCCATTCCGAGCTCTTCACCGTCGCCGAAGTAATTCTTGACGAGCGACGCCAGGAACTGGACTGTCACTACGGTCTCGGTGAGCCCATGCTTCTTCAGCAGGCGCAGCACATGCTCCATGATCGGCCGGTTGGCAACCGGCAGGAGCGGCTTGGGCATGCTCGAGGTCATGGGGCGCAGGCGGGTGCCTTCGCCCCCGGCCATCACGACGGCCTTCATGTCGGAAACGTCCTCCTTGATAGACGACGATCTAGCCGACTCAGCCTGCCAGGATTGGCCCGTTCACTCAGGTACGAGCCTTCCGGCCGCCCCACCCGTCATTTTGACGGGCTCAATCGGCCATGGCATCCGTCTTGACAAGTCGGCGGACCTGAACCACGTAGAGGATCCCTGCCCACCAGTACAGCGTTGTACCCCATCCGGCGAACGCCCATCCGAAAATAGCAGCGAGTGTATGGATCCAGCCACTTCCGTCACTGAGCAGCAGCAGCGGAAAGGCGTACATCAAGTTGAAGGTCGCGGCCTTGCCCAGGAAGTTCACCTGCGGCGGCGGATAGCCGTGTCGCCGGAGGATCCAGACCATCACCAGCAGAACCAGTTCGCGCAGCAGTAGCAGTCCGGTCAGCCACAGCGGCAGAATCTCCCGCCAGGTGAGGCCGACAAGCGTCGAGAGGATATACAGCCGATCGGCTGCCGGGTCGAGGAGCCGGCCCAGGTTGCTGATCTGGTTCCATCGCCGCGCCAGTTTGCCGTCGAGATAGTCACTGACGCCGCTCAGCGCGAGCACCAGCAGCGCCCAGCCGTCACTGTTCGGCCCGCCGAACTCCGGCCTGAGGATCAGCCACAGGAAGACGGGCACACCGACGAGACGCGCCATGCTGAGGATGTTCGGGATGGTGAGGACCCGGTCCGTCTGGACGCGAGTCTCCTGGACCTCCACCCGGGGGCCTCCTGTGGGGAACGAGCCAATGATGCCCCCTGACCTTACCGTCAGTTGTCAGACGGCTGTGCAGAGGGGGTGGCGCGGCTCCGGAAAAGCTCCGAAAACGATCCGGGAAACAAAAAAAGCCGTGGTCCCCAGACTCAAGTCTGGGGTCCACCGCTTTATAAAAATAATTTATGCGGGGGGC
>NZ_JBHXTE010000091.1:0-10716 GCF_042677545.1 Streptomyces sp. NPDC127108 | reverse complement strand
GTGACTCTCGCCGCCCCGTGCGCCCTCGCGCTCTACCCAACCGCCGCTTCGCGGCGGTTGTCCCACCCGCCCGCCCGTGACACTCGTCCCCGGGTGGCCCCCGTCGGCCGGCCCGGTCGGTGGCGGTCGTCGAGGTCGTGCGTCCTGGGCGGCAGCCCCGCTCGCCGCGGCAGCCGTCCCGCCGCTTCGCGGCGGTTTCCCCCACCCGCCCGCCCGTGACACCCGTCCCCGGGTGGCCCTCGACGGCCGCCCCGGTCAGTGGCGGCTGCCGTCCCCGTGACCCCTGGGTAGCAGCCCCGGTGCCCGTGAGGCCCGGGGCCTTCGGGTGGTGGGGGCTATTGATCGGTGGGGTGCGGCGGGTTCGAGAGTTACGGGTGGGCGGGTGGGAGAGTCTGTCGCGGAGCGACAGGGGTTGCCGTGGTTGAACGGGGGGCTTCGGTACCGGCTTTCGTGAGGCCGGGGTCTGGGGTGGTGGGTGCTGCTGGGCGGTGGGGTGCGGCGGGTCCGGGAGTTATGGGTGGGCGGGTGGGAGAGGCTGCCGCGGAGCGGCAGGGGTTGCCGGGGGTGAGTGGGGGGCTGTGCCTGTTCTCGGGGTCGGCTTTCGTGAGGTCGGGGCTGCCCGTCGGTGGGGTGCGGCGGGGGCGAGGGGCACGGGTGGGCGGGTGGGGAGTCCGGCGCGGAGCGGCGGGAGTTGCCGGGGCCTGGGCCTGGGCCGGGGCCTGGGCCTGGGCCTGGGCCGGGGCCGGGGCCGGGGGAGGGGGGCTTGGGCCGGGACGTCCGGTCGAGGCCCATGGCCTGTGACACGCTGGGGGCAAGGTCAGAGCATGTGAGGTGGGCAGACGCGGTGCGCGATGGGCGATGGCGGGCAGTGGGACGCGCCCTGTGGCGTGTGATCGCGGTGTGGGCGGTGAGCACCGTCACGATGCTCGTCCTCGCCGGCATCCTCCCGGACTTCAAGCTCCAGTCGGACGACGGCGACAGCGCCACCCGCATCGCGATCACCGCGGCCCTGGGCGCGGGCGCCTTCGGCCTGCTCTCGGCCCTGGTGTGGCCGCTGCTCGTACGCGCGCTGCTCCTCGTACCCGCCCTCGTCCTCGGCCTGCTCAACTTCTTCCTCAACGGGTCACTTCTCCTGCTCGCCCTGCGCCTCATCCCGGACGGCCGCGGCGACGCCAACGCCGAGACCGCCGTGGTCGTAGCCGCCGTGATGTCGGCCGTCGCCTCCGCGACCGGCGGCGCCCTCGCCGTCCGCGACGACGACGCCTACCGCCGCCGGCTGTACCGCCTCGCCGACCGAAGACGCCGCCGCGCCGACAGCGCCCACGGCCCCGCCACCCCGGGAATCCTCTTCCTCCAGCTCGACGGCGTCGGCCACGACGTCCTCCGCGACGCCGTCCGCAAGGGCCTCATGCCGACCGTCGCCCGCTGGCTCGGCGAGACCGGGACCGGGACCGGGAGCCGAGGCGGGAGCGGGGGCGGCACAGGCAGCTCGCACCCCACCCACCGCCTCACCCCTTGGCGCACCGACTGGTCCAGCCAGACCGGCGCCAGCCAGCTCGCCATCCTGCACGGCAGCAACTTCGACGTCCCCGCCTTCCGCTGGTACGAGAAGGACACCGGCGAGGTGATGGTGTCCAACCGCCCCGCCTCCGCGGTCGAGCTGCAGCGTCGCGCCGTCGCCCGCACCGGCGACCCGGGCCTGCTCGCCGACGACGGCGCGAGCCGCGGCAACCTGTTCAGCGGCGGCGCCGACCAACTCGCCCTCGTCCTGTCGATGGCCGCGCGGCGCGGCAAGCGGAACCGCTCCCGCGCCGGGTACTTCGCCTACTTCTCCGACCCCGCCAACGCCGTCCGTACCGCCCTCTCCTTCGTCGCCGAGGTCGGCCGCGAGATCGGCGAGTCCACCCGCGCCCGGCTCCGCAAGCGCCGCCCCCGGGTGAGCCGCGGCGGCCTCTACCCCTTCATCCGCGCCTTCGCCACCGTCGTCGAGCGCGACGTCGTGGTCGCCGCCGTCATCGGCGACATGCTCGCCGGGCGCGCCGCCGTCTACGCCGACCTCGTCGCCTACGACGAGGTCGCCCACCACTCGGGGCCCACCAGCGGCGACGCCGAGCGGGTGCTGCGCCGCCTGGACCGCTCCCTCGCCCTCATCGAGCAGGTCGCCGACCACGCGCCCCGGCTCTACCGCATCGTGCTCCTCTCCGACCACGGTCAGAGCCCCGGCGAGACCTTCCGCGCCCGCTACGGCCTGTCCCTGGCCGACCTGGTGCGGGCCGGGTGCGGACTGCCCGTGCCCCGCAGGGCGCGGCGTACGCACAGCGGTGCCGAGGCCCGCTCGGCGGTGCGGGCCGCCCTGCGCCGCCCCGTCGAGGAGGGCGCGGGCGAGCACCGCCCCGGCCGCCGCGCCGAGCCGATCGTCCTCGCCTCCGGCAACCTCGGCCTCGTCTCCTTCCCCGACGTGCACCACCGCATGACCCGCGAGGAGATCGACCGCCGCCACCCGGCACTCCTGCCGACCCTCGCCAACCACCCCGGCGTCGGCTTCCTGCTCGTCCGCAGCGCCGAGCACGGTCCGCTCGTCCTCGGCGCGCGCGGCGCGGAGCTCCGCCTCGACGAGGACGGTTCCGGCGACCCCGGCAGCCCCGGCCCCCTCGACGACTTCGGTCCCGGCGCCGCCGACGCCGTGCGCCGCACCGACTCCTTCCCGCACACCGCCGACATCATGGTCAACTCCTGGTACGACCCCGAGGACGGCGAAGTCCTCGCCTTCGAGGAGCAGATCGGCTCCCACGGGGGGCTCGGCGGCGCCCAGTCCCGCCCGTTCCTGATGTCACCGCTCGCGCTGTCCCCGGCCGTCCCGGACGGCGGCGAGCTCGTCGGCGCGGAGGCCGTGCACGCCGTACTGCGGCGTTGGCGGGAGGAGGAGTGCGGGCACGGGGGGCGGGCGAAGGCCGCGGTGACCGCTGCCGACCCCGCGGACGATTGCCTTCCGCAGGCCCCGCCTCCCACAGCTTTTCCGGCCGCCGACCACGCCGTACAGGACAAAAGTTCTTGATTTTGCGCAGCGTGTGCCGTGCCCGACCATGGGCGGGCCCCCGGCGATCCCGGGCGCACGGCACAACGAGAGGCGCACCACCCCATGCACGACACCGGAACCGTTTCCTCGTCGGCTCCGGCCCCTGACCTGGGGGAACCCCGCACCGGTGAGCACCACGACGCGGAGCCCCACGGCAGTGACAAGCACGCCCGCCGCTTCGGGCTCCCCGTCGCCACGTGCCTCGTCATGGGGAACATCATCGGCGGCGGCATCTTCCTGCTGCCCGCCTCCGTCGCGCCGTTCGGCACGATCAGCCTCGTCGCGTTCGCCGTGCTCACGGCGGGTGCGATCTGTCTGGCGCTGGTCTTCGGGCGGCTCGCGCACCGTGACCCGCGCACCGGCGGACCGTATGTGTACGCGCGGGCCGCGTTCGGCGACTTCGCGGGGTTCCTCGCCGCCTGGTCGTACTGGATCACGACGTGGGTGTCGAACGCGGCGCTCGCCGTCGCCGCCGTCGGCTATCTCGACGTGCTGATACCGGTGGCGGACCACAAGTGGACCGCCTGCCTGGCCGCGCTGACGCTGCAACTGCTTCCCGCGCTCGCCAACCTCGCCGGGACCCGCTACGTCGGCGCCGTCCAACTCGTCGCCACCGTCCTGAAGTTCCTGCCGCTGCTGCTCGTCGCCTTCGGCGGTCTCTTCTTCTTCGACAGCGCGAACCTGGGGCCGTTCCGGGCGGGCGACGAGAGCCCCGTCGGCGCGGTGTCCGCGTCCGCCGCGATCCTGCTCTTCTCGTACCTGGGCGTGGAGTCCGCCGCCGTCAGCGCCGGTGAGGTGCGCGACCCCCGGCGCAACGTCGGGCGCGCCACCGTCCTCGGCACCCTCGGCGCCGCCCTCGTCTACCTCCTGGGCACCCTCGCCGTGTTCGGGACGGTCGCGCACGACAAGCTCGTGGCCTCATCGGCGCCGTTCTCGGACGCCGTGAACGCCATGTTCGGCGGCTCCTGGGGCGGTACGGCCGTGGCGATCGCCGCGCTCGTGTCGATGGTCGGCGCCCTCAACGGATGGACGCTCCTGAGCGCCCAGGCGCCCTACGCCGCCGCGCGCGACGGGCTCTTCCCGAGCGCGTTCGCACGCAAGCGGCGCGGTGTGCCGACCGTCGGCGTCGTGGTCACCGTCGTCCTCGCCTCGCTGCTCACGGTCTACAACTACACGGCCGGTCCGGCGGGCGTCTTCGAGGTCCTCGTGCTCGTCACCACGTTCACCGCCACCGTGCCGTACCTCCTCGCCACCGCCGCGCAGATCTACTTCCTCGCCTCCGGGCAGGGCGAGCGCGTGCACCGGGGGCAGCTGGTGCGGGACGCGGTCCTCGCCGCGCTCGCGTTCGGCTTCTCGATGTGGCTGGTCGCGGGCGCCGGGTACGCGGCCGTCTACCAGGGCGTGCTGTTCCTCTTCGTGGGTGTCCTCCTGTACGCGTGGATGGCGGCCCGCAAACAGCGGACCGCCACCCGGTAGACGCCTCCCGAACCGTTACCGCGCCAGCGGAGCCGTCACCCAGCGCTGCGTCCTGACGCCGTCCTCGGGGCCGATCTCGATCAGCTTGCGGGCGGCCGGGTACGCCTCGTTGCCCTCGATCTCATAGCCCACCTGGAACGTGCCCGGCACGTCCCTGACCTCGGGCCGCTGCTCCCGCGACACGGCCGACGGGTAGTCGGCGCCGGCCTCGGCGGCGCGGACCGCCAGCTCCGCGAGCAGCCGCTCCTGGGCGGCGTCGAGCGCCTCTCGCGGGTCACGCGGGGCCGGTGCCTCGGCGCCCTCGGCTCCGGGCGGCGTCACGAGGGCGCCGGCCTCGCGCGTCGCGCCGGTCGCCGTACGCGTGGACAGCTGCGCCTGCACGACCGTGCCGTCGTTGTCGAGGCCGACCCGGATCACACCGCGGTCCGGCGTGATGACCGGGACGCCGCCGAAGGCCTGTCGGAACGTGACGTGGGTCTGCAGCGACACCGGCGACCCGATCTCCGCGCCGTCCTTCGTGCCGGAGTTCTGCATCAGGTCGTGCACGCTGTCGACGACCAGTTCGGCCCCGTCGGCGTGCTGCTCGGCGAAGGCACGCGCCAGCTCGACGGCGCGGTCGGTGGGCAGCGCCGTCGTGTTGCGGTGGTTGGGCTCGGCGAGGCGCACCCAGCGCACCGCGTGCGGGCCGGTGGACGCGACGCGGTCCCCGGAGGTGGCGCTGAGGACGCCCTGCCGCTCGACCTGCACCTCTTCGAGGGCCGCCGTCGGGAAGCTCGCGATCCGGCCCGCCTCGGCCAGCTCGGAGCTCGGGTCGCGCGGTGCCAGCTGGATCACCTGCGGGCTGTCCGGGACGGCGGTGAGCTGCTCGGCGAGCGACTCACGGGCGTTGTACCAGCGCCACGCGTACCAGTTGTCCGACACGGCGTCGCGGTAGAAGTTCCGCTCCGTGTTGAGGCGGTTCACGGCCTCGGCCTGGGTGGCGCCGACCGCGCACACGGACGGGGCCTGGTTCTTGTGGATGTCCCAGCTCGCGTTCAGCCAGGCGTCGCAGTACGTCTGCCCGGACCGCCACTTGTCCCAGAACTTCCGGCCGTAGTCCGGGTGGTCGATGCTGGTGGTCTCGAAGCCGAAGAGCATCCGGAAGCCGAGGTTCGGCCCGGCCCAGGTGCGGATCGGGGAGTGCCCGGAGAGGACCCGCAGCGAGAAGCAGGTCGACCAGAAGATGTACCGGCACTTCTCGTTGCCGAGCGCCATCCGGTTGGAGGTCGCCGTGGTGCGCCCGTCCCAGGCGGCGCCGAGCGGCGCGTAGAAGACGCCGTTGCCGTCCATGTCGCCGTGGCCCGAGTGGTACACGGCGCACACCGCGTCCATCCCGTAGCGGTCCTGCCAGTTGTCGTAGGTCTCCTCGTACGCCCAGACCTGCACGCCCCCGTCGGCGAACCAGAAGTTGCGGTCGTAGAACTGCTGGAGGTACGCCAGCCAGCCGGTGGCGTCCTCGTGGGTGTAGAACAGCGGCGACGCGTTGGCGAACTTCTCGATGCTGAACGCGCCCCACCAGCCGAACGTCGAGTCCCGGTCTCCGGCAGCGGTGGGCTTCTCGGGCTCCAGTGGCGACGGACCCCGGTCCGTGTAGATCATGCGCATGCCTAACCCCCTGAGTGGTCTCCCCGATGTGCCCGGGCGCAGATGTGCCCGGGCGCCTGCGCCGCGCAGCCGTCACGTGGCTGAGTCCGCACGGTCGAGGGGCCTAAAAGTGTCACCGCGTGGGGGCCTTGCCCAGTTGCCATTCCGGCCATTGGTGCCTGGTACCGCGCATGTCGCGTGCCCCACGCGCCCCGGTGGCGAGGGCGCGTGGGGTGGTACGGGGCCGGGTGTGCGAGGGGGGTCGGCGCACGGGACCGAACGCGCCGCGGTGCCTCACTGTTCGTACCGCACCCCGTGCACCAGCGCGGCCCCCTCGAACACCCCTGGTGCTACTTGCCGTAGTACGCGTGGTAGACCGACACGGTCGACTTGTTGCCCTTCCTGTCGGTGATCTTGGCGTGGAAGGAGATGCCCTTGCCCGCGGCCGGGTTCTTGACCGTGACGCGGCCGTCGGTGACCTTGAGCTCCTCCCAGTGGCGGCCGTAGTCGTAACTGGCGTACACGTGCAGCGACTTCAGGTTCGCCCCGGCCGCCGCGCCCTGCACGGTCACCGGCATCCGCTGCTTCTCGCCCGCGGGCGCCCGGCTGGTCAGGTCCAGCTCGGGCGCGAACCGGGCGGTGGACACCGGGAGTTCCTTCGGGCCGCCCCGCTTGGAGCGGAACGTCCAGGAGGCGTCGACGCGGGTGGAGGCCGCCGAGAGGGTGACGGAGCGCTTCACGGAGGTGGTCAGCCGGTACGAGGCGTCCGCGGCCGGGACGGTGAAGGCCCCGTCCTCGCCCGTGAGCGGGTCCTCGTTGGCGCCGATCCTCGTTCCGTCGCGGTACAGCTCCGTCTTCGCCGACGTGAGGTCCGTCCAGCCGATGTTGCCCTTCCCGTCGGCGAACAGCGGCAGCTCGCCGTACAGCTTCGAACCGTCGCGGAACACGCCCGCGCCCGAGCCGACGCGCGGGCCGAACACGCCGACGCCGAACGCCTCCTGATAGCTGCGGCCCGCCTTGTAGGCGCGCGGCTCCGGGAACCGGTAGTAGCTCTCGATGAGCGGGTTGCCCTCCTCATCGACGCCGCCGTACTGCTCGAAGCCGAGGTCCCACTTCACCTTGCCGAGCGCCGACAGATGCAGCGTCTTGGTGCGCGGCAGCTTCTGCACCGGCGGGATCATGGAGATGCCGCCCGCCTCCGGGAGGTATCCCGCCGCGCTCAGGCTGCCCGTCTTGCGCACCGACGACGCACCCATCTTCACCTTCACGGTCGCGAAGTCGGCGGGCTTGAGGTGCTTGACGTAGCCGGTGGCGAGCTTGGTCACCTTGCCGCCGAGGAGCATCTCGTACGCGGTATCGGCGCCCTTGCGCCAGGTGCCGAGCCACTGCTGGCCGAGGCCGCTCGGCACCGCGGGGCCGAGGTGCGCGGTGCGCATGTTCTGGAAGGCGTTGACGCGCAGGGCGCCCATCTCGTAGCCCTCGTACGTGTAGCGCACGTCCATGAAGGCGAGCTTCGCGTCGCGGTCAGGGACGGTGATGTCGACGGGCTTGGCCTTGCGGGCGTCGAGCGTGACCGTCAGCTTCTTGTCGACGGTCAGCTTGGGCCGGACCAGCCAGTCGACGCCCTTGTCCCCGTTCTGCGGATCGACGTAGACCGCGGAGTCCAGGAGGTAACTCCCCTTGGCCACACGGACCTTGACGGTGCCGGACGGGTCGTGCGGGAAGTGGTTCGTGCCGGCGTCCGCGCCGGTGATCGCCGACAGCATCGTCTCGTGGTGCGGCGTGGGCCGCCCGTCACGGCCGATCGACTTCAGCGTCACGTCGTACGACTCGACCTCCCGCTGCACCGCGGCGGCCGTGCGGACGCTCTGGCCGCCGCCGGTCGCCACCACGTACGCGGAGTAGGCGCCGTCGACCGCGCCGCCCAGGCGCGTGTCGGTGGTCAGGTCGACGGAGGCCGTGCCGCCCGCGGGGACGGTGACCTTCTTCGCGCCGAGGGCGAAGAACCCGGCGGGCGCCGGACGTCCCTTCGGGTCGAGGGCCGACACCGTCAGGTCGAGGGTGACGTCCTTCGCGCCGAGGTTCCTGTAGGTGACCTTCTTGGTGACGGGCTTGTCGTCGGTGTGCGGCCACAGCTGGGTGCCGTAGTTGAGGGACACCGGGTCCGCGTACACGGTCTGCTTGATGGCCCGGTCGACGGCGATGCGGCCCGAACCCTGCTGGAACGCGGTGTACTTGCCGCCCTTGGTGGACGCGGTGAGCGCGCCCTTCAGCTCGGGCTGCTTCCAGTCGGGGTGCTGCTGCTTGAGGAGGGCGGCGGCACCGGCCGCGTGCGGGGTCGCCATCGAGGTGCCGGAGATCGTCAGATAGCCCTCGGGCTTCTGGCCGACCTCCTTCTCTATCTCGCTGCCGGGCGCGGCGGCCGCGGTGATGTCGACACCGGGCGCGGTCACGTCCGGCTTGACGGCGCCGTCACCGGCGCGCGGGCCCTGGCTGGAGAAGTCCGCCAGCTTGTCGTTGTCGTCGACCGCGCCGACGGTCAGCGCCGCTTCCGCGCTGCCGGGGGAGTTGACGGACCCCGGATCCCCGGCGTTGCCCGCCGCGACGGCGAACAGGATGCCCTTCTCGGCGGAGACCTTGTTGATCGCGGCCTCCATCGGGTCGACGCCGGGCGTGTCACCCCCGCCGAGGCTCATGTTGACCACGTCGGCGCCCTCGGCGGCGGCCCAGTCGATGCCCGCGATGATCTCCGAGTCGCTGCCCCTGCCGTCGTCGCCGAGGACCTTGCCGTTCAGGACCTTGGCGCCGGGCGCGACGCCCTTGTACGCGGCGTTCTTGGTGCCGGTGCCCGCCGCGATGGACGCCACGTGCGTGCCGTGCCCGTAACGGTCCTTGGTGTCGGGTGACGGCGTGAAGTTCTTGTCCCCGACGACCTGTTCCTTGAGGTCGGGATGGGTGGCGTCGACGCCGGTGTCCAGGACGGCGATCTTGACGCCCTTGCCGTCGTACCCGGCCTCCCAGGCCTTCGGCACGCCGATCTGCTTGACGGACTTGTCCAGGGTCACCTGCCGGACGCCGTCCAGCCACAGATGGCCGACCCCGGTGGTCGTGGTGCCCCGCTCGTCGGTGAGCGCCTTCCACAGCGCCGCCGCGTCCCGCTCCGGCGTCGTCACGGCGTCCGCGTTCAGCGACGTGAAGGTGCGGCGGACCGCGGTGTCACCGGCCGCGCGCACCCCGGCGCGGGCGTCGCGGGCCGCGGTGCCCCGATAGCCGACGATGAGCTTGAGGCCGTTCTTCTGGGCCTCGCGGTTCGCCTTCCGGCTCAGCTCCGTGACGTCGAACAGGCGCTGGTCGACCTTGCCCGCCGTGACGAGCCGCTGCGCGTCGTACGGCAGGACCAGTGTGTGCCCGGCGAAGGTGCGGGTGCGCACGGGTATGTGCTCGCGCCCCTTTGCGGGCCTGAATCCGGTGACCCGCCCCTTGTCGTCGACGGTCACCCGGTCACCGGTGACCAGGGTGATGCGGTGCCCGGCGCCCGGCTTCACGGCGGCCCCGCCCGCGCTCCGGTCGATGGCGGCCGTGCCGGTGCCCCGGCTGTCCGGCGCGCGGTCCTGGTCCGCGGCCGCCGGGCCCGTCATGCCCGCAGCCAGCGCCACGGCCGCCGCCGCGGCGACGGTCGCCGCGTACGCTCTTCGCCGCCGGGGCGCCCCGCCCGCCCCTCGGCCGTCCGTCGTTCCCTCGGTGTGATGGTGCAACGTGTCCCTCACGATCGTCGCGTCCTGGCCGAGGCGCTCGGTCGTGCGCCTCAACTCAGTCCTTCAGACGCGTGGTTGAGGCCATTGCGTTGCGCGGCGCACCCGGGACGTGCGGGGCGGTCCCGGATCGGGCCGTCCCTCCTTCGGCCGCGCACGGCCGCCCGGCGCGCGGACCGGCCCCGGAGTGTGATCGGATGGACCCCAAGGAACTTCACCGAAGGGATTTGGCATCGTGGCTACCACGCGCTCCGCACACACGGTCTGGGAAGGCAGCCTGACCGAGGGCTCCGGCACCGTGACCTTCGACTCCTCGGGCATCGGGCAGCAGGCCGTCTCCTGGCCGTCCCGCGCCGAGCAGGCGAACGGCAAGACCAGCCCGGAGGAGCTCATCGCCGCCGCGCACTCCAGCTGCTTCTCCATGGCCCTCTCGCACGGCCTCACCGGCGCGGGCACCCCGCCCACCAAGCTCGTCACGTCCGCCGACGTGACCTTCCAGCCGGGCACGGGCATCACGGGCATCCACCTCACCGTCGAGGGCGAGGTGCCCGGCCTCGACGAGGCCGCCTTCGTCTCGGCCGCCGAGGACGCCAAGGCCAACTGCCCGGTCAGCCAGGCGCTCACGGGCACGACGATCACGCTCTCGGCCAAGCTGGCCTGAGCCCCCGCACGACCGCGGCGGGGGCGCCCCCCCGGGGCCCCCGGGGGGCGGGGCCCCCAGGACGGCCCCCCGCCCCCCCCCCCCCCCCCCCCCCCCCCCCCCCCCCCCCCCCACCCCGGCATATAAAA
>NZ_JBHXTE010000090.1:0-11081 GCF_042677545.1 Streptomyces sp. NPDC127108 | reverse complement strand
AGTACGTCCAGTACGAGGGCGATCCGGGCGCACGCCGAGAGCACGCACCAGACGCCGCGGGCTGTTCCGCGAAGATCCGCCGGACAGGCCCTAGCGGCCCTCCCCCCGGCGCCGCTGGTGGCCGCCGCACGGTGCCGCTAACGTGGCGACATGTCGAACGACCTGCCCGACCTGAGGGCATCCCACGAGGACCGTGACCGCGTCGTGGACGCGCTCCGGGTCGCCGCCGGTGACGGCCGACTCGACGCCGAGGAACTCGACATGCGCCTGGAGCGCGCGCTGTCGGCCAAGACGCTCAGCGAGCTGGCCGAGCTCACCACCGACCTGCCGAGTGCGCCCACCGCCCAGGGCAAGGACGTCCTCGTGGTCGAGCAGCACGGCGGCAAGTTCGTGCGGGAGGGGCGCTGGTCGGTCCCCTCGCGCATCGAGCTGCGGACGCAGGAGTGCCGCGTCACCCTCGACTTCACCCACGCCGTGATCACCGCGGACGTCCTGCGCATCGAGACGGACATGATGCACGGCAAGCTGGTCTTCGTCGGCTCACCGGACATCGTGATGGACACCGACGGGCTCAACCTCACCTACTCCAAGCTCAAGCTCCGCCCCAAGACCACTGATGCCAAGCCCCGCCTGCGCATCGAGCTCGTCGGAAGGCTCCTGCACGCGAAGATCGTCGAGCGGCGCAAATGAGGTGAGCGCACGGGCCGTACGCACGATGATGTACGGATGGCACACCTTCCGCAGGGACACGTCACACGGCGACGAGCCGAGCTGTTCGAAGCCGCGCCGACCGACGGCGGTGCACCGGGCTCGCTCGGCTCCGGCGCGGACCGGTTCAGCGGGCCCGCCACCGGCGACGAGCGCGCGCTGCTCGTCGGGTTCCTCGCGGCGCAGCGCGCGACGCTGACGGTCAAGTGCGCGGGCCTCGGCGCGGAGTTGGCGCAGCGGTCGGCCGCTCCCTCCACGCTCTCCCTGCTCGGCCTGGTCCGTCATCTCGCCGACGTGGAGCGCCGCTGGTTCCGGCGCGTGCTCGCCGCGGAGGACGCGCCGCTCCTGTTCTCCTCACCGGCCGAGCCCGACGCGGACTTCACCGGCGCACTGCCCGACCCCGCGCTGGCTGCGGCGGCCTGGGACGCCTGGCACGCCGAAGTCGCCTTCGCCGAGCGCTTCGTGACCGACGCGCCCCACCTCGACGTGGAGGGCACGGACTCCTGGCGCGGCACCGTGTCGCTGCGCTGGGTGCTCGTCCACATGATCGAGGAGTACGCGCGCCACAACGGCCACGCCGATCTGCTGCGGGAGCGGATCGACGGGGCGATCGGCCTCTGATACGGGGCGCGGCCCGGGAGATGAGGGCATGGTGCCCGGGAGACGAGGACGACGTGCCCGGGAGACGAGGACGACGTGCCCGGGAGACGAGGACGACGTGCCCGGGAGACGAGGACGACGTGTCCGGAAGACAAGGACGAGGTGCCCGGAGGACGAGGGCGTGCCGCCGCCCAGGAGATGATGTTGGACCCGGCCCTCTCGCGCGACCGACCGGCGCACGGGCGCTACCAAGGAGACCCGCATGACTGATGTGCCTTCGACCGACCGACTTTCGGGAACTCTCTCCCGCCGTTCGATACTTCGCGCGTCGGTGACGGGGGCGACGGCGGCGGTCGCCGGTGGGCTCGGAGCGGGGTCGGCCTTCGCGGCTCCGGCGGATGCCCCCGTGCCCCTGCCCGCGGCCACCGGCCCGCACCCGGTCGGCACCCGCACCTTCCACCTCGTCGACGACCGCCGCGAGGACCCGTTCGCGCCGACCCCGACACCGCGCGAGCTGATGGTCCAGGTCTGGTACGCGGCCGCCGGGCACCGTGGTCTTGAGCGCGCCCGCTACCTCACCGCCGGCCTCGAACCGGTCGTCGAGCGCCGCTTCGAGCTCCCCGAGGGCTCCTTGGGCCGGGTACGCACCGACGCCTGGCAGGACGCCCCGGCGCACTCGAACCTGCGCCGGGCACCCGTGGTGTTCTTCGGCCCGGGCCGCCAGGACCCCGCGGCCACCGGCACCGCCTTCGCCCAGGACCTGGCGAGCCACGGCTACGTCGTCATCGGCGTGAACCACACCTACGACGGCCCGACGCAGTTCCCCGACGGCCGGATCGTCCCGCAGAACCCCGCCACCGGCGACCAGGCGCTGCTGCGCAAGTACTCCGACGTCCGCGCCGCCGACCTGAGCTTCGTCCTCGACGTCCTGACCGGACAGCGCGCGACGCGGCTGCCCGCGGCGTTCTCGCGGACGCCGGGGCACACCGGATTCGGTGTGTTCGGCCACTCCCTCGGCGGCTCCGCGGCCGCCGAGGCGCTGCGCACCGACCCCCGGTTCACGGCGGGCGCCTGCCTGGACGGCGCCCTGCAGACGGATGCCGTACAGACCGGACTCAAGCAGCCCTTCCTGCTCTTCACCGAGCCGATGGAGCTGCCGACCTGGACCGACTTCATGGCCCACCACACGGCCTGGGGCCGCCGCATGGTCCTCGCCGGCGCGCGCCACTACAGCTTCAACGACCTCGCCGCGCTCGGCGTGGGACTGCGGCTCGACCAGGCATGGACCGCGGAACGGTACGCCAGGTTCTTCGGCACGGCCGAGGGACGCCGCTCGCAGGCGGTCACGGGGGCGTACGTGCGGGCGTTCTTCGACCACTGGCTGCGCGGCCGCACCACGACCTCGCCGTCCCTGGACGCACCGGACGCCGACTACCCCGAGATCACACTCGGATGGACCTCCGGAAGCTGATCCCGGCCCGCGGTCGGCGCCCGCCCGCACCTCCCGGAGCCTACGCCCCGGCCCCGTAGTGCCCGTACTCCGGAAGTCCCGCCGCCTCGAAGGTGTGCACCGACAGGCCGCCCGGCGTCGTCCGGTGGTCGACGAGCCGCAGCCCGGCGGGCGCGCCACCGTCCGGGAACAGCCGTCGGCCCTTGCCCACCACGACCGGGGCGATGGCGAGCCGCAACGTGTCGACGAGCCCCGCGGCCAGCAGGGACTGGGCCAGCAGGGCACTGCCGTGGACCTGCAGTTCCCGGCCCGGTTGCCGCTTCAGCTCGGCGACCTCGGCGGCGACCTCCCCGGACAGGACGGTGGTCGGGTTCCAGTCGGCCTTGGTCGGGGTGTGGGCGGCCACGTACTTCGGCAGGCCGTTCATGATCGGGGCGAACGGATGGTCGGTCATCGTCGGCCAGTCCCGCGCGAAGTTCTCGTACGTACGGCGGCCGAACAGCAACGCGTCCGCCTCACCGAGCCACGTCCCCACCAGGTCCACGAACTCCTCGTCCATGTGCGGCACGAACCAGCCGCCCCGCGTGAATCCGTCACTGGTGTCCTCATCCGGTGACCCCGGCCCTTGCGACACCCCGTCAAGTGACAGGAACTCCTGCACGACGAGCTTCATTGCGCACCACACTCTCTTCGGCATCGACGGAGAGACGAGATCGTCCCACTCCTCAGACCCGGCGGAGCGCAGACACTCATCGGTCCGGGCGCGGCATGTTGTGGCCTCGGCGCCGTCAAGAGTCCAAGCCTGGCCCTCGATGAGTCCATGTCGTCAGGATCCGCCGCTGAGTACAAGTGGAAGGCGCCATCAAGCGCGACACCCCCACAGACTCGACACCCCCACAGAGAGGAACAGCACATGCCAGTGCGGACTCTCCGCCTCAGTGCCGCAGCCGGTGCGGCCGCGGGCCTGCTCCTGCTCTCCCCCCACACCGCCTCTGCTTTCGAGGGCTCCACCTCCGCCGCCGACGTCGGTGGCGGGAACGTCTCGGTCAGCTGGTCCATGCCCGGCACCCCCTCTTCCGGCCTGACCAACATCACCTTCCCCATCACGGTGCGGCCCGCCACGGCCCACAAGGCCGGGATCTACTTCGCCCAGCAGTACGACTTCGCCAACGGCATGGGCTACACCGGCCTGCAGCCCAGACCGAACAGCGGCGGCAAGGAGCGGCTCTCCGCGCGCTTCTCGACCTTCACCAAGGGCGCGACCACCTCCGACCCGAACTGTCACGAAGGGGCGGACGGCGGGCCCGGGGTGACCTGCGCGGTGGACTTCGACGCCGTGTACGGCGACCGCTACGACATCAAGGTCCAGCGGACCGGACCGGACACCTGGACCGGCACGGCGAGGAACACGGTCACCGGTGCCTCCACGCACCTGGGCACTTACACCCTGCCGTCGGGCAGCGGGAACCTGAAGGGCTCCCAGGGCGGGTTCGTCGAGTACTACGCGGGGATCCCGAGCTGCGCCGAGATGCCCAGGTCGGACGTCGTCTTCGGTGGCCCCACCAGCACCGACGCGGGCGGCCTGAGCGGCACGTCGAGGGCCAACTACGAGTACAGCGACTGCGTCGGCGAGGCGAACTACCGGGCCGAGAACGACGGAGCGGGCACGCACATCACCCGCGGCTTCCTGTCCTAGCGCCCTGGGGTGTACGGACCCGGCAGCCCGGCGTGGTCACCGCGCCGGGCCGCCGGGCCGGTACCCGGACTGCGTGAGAAGGCGACGCAGCCATCGCGTGCGGGCGTCGCGGGCGTCCTTGGTGAGGGCCGCGTGCGGCGCGATGCCGTCGAAGCCGTGGTACCCGCCGGACCACACGTGCAGTTCGGCCTGGCCACCGGCCTGCCAGATCGCGTTCGCGTACGCCACGTCCTCGTCGCGGAACATCTCCGCCGAGCCGACGTCGATGTACGCGGGGGGCAGGCCGGAGAGGTCCGCGGCACGGGCGGGAGCCGCGTACGGCGGCAGGTCCGCGGAGCCGTAACGGTCGCCGAGGAGCGCCTGCCACGCGGTCGCGTTGGAGGTGAGGTCCCACATGCCGATGCCCGACATCTGCCGGCCGGAGAACGTACCGTCGCGGTCGTCGTCGAGCATCGGGCACAACAGCATCTGCCCCAGCGCCCCGGGACCGCCCCGGTCGCGGGCGAGGAGCGCGAGCGCCGCGGCGAGCCCGCCTCCCGCGCTCTTGCCGCCGATGACGACGCGGTCCGCGTCGATGCCCAGTTCGGCGGCGTGCTCGGCCGCCCAGACGAGTCCGGCGTAGCAGTCCTCCAGCGGCGCCGGGTACTGCGCGCGCGGCGCCAGCCGGTACTCGACCGAGAGGACGGCCAGGTTCAACGGAAGCACCCACTCGTGCAGGATCCGCGGCAGTACGGACCACGCGTTGCCCATGACCATGGCGCCGCCGTGCATGTAGTACAGCAGGGGCAGCGGTCCGACGACCCCCGCCGGGCGCGCGCTGACGAGCGTGACGTCCGGCGCGCCCCGCAGCCCCGGAACCCGCAGCTCCGTCACCTCGAACCGGCCGTCGGCGCTCAGGTCCTCGGCCGTCGGCCTCGGGCGGGACGCGGCGTCCCGCTGCTGTCGCGCCGGAAGGTTGTCCGGGGTCATCGGCTCCCAGGCCTGGCGGCCCAAGGCGTCCAGGGCGGGGCTCAGTTCGGGGTCGAACGGGGGCGCTGTGCGCGGGGTCGGGACGCGGTCCTGCTGTGCGGGCGCGTGACGGTCACTCATGACTCACTCCACGGTCGGGTTGCGGTCGGAGGGTGTGTCCGGGAAGCCCGGAAGAGCGCGCCGTTACGCCCGCCACACCGTCATGTCGGCGGTCATGAAGCTGATCCCGCTCTTCGGCAGCGCGGTCGACTTCACCTGGATCACGAGCAGCGCGATGTCCCCGGAGGGGTGCTTGACGCAGATCTCGCTGCCCGCCGCCGCGGCGGCCAGGGGGAGGCGGCGGCTGTCGGCGCCGGCGAGGGCGATGCGGCAGGACTCGCGGGTGGCGCCCGGCTTGCTGTACAGCATGGTGATGACGCTGGTCCTGCTCTCCAGCGAGCAGTTGGTGTCGTTGCAGACGAAGCGGATGTCGCCCTTGCGGTCCTTGCGCTCGACCGGCTCCTTGATGTTCAGCGAGTTCTTCTCGTCGAGCCACTGGAAGGGGTACGGGATGGCCTGCGGGGGCTTGGGCGCGGTCGACGAGGACCCTTGGGCCTCGGACTCCGGCCCGCCCGACTTCGCCCCGCCCGACGCCGAGCCGTCCGAGCCCGCCCCGCCCGTCTCCGACGCGGAGTCCGACCCCGACGAGGACCCGTCCGACCCGGCGGACGACTCTGCCCCGGACGCCCCCGCCCCGGCCGTCGACGACCCGGCGGCCTTGCGGTCACGCGACCCGTCCCGCGCCTCCATGACCGTCCACACCGAGCCGCCGACCACCAGCGCCCCCGCCGCCACGGCCGCGGCGACGATCAGCGCGGTGCGTCTCCTGCGGACCCGCCGTTCGTCCGGCCCCGTCGGCCGGGTCGGTGCCAGCGACATCGTGTGCACCGGAGTGGGGTCGGGGACCGGCGCCGGAACCCTCACCTCCGGCCCCATGACCTCCCGCCAGACCTGCTGTCCGGGGCCCGTGTCCTGACCGAGCCGCTGGCGGCACCAGTGGACGACCTCCGCCAGTGTGGCCCGTCGCGCGGGATCGGCGACCAGGCACCGGGCGATCAGCGGCCTCAACTGCTCGGGCAGCAGGGACAGGTCGGGCTCGGAGTGCACGATCCGGTACAGGACGCTGACCGAGGGCCCGTCCCCGTACAGCGGCTCTCCGAGCGCGGCGAACGCCGCCGTCTGCCCCAGCGCGAAGACGTCGGTCGCCGCCGTGACCTCACCCCCGGACGCCTGCTCGGGCGCCATGAACTGGGGAGTGCCGACGGCGGAGCCCGTGACGGTGTGCGAGGTGATGTCGGAGGCCAGCGAGATGCCGAAGTCGATGACCCGCGGCCCGTCGGCGGCGAGCAGCACGTTCGACGGCTTCAGGTCCCGGTGCACGATGCCCGCGCCGTGGATGGCCTGCAGCGCCTCGGCCACCCCCGCCACCAGCCACAGCACCGCGGACACCGGCAGCGGTCCGCGCCGCGCGACGGCCTCGGCCAGCGAGGGACCGGGCACGTACAGCGTGGCCAGCCACGGCGGAACGCCGTCCGCGTCGGCGTCGATCAGCTCCGCGGTGTACGCGCCCCGGACCCGCCGGGCGGCCTCCACCTCCCGGCGGAACCGCCGCCGGAACTCCGGGTTGTCGGCGAGCTCCGGGCGCACCACCTTGATCGCCACCGGGCGGCCGCCCTGCGTGTGCGACAGATAGACCCGGCCCATGCCGCCCGCCCCGAGCCGGGCCGCGAGACGGTAGCCGGCCACCAGCGGTGGATCGTCCGCCTGCAGTGGCTGGAACACCTCAGCCGGATGATTCATCGGCGCTCATTCCCCCCGTCACCATCTGGCCAGTGGATGCCCTGACCAGCGACAGAAGCTTAAACGGGCGGCAAACAGGGGGAGCGGAGGGGGGAACCGTCCGGAGCGGTCCGCCCGTTCGGGCCGCCTACGGAGCCCGAGTCGTGTCGGCGGCAGGTGCGGTGACACCGACGCGGGCCGCACGGCGGGACCCGACCAGCAGCAGCACGCTCGCGAGCAGGATGACCGGCGAGGGCGAGAGCCCGAGGATCACGGTGTCGCCCACGGCCCAGACCCCGAGCACCCACGCGATGAACGGCGGCGGCACGATGCCCCGGCGGTCCAGCCACAGCACCATCAGGCCGAGGATGACGAGCGGCGGGCCGAAGCTGTTCCAGCTCAGCCAGAACGCGCTGCTCGCCTCGCTCATCGCGGCGAGGTCCTCGCCCCACAACTCCCCGCTGAACCAGTCCCCGGCGTGGCTCCCGGCTTCCTCCACGGTCAGGGCGAGGAGCGTGTGCGCCGCTCCGAATATCGCGATGAGCCAACCAGCCCACTTGATCATCCGAACCCTCCATTCTCGTGGTGGAGCCGCCCGGGGGCGGCTTCGCCTCCGCTGGGTCAGACGCAGTGGGCCACGTGATTGCCTCAGCGGCGGGCGCGCGGGTCGTCCCGCGCCCCGAGCCGTTCGACGAGGAACGCGATGATCTCGTCGCGGGCCCGCACGGTCGGGTGGCCCTCCTCGTCGACGAGATGCGCGGTGACGACGCTGTGGGCGCAGCCGACGCTGTCACGGAAGAACGGCGGCGGGTTCGTGTTCGCCACCTCGTCGGGCAGCACACGGCCGTCGAACGCGTCGCCGAGCAGCGCGCGGTAGGCCGCGAAGCGCTGCCCCGTGCACCACTTGTCGTTGTCGAAGCGGTACGCGAGGACCTTCAGGCCGTCGCGCGCGACGCGTTCGGCCACGGCGGCGGCGTCCTCGGGGCCGATCTCCAGGCCTCCGCGGTCGTCGAGCGGCAGCGACGGATGGTTGACCACCGGTGCGACGACCGCCGGCTCCAGCGCCATCGTCAGGGCGAAGTTGCCGGTGAAGCACAGGCCCACGGCCCCGACGCCGGGCCCACCGCGCTCGGCGTGCGCGATGCGGGCGAGCCCGCGCAACCACGAGACGACGGGGCTGGTGCCGCCACCGGCGAAGGCCCGGAACTCGGCGCTGACACAGGCGCGGCGCACCACGGCCTGGCCCTCCTTGACGAGCGGATAGGCGCCGTCGATCCCGAACAGGGAAGGCACGTAGACGGAGAAGCCCGCGTCGCGCACCCAGCGTGCGAACCGCGCGAGGTCGGGGCTGATGCCCGGCATCTCCGGCATCAGGACGACGGCCGGTCCCGCCCCGCAGACGTACACGGTCTTGCTGATGCCATCGACGCCGACGGTCCTCCGGGTGAAGTCCCCCATGAGGTCGTCACGTTGCCCTCGCACGGTTGTCATGACGCACAGGATGACGAGAGGCTGCCCTCACCGAGAAGCGGCGAGATCGCCATGCTTCACGGTGATCTCGCCAAGCGCGGAAGCGCCGAAGCGCCGAAGGGACCGGGCGCCGAAGCGGCGAGGGCCGAAGTGTTGTCGAGACGTCGGAGGCAGATGCCGCATGGTTCCGCTGCGTGTGAGTGTGCTGGCCTACCCGGGCTGCTTCGGGTCGGAGGTGTTCGGCGTCCTCGACCTCCTGACCATGGCCGGTCACGTCGCGGCCGCACACGGAGCGGGGGAGTCGTCCTACGAGGCCTCGATCGTCTCGCCCCGCCGACGCGTGACCCTGTCCGGAGGCACGGGCGTCGCCGTCTCCGCGATGCGCCCCGCGGACGTACTGATCGTGCCGGGATTCGAGATCTCACCCGCGCAGGACCTCGACGCGACCCTCGCGGACCTGGGACCGGAAACGGCCGCCATCCGCACGCGGGCCGCCGCCGGGACCGCGGTCGTGTCGATCTGCGTGGGCGCGTTCCTCCTCGCAGAGGCCGGGCTGCTCGCGGGCCGCGAGGCGACGACGTCCTGGCTGTACGCGGACCGGTTCGCGCGACGGTACGCCGATGTGGAGGTCCGCTCGGAGGAGCTGGTCGTGACCGACCGCGGTGTGACGACCACCGCGGCCTTCAGCGCGATGTACGACTTCGCGCTCCGCTTCGTCCGCGAGCACGACGGCCCCCGCGTGGCCCGCAGCACGGCACGCATCGCCCTCCTCGACGACGCCCGCGCCACACAGTCCGCGTACGTGGACGTGGGGCTCCTGCCCGCCGTGGGCCGGAGCTTCTCGCTCGGCGTGAAGCGCTGGCTCGACCAGAACCTCGGGGCCCGCTACGACCTGCCCGCCCTCGCCGAGGAGTTCGGCGTCAGCACGAGGACCCTGCTCCGCCGCTTCGGCGACGAAGCCGGTGAGTCCCCCCTGTCCTATCTGCACACGGCCCGGGTGCGCCGGGCCAGACACCTGCTGGAGACGACCGACAGAACGGTCGCACGCGTCGCCGCCGACGTCGGGTACCAGAACCCCGGCGCCTTCGCCCAGCTCTTCGCCCGCCACACGGGCCAGCAGCCGAGCACGTACCGCGCGACCTTCCGCCGCCCCGACGCCCAGAAGCCCCGAACCGAACCCGCGCCTACCTGACGTGCGCCGCGATGTCCCGCGCGCACGCCATCGACTCGGCGTGCCCGGTGTCCACCTCCACGTCGTACGCCATGCCCCGGTGGACCACATCGGCCTGGGACGTGGCCATCCCGACGACGCGGTCCCCGCGCGCGACTTCGCGGTCCGCGGCGATGGCGCCGTCGCACCGCACGCCGACCCACAGCACCGGCAGCTCGCCCAGCGCCCGCTGCCACCGCCGCTGCGACTCCGCGCCGCCGAGGAAGACCTCATCGACGATGATCCGCGCCCCCGCACCGGCCATCGCGGCGAGCCCCGCGATCCAGGCCCCCTCCAGGGCCCGGAACTCCGGCCCGACGACCACCTCGCCGCCGGGCCCGAACTCGATCCCCGCATCCGACGCCCGCATCGCCGCGGGCAGCGCGTCGACGAACGTATCGACCCCGAAGGCCAGCCACGGCTCCGGCAGAACGGCCTGCAGACACCGCACGATCCCGGACTTCCCCGAGCTGGAACCACCGTTGAGAACGATCACCTGGGTCTTCACCGCGCCACAGTAGACACAGGGCGCCACCACACCCAACAGATTTCCGGGCCCCGTGATCCAGAAGGCGCGGATGGCCGTCAGTGCTGGATCAGCCCGCCGACCTCGACGGGTGCCACATGCCCGGTCGGCGGGACCGTCCGTGCCAGGTCGAGGCCGATGTCGACCAGTGACGAGCGTCGCAGGCCCGCGACGTCGGGGATCGGGGTCCAGCGTGACTCGGCGGTCTCGCCGTTCGGTTCGGGGCGGAGGTGGCCGCCGGTGATGCGGCAGCGGTAGAAGACGCCGACGTTCTGGTGCTCGGGCAGGCCGGGGGAGCGGTCCGCCGCGGGGATCACCCGTGAGTCCACGCCCAGGAGGCGCTCGACCACCGCGGCGCAGCCCGTCTCCTCGGCGACTTCCCGGATCACCGCGTCGAACGGATCCTCCGCGTGCTCGACCCTGCCGCCAGGAAGCGTCCAGATGGACTCGCCGCCCGGCGACACGTGCCGGGCGAGCAGCACGCGTCCGCTCTCGACGCACACGGCGTACGCCGCGAGCCGGAAACTCATCCGATACCTCCTGCTGGACGCCGATACGACGTCCGTACTCTGCCCGAGAACGGCCCTCGGCGGCACGAGGCGGCGGGGCCGGAACACCTGTGGGTGCTCCGGCC
>NZ_JBHXTE010000089.1:0-14620 GCF_042677545.1 Streptomyces sp. NPDC127108 | reverse complement strand
GGGCGGCAGGGCGGCAGGGCGGCAGGGCGGCAGGGCGGCAGGGCGGCAGGGCGGCAGGGCGGCAGGGCGGCAGGGCGGCAGGGCGGCAGGGCGGCGGGGCGGGACGGCGGGGCGCGGGCGGAACGGGGGCAGAGCGGGACGGCGGCAACGCGGCAAGGCGGGTGGCAGGGCCCACTGCTTCGCAGCGGAGTGCGCCCACCCGCCCGCCCGTTCACCGCGGAGACGGCTCCGGGGCCCGCACCGGATTCCGGCCGGCCTCACTCGCCCGGCAGCCCCCGGCCCCTACCGCTTCCTCGGCCTCCCACCCGGAGGCGGCGGAGGAGGCGGTGGAGGGGGAGGCGGCGGCGGAGGCCACTCCTCGTCACCCCGGCGGCCACGCCCGGACGCCTCGTCACCCCGGCGACCCCGACCCGACCCCTCGCCCCGCGGGGGCATCGCAGGCCCCGCCACCGTAGGCGCCCCGCTCACTGGCGGAGGCACCCCACCGGGCCGGGGCGGCGGCCCGCCGGCCCGCGGCGGACGTCCACCCGCCGACGGCGCGCCCCGGCCCCCCGAGGGAGGCACCCCGCCCCCGGCGGGAGCACCGCCACCGCCACTACCGGCGTCCGGCCCCGACCTCTGGCTCGGCCCAGGCCCAGGCCCACGGTCCCGCAACTCCTCCGGTACCCGCAGATACGGGTTGGTCTCCGCCCGAGGCGGCCGATAGGGCCTGCTCTCCCGGTACGGCCCCGCCCCGTGAGCCCCGGGCACCAGCTGCTGCTCGCGCCCCGTCCCCGGCGCGGCCTCCTCCGCCTCGCCGTCCGTGAGCGCCAGCGGCGCCGCACGGCCCCCGGCCGCCCCGGTGGCCCGGGCGAGGAGTGCCCCGGCGGCCCCGGCGGCCGCGCCCCACACGGCCCCGAGGAGGAGCGCCATGCCCAACTGGCCGTGCAGTTCGAGCCCGGCGCCGAAGCCGTCGAAGCCGAGCACCGACACCGAGGCGTCGGCGGACACGCCCGACAGCCAGGCCATCAGCGGCAGCGCGACCGCCGTGACGAGCCCGAGCCACAGCGCGCAGCGGGCGGCGAAGCCGACGGCGCCGACGTCCCGTGCCGCTGTGACGCCCGGGCCCAGCGGGGTGCGCACGGCGGTGAGGACCCCGGCGAACAGCATCATGACGATCGCCGCGACCGCGAGCAGCCAGACCCGGTTGTCCAGCTCGGCGAGCCGCCCCACGGTCAGGGACTTGTTCGTGTCGCCGCGCAGCAGGTCGTCCACCGGGTCCGGCAGGAAGCGCGCCAGCGGGCCCTTCACCTCACCGTCGTAGGGGACGAAGAGCCCCACGGGCAGGCCGAGGAACACACCGTTCGGCGTGCCGAGCAGCGCGCCGCCCGCGACCCGCTTCGGGTTGTCGTCGCCGATCATCGCGTACGCCGCCGCCGTGAGCCCGGCGACCACTGCCATCAGGACCACGGTGACCAGCGAGGACGCGGCCGGCCGCAGCAGCCGGTGGACGGCGCCGAGGCCGGGCGGCAGGGGAGTGCGGCGGGAGGCGAGGAGGGCGATGAGCAGTACGGCGGCGACCCAGAGCGCGCCGCCGAGCAGGGTGGCCCCGGTGTCGACGGTGAAGCCCACCGCGGCCTTCGCCTCGACGAGGTCGCCGAGCCGGTCCGGGAGCAGTCCGCCGATGTCCCCGATGCCGCCGATGTCCTTGAGGCCGTCGGGAATCCGGTCGGCGATACCGTCCGGAAGATTGTCCAGACCTTTGTCGAGCCCTTTGTCGATTCCCTTGTCGATACCGAGCTGTTTGCCGTCGATCGTGATGACATCGTGTCCCGCCCAGGCGAGACCGCCGAGCATGCCGAGAAAAAGTACGATCACCGCGCCCGCGCGGGCCACGAGTTCGGCGGGCGAGATCACAACTCCCGCACCGCGCAGGGAACGCAAGAAGAAGTAGGAGAGCAGCACGGCGCCCACAAGGCTCACTCCCAGCGGGGTGACCTCGATGGCCGTCGTCGCCTCCGCGCCCTTGAGGCCGAAGGCCGACACGTCACCGGACGGGGTGACGGAACCGCCGACTCCCAGGGCGATCGCCGCGGCCGTCATCGGCCCGAGCGACCCCGCGGAGTCCGCGCCGAGCAGATGCAGGCCGAGCGCCGCCGTGCCCGCCATGCCGATCAACGCCCAACTGACCGCGGCGAGCGCGGAGAGCAGGACGTCTGTCCAGGGCACACCCCGCCGTACGTCCTTGTGTCCGCCGGTCTCCATGGGACCCCCCGAGCTCGCAGCGCGTCGCCCTCCTCGTACGGAAGCGCGCCGGGGAACCCGTGAGGCGCATGACGGGCATGGCACGGACGGCAGTGGGAGTCGGGAGGACAGGCGTCGAGCGCATACCCGTCATTCCAGGCATCACTGACATGAGTGGCATGCGCGATATGCACGCGATCCGCACTCGCTGAGAGCCCTTACTACTTTCCGGGGCGGTATCTGCCCCGTCAACGGGGCAGTCATAGTGGCTCGTACGCAGTCTTCACAAGGCCCGACTTTCGGTCAGAGGCCTCCGCCTGAAATAGTTCCTCCCGATGTTCGACATCCCTAGACTCCCCATGATGGGGGCAACTCGGGGGACAACTCAGTGGGGCATGGAGTGCCGGAACTCGTACTGGAATTGAATGGCAGGACCTGGACGCTCGATTCGTCCAGGCCATACACCCTTGGACGCGATCCACAGGGTGACATCGCGCTGGATGACGCCAGGGTCTCCTGGCGGCACGCGACGATCAGCTGGGGCGGCCGCAGTTGGGTCATTGAGGACCACGGCTCCACCAACGGCACCTTCGTGCAGGGGCAGCGGATCCATCAGATGGAGATCGGCCCCGGTTCGGCCGTCCATCTGGGCAACGCGACCGACGGTCCGCAGCTGATCCTCTCCGGTGGCGCCGCGGGCGCCGCCGCGGCCGTGTCCGCGCCGGGAGCGCAGCAGCAGGCGCAGTACGCGCCGCCGCAGCACGGCGCCGGTCAGCCGGGGCAGCAGGAGGCGCCGGGCTGGGCTTCGCAGCAGCAGCCGCAGCACCAGGCGCCGCAGCAGTATCAGGCGCCGCACCAGCAGCCGCAGCAGCAGATGCCGCAGCAGCAGGCCTGGCAGCAGCAGGGCCAGGCACCGGCGCAGCAGCAGGCGCCGCACCAGGTGCCGCAGCAGCAGGGCCCGGGCGCGGGCATGGGATCCGGCGGTGCGGCGGGGGCCCCACCGGTCTACGGCGACCGCAGCCCGACGACGTACCACCAGTTCTCGCTTGGCCGAAAGATGACCATCGGTCGTGCCCTGGAGAACGAGCTGGTGGTCTCCGACCTCCAGGTGTCACGGCACCACGCGGAGTTCACGTCGACGCCCGACGGCCGCTTCGAGCTGCGCGACCTCGGCTCGCACAACGGCACGTACGTCAACGGTATGCCGATCGCGAAGGCCTCCACGGTCCTCATCGGCCCGAACGACATCGTCGGTGTCGGCCACTCGACGTTCCGCGTCGTGGGCGACCGCCTCGAGGAGTTCGTCGACACCGGTGACGTCTCCTTCTCCGCGCGCCACCTGACCGTCACGGTCGACGGCGGCAAGCAGATCCTCAAGGACGTCTCGTTCGGCGTCCCGGAGAAGTCGCTCATCGCGGTCATCGGCCCCTCGGGCTCCGGCAAGTCGACCCTCCTCAAGGCGCTCACCGGCTACCGGCCCGCCAACGAGGGCGACGTCCTCTACGACAACCGGAACCTGTACAAGCAGTTCGCCGAGCTGCGTCAGCGCATCGGTCTGGTCCCGCAGGACGACATCCTGCACAAGGAGCTGACCGTCAAGAAGGCGCTGAAGTACGCGGCCAAGCTCCGCTTCCCCGCCGACACCAGCGAGCAGGAGCGCGCGCAGCGCATAGACGAGGTGCTGCGCGAGCTGAAGCTGGACATCCACAAGGAGAAGAAGGTCACTTCTCTCTCCGGTGGCCAGCGCAAGCGCGTGTCGGTGGCCCTGGAGCTGCTCACCAAGCCGTCGCTGATCTTCCTGGACGAGCCGACCTCCGGCCTCGACCCGGGCATGGACCGCGACGTCATGCAGCTCCTGCGCGGCCTCGCCGACGACGGCCGCACGGTCCTCGTCGTCACGCACTCGGTGGCCGAGCTGGCCATCTGCGACAAGCTCCTGGTGATGGCGCCGGGCGGCTCGGTGGCGTACTTCGGCCCGCCCGAGGAGGCCCTGAACTTCTTCGGCTACAGCACCTGGGCCGACGTCTTCTCCGCGTTCGAGAACTACCGCGACTACGACTGGGCGGGCCGCTGGAAGGGCTCGCAGCACTACCAGATGTACGCCGCGGACATCGACGCCGTCGCCGCGCAGTCCGTACACATGCCGCCGCCGCAGGCGATCGCGCCGCCCAAGCCGCAGGGCTGGGGCTCGCAGCTGCTCACCCTGATCCGGCGCTATGTGTCCGTGATCGCCTCCGACCGGGGCTTCCTGGCGCTGATGGTGATCCTGCCCGCGGTGCTCGGCGCGGTGAGCCTGCTCATCGACCCGGACAAGGGTCTGCTGCCGGTCGTGAACCCGAGAACCGGCAAGATCATCCCGAACGGCACGGCCACCACGGTGCTGCTGATCCTCGCGGTCGGCGCCTGTTTCGCGGGCGCCGCCAACTCGGTCCGTGAGCTGATCAAGGAACGGGTGATCTACGAACGGGAGCGGGCGACCGGCCTGTCCCGGTCCGCGTACCTGATGTCCAAGGTCATCGTCCTCGGCGCGATCACCGTGCTCCAGGGCGGGCTCGTCGGTGTGATCGGCTTCTCCACCCGTGAGATCCCCAAGGAGGGCCTGGTCCTCGGCAGTCAGGTGCTCCTTGAGCTCTCCCTGCCGATCATGGCCCTCGGCTTCACCTCGATGATGTTCGGCCTGATCATCTCCGCCCTGGTGAAGACCGCGGAGAAGACCATGCCGCTGCTGGTCATGTTCGCGATCATCCAGGTCGTGTTCACCGGCTGTCTGTTCATCCTGCACGGCACGGTCGGCGTCAACCAGTTCTCGTTCCTGATGCCGTCGCGCTGGGCGGTCGCGGCCGCCGGTGCCACGCTGGACTTCAACAGGATCAGCCCCAACCCGGACGACCCGGGGGCCACCGACCCGCTGTGGGACCACGAGGCGGGCGCCTACATGATGGACATGGCCGCCCTGCTCGCCCTCGGCGCGTTCTGCGGCTTCCTCGTGGCCCGCTTCCTGCGCCGCCACGAGCCGGAGGTCATGCGCAAGTAAGCGCCCCGGCGCGAGCCGGACGCGAAGAAGGGCGGCACCCCGTGCGGGGTGCCGCCCTTCGGCGTCTATGAGCCTCGGCTGAAGAGGTCCGGGGGATACGACTCAGTAGGCGCCGTTCACGTTGTCGATCGAGCCGTAGCGGTCGGCGGCGTAGTTGGCCGCGGCCGTGATGTTGGCGACCGGGTCGTAGATGTTCGTCGAGGTGCCGTCCACGTGGTACGCGTTGAACGTCGGCTGGATGACCTGGAGCAGGCCGATCGACGGGGTGCCGTTCTGGGCGTTGATGTCCCAGCCGTTCTTGGCGTTCGGGTTGCCCGTGGACTCACGCATGATGTTGCGGTGCAGACCCTCGTACGAGCCGGGGATGCCCTTGGACTTCATGATGTCCAGGGACTGGCGGATCCAGCCGTCGAGGTTGTTGGCGTAGACGGGCTTGCGGGCGGCGGAGCGGCTCGCGGCCTGCTTGACCTTGCGCTCGTCCTCGGCCTTCTTCTTCGCCGCGGCCTCGTCGGCCGCCTTCTTGTCGGCCGCGGCCTTCGCGACGGCGTCCTTGGCCCGCTTGCTGGCGTTGGCCTGCTGCTTGCTGACGCTCGCGTGGGCGTCGGCCGGCGCGGCCCAGGCGGCCGAGCGGGCGCCGAGGGCCTCGGCCTGGGCGTCGTCGGAGCTGCCCGGCACCATCGAGAAGGCGAGGGCGGCGGCACCGAGGGTGGCGACACCGGCGATCGAGAACTTCTGGTTCTTGGTCAGAGTGGAGCGACTATGACCAGAGGGGGCGAGCTTGGACATGGCAGGTGGACCTCTTCGTGAATCGGGAGGCCGCTCTGAACCGGTGGGGACAGATTGCTTCCGGCAAAACGCCGCGGTGCGAGGACCGCGGCGCCGAGCGACGGGAGCAATTCTTAGCGGGCGCAAAATTCTGTGGCAAAGGAGTGACGTACGAAGCCGGATAGTGGATCAGGGGGTGCGCCGACGGCCCCAATGTCCGCACTTAGCCCTTCTTTACGGGGCCATCGCGTCCACTAGGGGGCTTCGTACGTGATGTGCGTCCTATGCGCGGGCTCACATCGGACGCGTAACAGTCTCACCATCAGTTGCGGGAGCAATGCTCTCAGTGAGCAAACTCGTCCGGAAGGAGGAGGTGCACGTCGCCGAACTCGTGCCACAGGTAGAGATGGCGTACCGCCTCGGCATAACCCCGCTCCACCGCGGCCCGTCCCGCCACCGCCTCCAGCATCAGCAGATGCGAGGCCTCCGGCTCGTGCAGCCCCGTCAGCAGCCCCTCCACCACCCGCACGCCCCGCTCCGGCGTCACCACCAGATCGGTCCGCCCCGCCGCCGCCCGGACCACCCCGTCCGACCCGGCCGCCGACTCCACGGCCCGCACCGCAGTCGTCCCCACCGCGAGCACCCGGCCCCCTCCCGCCCGTGCCGCGTTGATCAGCCGCGCCGACGCCTCGGGCACCTCGAAGCGCTCCGGGTACGGCGGCTCGTGCGCCTCGGGCGACGCCACCCCCGTGTGCAGCCGGACCGGCGCGAACTGCACACCCCGGCTCACCAGGCGCGCCACCAGACGCGCGGTGAAGGGCCGCGCCGCACTCGGCATCTCCGCGCTGCCCGTGCCGTCGGCGGACGGCAGCGCGAAGACCGTCTGGTAGACGGACAGCGGCTGGTCCCGCTCCGTATAGGAGTAACGAATGGGCCGCCCGTGCCGCCGCAGCAGCCGCGGCACGTCCATCGGCACCCGCGCCCACCACAGCCGCGCGCTGCCCGCGCTCACCGGTTCCTCACACACCAGACGCACGCCCCCGGGGAGCTCCACTATTGCTCCCGCGGGCCCGCCCGCCCGCGCGCGTGTAGTACCGCCTCCATCGGGATCCCGCATCTCGACGGCCCACCGGCCGTCCGCACCGACCGTCGAGAAATGCACCACTACGCGCGCGTGCCCGTCCTCACCCTCCACGCGCGCGTGGCGTGCGTCCTCGTCCACGCGCGCGTGGAGCAGCCGCCCGTCCACCGCGGCGGCCAGCGTCGGAGAGGTGTTCACCACGAGCAGGTCCCCGGCGCGCAGCAGCTCCGGCAGCTCCCCGAAGCCGTGGTGCGACACCTGCGCGCCACGCGACACCAGCAGCCGCACCGAGTCCCTGCGCAGCCCCCGGCCGCGCTGCTCGACCGGCAGCGCCGCGTGCAGCCCCTCGGGCACCCGCACCGCGACCGTCATGACGCCACCAGCAGGGAGGGAGCGTCATAGCGCCCGCTCGTCGGACGCTCGTCCAGAAGCCGCAGGAACGCGGGCACCACCGCCCGCGGCTCCGGCCGTGGGTCCGCGTCGCCGGGCACCGCGGCCCGGTACAGGTCGGTGCTCATGTCACCCGGATCGACGGCCCACACCCGCAGCCCCCTCTCCTCCGCGCCGAGCACCGCCGACAACTGGTCGAGCGCCGCCTTGGACGCCCCGTACCCGCCCCACGTCTCGTACGCCTCGGTGCCCGCGTCGGAACTGACGTTGATCACCGCACCGCCCGCGCGCGAGGCCCGCAGCAACGGCAGCGACTCCTGTACGAGACCGAGCGCGGCCACCACATTCGTCTCCAGGGCCCGCCGCAGCCCCTCCAGGGCGAGCTCGTCCAGGCGGACCAGCGGTTCCGCGCCGAGCGCGCTCGCGTTGTTCACGAGCAGGTCCAGGCCGCCCAGGGCCCGGGCCCGCGCCACCAGCTCCGCGCGGTGTCCCGCGTCCGTGACGTCCCCGGCCACCGCGTGCACCCGCCCGCCGTGCCCGGCCAGGTCCCGCACGGCGTCGTCGAGCGCCGCCCGCGTTCTCGCGTCGACGACGAGGTCCCAGCCCCGCCCCGCGAGCGCCGCGGCCAGCGCCCTCCCAAGACCCTTCGAAGCCCCCGTGATGATCGCTACCGGCATGACAACCGTCCCCTCATGACGCGAGTGCCCTCGTGGCGGTACCGGCTTCCACGCTAGGAACCGACCCCCGCCGGGCGCCTCGTACGGCGGAAGCAGCACACCGGGTCCCTTTGCCCTAGGCCGCCGATGGGCCTAGGGCCCAGGTCCTAGAGCCCGGCCGCCACAGGTCGGATACGCACTGTCACACCCCGCCGGTACGGTTGTCCCATGAGTCAAGGACCCCGATCCGGGCTGTACGCGGTCAGCTCGGCGTTGCTCGCGATGAGCAGCCAGCTGGAGGTGCGCGACGTCCTCAAGACGATCGTGGCCTCCGCCCGCGAACTGCTCGACGCGGAGTACGCGGCGCTCGGGGTCCCCGACGACCACGGCGGCTTCGCCCAGTTCGTCGTCGACGGCGTCAGCGACGAGCAGTGGAAGGCCATCGGCCCGCTGCCCCGCCAGCACGGCATCCTCGCCGCGATGCTCTGCGAGACCGAGCCGGAACGCCTCGCGGACGTGCGCGAGGACCCCCGCTTCGAGGGCTGGCCGCCCGCCCACCCGGACATGTCCGACTTCCTCGGCCTGCCGATCCGGTACGGCGACGAGACCCTCGGCGCCCTGTTCCTCGCGAACAAGAAGTGCCCCAAGCCCACGGGCGGCTGCGGCTTCGACGAGGACGACGAGGAACTCCTGTCGATCCTCGCCCAGCACGCCGCCATCGCCCTGACGAACGCCCGGCTCTACGAGCGCAGCCGCGAGCTGACCATCGCCGAGGAGCGCTCCCGCCTCGCCCACGAGCTGCACGACGCCGTCAGCCAGAAGCTGTTCTCCCTGCGCCTGACCGCCCAGGCCGCGGCCGCCCTGGTGGACCGCGACCCGACGCGCGCCAAGGACGAGCTCCAGCAGGTCGCGGTGCTCGCCGCGGAGGCCGCCGACGAGCTGCGCGCCGCCGTCGTGGAGCTGCGCCCCGCGGCCCTCGACGAGGACGGCCTGGTGGCGACCCTGCGGACACACACCCAGGTCCTGGACCGCGCCCACTCCGCCACCGTCACCTTCGAGAGCGGCGGCGTGCGCGCCCTGCCCGCCTCGCAGGAGGAGGCCATGCTCAGGGTCGCCCAGGAGGCCCTGCACAACGCCCTGCGGCACGCGGAGGCGGAGCACGTCGCCGTCGCCCTGGAGAAGCGCGGCCCCGGCGCGGTGCTGCGCGTCACGGACGACGGCAAGGGATTCGACCCGCGAGCCATCCGGCGCGCCGGGCGGCACTTGGGCCTGGTCTCCATGCGGGACCGGGCGGGCGGGGTCGGCGGACGGCTGACCGTGGAGTCGGAGCCCGGCAAGGGCACGACGATCGAGATGGAGGTCCCCGGTGGCTGACGCCGCGCTCAATTCGAAGGCAGGGATCCGGGTGCTGCTGGTCGACGACCACCAGGTGGTCCGCCGCGGTCTGCGCACGTTCCTGGAGATCCAGGAGGACATCGAGGTCGTCGGCGAGGCCTCCGACGGCGCCGAGGGCGTCGCGGCCGCACAGGAGCTGAAACCGGACGTCGTCCTGATGGACGTCAAGATGCCCGGCATGGACGGCGTCGAGGCGCTCCGCAAGCTGCGCGAGCTCGACAACCCCGCGCGCGTGCTGATCGTCACGAGCTTCACCGAGCAGCGCACGGTCGTCCCGGCCCTGCGCGCGGGCGCGGCGGGCTATGTGTACAAGGACGTGGACCCCGACGCCCTCGCCGGAGCCATCCGCTCCGTGCACGCCGGGCACGTGCTGCTGCAGCCGGAGGTGGCGGGGGCGCTGCTGTCCCAGGAGGAGGCGAACAACTCGCAGGGGAGGGGCGGCTCCCTCACCGAGCGCGAGCGGGAGGTGCTCGGCCTGATCGCGGACGGCCGTTCGAACCGCGAGATCGCCCGCGCGCTCGTCCTGTCCGAGAAGACCGTCAAGACACATGTCTCGAACATCCTCATGAAGCTGGACCTCGCCGACCGCACCCAGGCCGCCCTGTGGGCCGTGCGCCACGGCGTCGCGGGCTGATCCCGCAGGTCCTCGGGGCTGTTCCCCGCGGATCCTCGGGGCGGGCGCCGAGTCAGCACGGATCGTCGCGTTCCGGGCTGAGATTCATACCGTCGTGTGGATGTCCCCCGTTCGGCGCATCCCGATCGGCACCCCGGCGTTCTCCAGTGCGTGCTGCGGCGGCTGGCCGCAGCTTCCGCTCAGGAGGATCCAAGAAGTGAAGAACCTGAAGAAGGCCGCCGCTGTCACGATGGTGGCCGGTGGCCTGGTCGCCGCCGGTGCCGGCATCGCCTCCGCCCACGGCGGCGCCGACGCCGACGGCATCGCCAAGAACTCCCCCGGCGTCGTCTCCGGCAACCTCGTCCAGGCCCCGGTCCACGTCCCGGTGAACGCCTGCGGCAACAGCGTCTCCGTCGTCGGCATCCTGAACCCGACGTTCGGCAACGTCTGCGAGAACGTCTGATCGCACCCCGCGCGATCCGCCGGTCAGGGTCATCCGATCGGCGTCGCAGCGACCGGCCCCGCAGCGCGTGCGCGGGCAGGGCCGGTCGCGTTCTCCGCACCCCCGCACCACCCGGCCTTCCCGGCGTCACCGCCGCCGCGCCGCGCATCCCCCTCGACCCCGCCCGGGGTCACCCCGTCTCAGGAGGAACACCTCTCATGAACATCGCCAAGAAGGCCGCCCTGGCCGTCGCCGTCGCCGGTCTCGCCGCGGGCGCCTCCGCCGGTGCCGCGTCCGCCACCGACGCGCACGCGGACGGCAAGGCCACCAGCTCCCCGGGCATCGGCTCCGGCAACCTGGTCCAGGCTCCCGTCCACGTCCCGGTCAACGCCACCGGCAACAGCGTGAACGTGGTCGGCATCCTGAACCCGGCGTTCGCCAACGAGACGGTCAACCACTGACACGACCGCGCTCAGCCGCAGGCCCCGCAGACCACACCGGTCCGCGGGGCCTGCGGCCTTCAGCGGCGACGAGCCGGTCAACAAGGGCCAGCAGCGGCCACCAGGGGCCACCAGGGACACAAGCCGAAGCCTCAGCCCCCGCCCCGCTCCCGCTCCTCGACGTAAGCGTTGTACGCCGCCACCTGCGCCCGCCGTGCCACTCGCTCCACCGGCCGCAGCGCCTCCGCCCGCGCCCCTATCTGCGACGCGCTCACCGCACCGCCGTGCCCGTTCTCGTACGCCACCGAAATCAGCAGCCCGACCCGCTGCGCCAGCTCCAACACCCGCACCGCACGCGGCGGATACCCCGGCGCGAGCGCCTCGCGCCCCCGCTCCGCCCGCGCCCGGTACGCGTCGATCGCGGCCTCCGCGACCGGCCCCGAAGCCGCCACGTCAAGGCGCGCGAGCACCTCCGTGGCCTCCCGCAGCGCGTCCGCGAGCTCCCGCTCCGCCTCACCCAGCGAAGGCACGTCCGCGGGCGGCGCCTCGCGCACCGGCAGACAGTGCCACACGACCTCCACATGGACGTCCGCGGCCTCGACAGCGCCCCCGGGCCCCGCCTCGGACACCTCCGGCACCAAGCCGTACGGAGCGCCCGTCGCGACCACCGCCTCCTCGGCCTCCAGGGCGCGCTCGTTGAAGGCGGGCGGCCCGCTCAGGCCGAGCGGATGGCCCGGCGCGGGCAGCGCCACCCGAAGCCCCGTCACACCGAGGGCGCGCAACCGGCCGAGCGCGAGCGTCAGGCCGACCGGAGCCGACTCGCCGGGCAGGCCGTCGACCCGGTGCACCGCGTCGTCGCCCACGATCGCGTGCACCGCGTCATCGGGTGAAACAAGTCCGGCCAAAAGGGCGTTCCCCCATGCGGCCAAGCGTCCTGAACGTGGTTCCGAGAGCATGCACACAGCCTAAGGACCGGGCTCGGCACGGGAACGGTCGGCCGGTGGCGTAGGTTTTATCCGGGGGCCGCGTCCACAGACGCGGGCACACGCGAGCGACACCGAGACTGCAATGGGAGACAACGCGCTCATGAGCGATGTACTGGAGCTTAAGGACGCATCCGTGGTCCGAGAGGGCCGGGCTCTGGTGGACCAGGTCTCCTGGTCGGTCAAGGAGGGGGAGCGCTGGGTCATCCTCGGCCCGAACGGCGCCGGCAAGACCACCCTCCTCAATGTCGCGTCCAGCTACCTCTTCCCGAGCAAGGGCACCGCCGCCATCCTCGGCGAGCAGCTCGGCAAGGTCGACGTCTTCGAGCTGCGCCCGCGCATCGGCATGGCCGGCATCGCCATGGCCGACAAGCTCCCCAAGAGCCAGACCGTCCTGCAGACGGTCCTCACGGCGGCGTACGGCATGACGGCCGGCTGGCACGAGGACTACGAGGACATCGACGAGCAGCGCGCCCGCGCCTTCCTCGACCGCCTCGGCATGAGCGAGTACCTGGACCGCCGCTTCGGCACCCTCTCCGAGGGCGAGCGCAAGCGCACCCTGATCGCCCGCGCCCTGATGACCGACCCCGAGCTGCTGCTCCTCGACGAGCCCGCCGCGGGCCTCGACCTCGGCGGCCGCGAAGACCTCGTGCGCCGCCTCGGCCGCCTCGCCCGCGACCCCATCGCCCCCTCGATGATCATGGTCACGCACCACGTCGAGGAGATCGCCCCGGGCTTCACGCACGTCCTGATGATCCGCCAGGGCAAGGTCATGGCCGCGGGCCCGCTGGAGCTGGAGCTCACCTCGCGCAACCTCTCCCTCTGCTTCGGCCTGCCGCTCGTCGTCGAGCAGCGGGGGGACCGCTGGTCGGCCCAGGGCCTGCCGCTCAGCTGATCGCGCACGCCCTGTCGGTAACGGGACCCGCGGACCTACCATGAACATGTGGACATGGACGCATGGGTGTGGTGGCTGATCGGCGCGGTCGCCCTCGGAATCCCGCTGGTAATGACCGCGATGCCGGAGTTCGGCATGCTCGCCGTCGGCGCGGTCGCCGCCGCCGTGACCGCGGGCCTCGGCGGCGGCGTGGCCCTTCAGGCCGTCGTCTTCGCCGTCGTGTCGGTCGCGCTCATCGCGGTGGTACGCCCGATCGCCGCCCGGCACCGCTCCCAGCGGCCCGAACTCGTCAGCGGGGTCGAGGCGTTGAAGGGCAGGTCGGCCGTCGTCATGGAGCGCGTCGACGCCTCCGGCGGACGCATCAAGCTGGCGGGGGAGATCTGGTCGGCGCGGCCGCTCGACACCGAGCAGAGCTTCGAGGCGGGCCAGGAGGTGGACGTGGTCGAGATCGACGGAGCGACGGCCGTGGTCATCTGACTGTCGGTCAGCTTGCGCGCGCGGTCGGACCGCCGGGCTCCGGAGCCCAACTGCCGTGTGAGCGAAGGCCCCTGACGGCAGGTGATCCGAACGGCCCACGGGCCGCGCGCCGTTCTGACAGACTCGACCGGCGAGATCCCAAGATCTTCCGGGACACCGCAGCAATCCGCGAACACCGAAGCAAGAAGGGTACGGGGAACCACGATGGAACCAATCATCATCGTCCTGATCATTCTGGTGGTGCTGGTCTTCATCGCCCTGATCAAGACGATCCAGGTCATCCCGCAGGCCAGCGCCGCCATCGTGGAGCGCTTCGGCCGCTACACACGCACCCTGAACGCGGGCCTGAACATCGTCGTCCCGTTCATCGACTCCATCCGCAACCGCATCGACCTGCGTGAACAGGTCGTCCCCTTTCCGCCCCAGCCGGTGATCACCCAGGACAACCTGGTCGTGAACATCGACACGGTCATCTACTACCAGGTCACCGACGCCCGCGCCGCGACGTACGAGGTCGCCAGCTACATCCAGGCGATCGAGCAGCTCACCGTCACCACCCTGCGCAACATCATCGGTGGCATGGACCTGGAGCGGACCCTGACCTCCCGCGAGGAGATCAACGCGGCCCTGCGCGGCGTCCTCGACGAGGCCACGGGCAAGTGGGGCATCCGCGTCAACCGAGTCGAGCTGAAGGCGATCGAGCCGCCCACCTCCATCCAGGACTCGATGGAGAAGCAGATGCGCGCCGACCGCGACAAGCGCGCCGCGATCCTCCAGGCCGAGGGTGTCCGCCAGTCCGAGATCCTGCGCGCCGAGGGCGAGAAGCAGTCCGCGATCCTGCGCGCCGAAGGTGAGGCACGGGCCGCCGCGCTGCGCGCCGAGGGTGAGGCCCAGGCGATCCGCACGGTCTTCGAGTCCATCCACGCGGGCGACCCGGACCAGAAGCTCCTCTCGTACCAGTACCTCCAGATGCTCCCGAAGATCGCCGAGGGCGACGCGAACAAGCTCTGGATCGTGCCCAGCGAGATCGGCGACGCCCTCAAGGGCCTCGGCGGCGCGCTCGGCAACTTCGGCCCGCTCTCGGGCGGCGGCTCCGGCGGCGGAGGAGCCGCGAAGAGCCCGGGCGGCGTGGAGCGCCGCGAACAGCCGCCGATCGACTGACAGCGACTGCGCGTTGGTACGACTGTGGGGCCACCCTCCCGGGAGGGTGGCCCCACAGTCGTACC
>NZ_JBHXTE010000088.1:0-14783 GCF_042677545.1 Streptomyces sp. NPDC127108 | reverse complement strand
CCGCCGACCGTCCCCCGTCGGCGGGCTGCCCGCCTCCTCCCCGCCTGTCCGGGTTGCCGCCGTCGATATCGCGCCACCCCGCCTGGCGGGCGGCTCGCACCGCTTCGCGGCGGTTCCTCCGCACCCGTCCATGGGGGCGGCCGCCCCCCGGCCACCCCCCGCTCCCGCTCCTGTCGGTCGGCTGTCGGTGGCTTGTCGGTGGCACCTGCTCTCATGTACGGCATGACAGAAATCGACAACAAGCCCCAACGGGGAGCGGACGGCGCGGGAAGCGCCGTTTCGGTACGGGGGCTGGTCAAGCACTACGGCGAGACCAAGGCGCTGGACGGCGTCGACGTGGACGTCCGCGAGGGAACGGTCCTCGGCGTCCTCGGACCCAACGGCGCCGGCAAGACCACACTCGTACGCTGCCTCTCCACGCTCATCACCCCCGACTCCGGCAGCGCCTTCGTCGCCGGGTACGACGTGCTGCGCCAGCCGCGCCAGCTGCGCCGCGTGATAGGCCTCACCGGTCAGTACGCGTCGGTGGACGAGAAGCTGACCGGCTGGGACAACCTCTACATGATCGGGCGACTGCTCGACCTGTCCCGCAAGGAGTCCCGCTCGCGCGCCGACGGCCTGCTCGAGCGCTTCTCGCTCACCGAGGCCGCCCGCAGGCCCGCGAAGACGTACTCCGGAGGCATGCGCCGCCGTCTCGACCTGGCGGCGTCGATGATCGGCAGCCCGGCCGTGCTGTTCCTGGACGAGCCGACCACCGGCCTGGACCCGCGCACGCGCAACGAGGTCTGGGAAGAGGTCAAGCGCATGGTCGGCGACGGCGTCACCGTCCTGCTGACCACGCAGTACATGGAAGAGGCCGAGCAGCTCGCCAGCGAGCTGACGGTCATCGACCGCGGCAAGGTCATCGCGAACGGCGGCATCGAGGAGCTGAAGGCGAAGGTCGGCGGCCGCACCCTGCGCATCCGCCCGGCCGACCCGGCGCAGCTGCACCCCACGGCCACCGCCCTGGACGAGGCGGGCCTCACGGGCCTCGCCACGACCACGGTGGACACCGAGAGCGGCACGGTCCTGGTGCCGATCCTCAGCGACGAACAGCTCACGGCGGTCGTGGGCGCGCTCACCGCGCGCGGCATCACGCTCTCCGACATCGCCACCGAACTGCCCAGCCTGGACGAGGTGTTCCTGTCCCTCACCGGTCACAAGACCGGTGAGTCGCTGGACTCCGCGGCCACGAAGGCCACCGATCTCGAGGGGGTCGCAGCATGAGCACCACCACCGTCAAGGCGCCCTCCGCGCCGCCCGCGCAGGATCGGCCCGCGCCCAAGGCCGAGCCGGACACCCGGATCGGCCTGCGCGCCCACGTGCGGCACACCAGCGCCCTGGTCCGCCGCAACCTGCTGTGGATCAAGCAGGACATGGAGTCGATGTTCGACGCCGTCCTGATGCCGATCGTCTTCACCCTGCTGTTCGTGTACGTCTTCGGCGGTTCCGTGGGCCAGGCCCTCGGCGGCGGCCGCGACGAGTACGTGCAGTACGTGATCCCCGGCCTGATGGCCATGATGGGGATGAACATGGCCATGGGTGTGGGCACCGGCTTCAACCAGGACTTCCAGACCGGTGTGATGGACCGCTTCCGGTCGCTGCCCATCGGCCGCTCCTCGGTGATGATCGCCAAGATCGTCGTCGAGCTCCTGCGGATGCTGGTCGCCACGGCGATCCTGCTGGTCGTGGCCCTGATCATCGGCTTCTCGGTGGAGAGCATCCCGGGTCTGATCGCGTCCATCGGCCTGGCCATGGCCTTCGGCGTGGGCCTGATGTGGATCTTCCTCACCATGGGTGTCGTCATGAAGAGCGCCCAGGCCATCCAGGGCATGGGCTTCCTGGTCCTGATGCCGCTGCAGTTCGGCTCGTCCATCTTCGCGCCGACGAACTCCATGCCCGGCTGGCTCCAGGCGTTCACGGACTACAACCCGCTGTCGTCGCTCGCCGACGCCGCCCGCGGCCTGATGAACGGCGGCCTGCCGGTCGCCCACGACGTGTGGGTGACGCTCATCTGGTCGGTGGTCCTGACCGGCGTGATGGCGCCGATCGCGATCCACAAGTTCCGCACCAAGACGTGACGCGGACGTCGCGCCCGCGCGCGACCCGTGGTCACAGCCCCGCCGAGGCGACGGCTTCCTCCCAGGAGAGGCCGTCGCCTTCGGCGTACGCGGCGGCGTAGCCCGCGTCGCCGAGCGCCGCGCGGACCGCCCGGTCGGCGCCGTCGCGGACCTCCCGCTCGATGGCGACGGGGACGTGGCCGGGCGGCAGCCGGGAGTCGGCGACCGCGAGCAGCCGGGCGGCGGCCGCCGCGCGGTCGGCGTCGTGGCAGGCGAGCGCGCGGGCCGCGGTCGCCAGGTGGAGGGAGAGCATCTGCGGGGCGACGGTCTGCGCCAGCGGCTCGGCGGCCTTCGCCGCGGCCCCCAGGGCGTTGTCGAGTGCACGCTCGTACTGGCCTTCGAGAGTGTCGAGCCAGGCGTGCGAGCCGAGCAGGAAACCCTCGAAGAGGGCGAAGCCGAAGACCGCGAACTCATCGCGCAGCAGCACCAGTTGCTCGCGCGCCTCCCGAACGCGGCCGGTGCGGCCGAGCACGCTGACGAGGAAGAGCCGGGCGGCGGGCAGCGCACCGTTCAGCCGGCTGCCGCTGTCGTCGGTCACCTTCCGCAGCAAAGCCTCGCCGCGCTCCTCCTGGCCCGCCTCGATGAGCACCGTGCCGAGCCGGGCGGTGAGCAGTGACACCTGGGCCCACGCGCCGACTTCCTGCGCGTGCCCTATGGCGGTCTGGAAGTCGTCCGCCGCGAGCAGGTACTCGCCGCGCCGCTCATGGGCCTCGCCGCGCGACGACAGCGCCTCGGCCGCGCCGAAGGAGTCACCGATGCGGGTGCAGATCGCCAGGGCCTCGTCGGCGTCGCTGACGGCGTCACCCGCCCAGTCGGCGCGGTTGGCGAGGATGTTGGCGCGCTGCTGGAGTGCGGACGCCAGCTCCCAGTCGAGGCCGAGCTCGCGGCAGGCGGCGACGGTCGTGTCGATGACGTCGTGCAGCCGCTCGACGTCCCCCGTCATCAGGACGGCGAAGAACCACAGGTTGCCCGGGCTGCGGCAGGTCTGCGGCAGGCCCGACTTGTAGGTGTCCCGGATCGCGCGCAGCTTCCGGTCCGCCTCCGGGGTCTGCCAGGCCACCGGGTCCATGTCCATGCAGGACAACTGGATGAGGTGCACACCGCGGCGCGCCTCCTGGAGGAGCTCACCGGACCACGGGGGCGGGGTGTCCGTGCAGCGTCCGTGCAGCGGCGCGGCAGGCGTGACGGGGCCCGCGAACGGGTCGGGGCCGAGCGCGAGCACCTCCCGGGACCAGTTCCGCGCCTCCTGCCGCAGATCGCGGATCAGCCAGAACCACGACAGGGACAGGGCGAGGCACAGCGCCTCCTGCTCGTCGCGCGCGGCGACGGCGTGGCGCAGCGCGGTGCGCAGGTTCTCGTACTCCGCCTCGAACGCCGCGATCGCCTCGCGCTGCCCGCGACGACGCAGCGCCGGGTCGGTGACGCGGGCGAACTCCCGGAAGTGGACGAGGTGCGCCCGGGTCACCCCGGCCCGCTCGCCCGCCTCGTCGAGCCGCTCGGCGGCGTACTCGGAGACGGTCTCCAGGAGCCGGTAGCGCATCACGTCGTCGTGGGCGGCGGGGGCGGCGACGACGAGGGACTTGTCGACGAGGGAGCCGAGGACGCCGGGAATGTCACGGGGATCCACGCGCCCGACAACGCCGTCACCACCGGCCGCCCCTCCCCCCTCTCCCACTACCAACTCCCCTACAAACTCCCCTCCTCCCACCCCTCCCCCTGCTCCCGCGCAGACGGCTTCGGCTGCCGCGAGGTCGCAGCCGCCGGCGAACACGGAGAGGCGGCGCAGGACGGCGCGCTCGGCGTGGTCGAGGAGGTCCCACGACCAGTCCACGACGGCGCGCAGGGTCTGCTGGCGGGGAAGGACGGTGCGGGAGCCGCTGGTGAGGAGCCGGAAGCGGTCGTCGAGGCGGTCGGCGATCTGGCGGGGGGTGAGCATCCGCAGCCGGGCCGCGGCGAGTTCGATGGCGAGCGGCAGGCCGTCCAGGCGGTGGCAGATCTCGGCGGCGGCGCGGGCGTCGTCGTCGATGCGGAAGCCGGGCCGGGCGGCGGCGCCGCGGTCGGCGAGCAGACGCAGGGCGAAGGGTTCCGGGAGCGGTTCGACGGGGCGCACCAACTCGCCCGGTACGCCGAGGGGTTCGCGGCTGGTGGCGAGGACGGTGAGGCCCGGGCACTCGGCGAGGAGCCGCTCCGCGAGGCGGGCGGCGGCGTCGATGACGTGCTCGCAGTTGTCGAGGACGAGGAGCATGCGGAGCGGGCCGCAGTGCTCGGCGAGGCGCACCAGGGGGTCGTCGGCGTGGCGCTCGGCGGCGGCCCGCAGCTCTTCGGCGCCCGCGCCGCGCAGCACCGACTCGCGGGCGCCGAGGGCGGTGAGGACGGCTTCCGGTACGTCGTCCGGGTCGTCCACGGGCGCGAGTTCGGCGAGCCACACGCCGTCCGGCGACGCGTCCGCCACGGTCTCCGCGGCCTCCTGCGACAGCCGCGTCTTGCCGGCGCCGCCGGGCCCGGTCAGGGTCACGAGCCGCGCACGGCTCAGGTCGTCCCGGATGGCGTCGATGTCTCCGGTGCGCCCGACGAAGGAGGTGAGGCGGGCGCGGAGGTTGCCCGGGGCGGGGCGGATGCGGGCGCCAGGGGTGTCCGTGCCGACGGCGCCGTCGGAGCCCGCGCCGCGGCTCGAACCGTCCGTGTCCGTGCCGACACCTACGCCGCCGGAACTGATTCCCGCGAGCGGCACGGAGGCCGACGCCCGCCCCTCTCCAACGGCCCCGACCCCGCCCACGCCCCTGACCGACGCGACCGCACCCCCCGTGGGCCGGATCAACTCCCCGTGCAGGGTGCGCAGTTCGGGGCCGGGATCGACGCCGAGGCGGTCCGCGAGGGTGCGGCGTACGCCCTCGTACGCGGCCAGGGCCTCGGCCGCGCGGCCGACGTCCCGCAGGGCGCGCAGGCGCAGTGCCTGGAGGGGCTCGTCCAGTGGGTGGCCGTCGCACAGGGCGGTGAGTTCGGGCAGCGCGGACTCGGCCTGGCCGAGGGCGAGGGCCGCGGTGAAGCGGGCGCGCAGGGCGTCGAGTCGGCGGGCGGACCAGCGGGCGGCTTCGGCCGTGTGGTCGGGCAGGTCGGTGAAGGCGTCGCCGTGCCAGAGGCCGAGGGCGTCGTCGAGGAGGGTGGCGGCCTTGGCCGGGTCGTCGTCGGCGAGGGCGCGGGTGCCTTCGCCGACGAGGCGCTCGAAGCGGTGGGCGTCGATGTCGTCGGGGGTGGCGCACAGCTGGTAGCCGCCGTCGGCGGAGACCACCGTGGCGGCGCCGAGCGCGCGCCGCAGCCGGCCGACCAGGGCCTGCAGCGCGGCGGGGGCGTCGGCCGGGGGTGCGCCGCCCCACACCTGGTCGACGAGGACGGGAGTGGGGATGCCTCGGCCCGGGCGGAGGGCGAGTGCCGCGAGGAGTGCGCGCAGGCGGGGGCCGCCGACGGGCATGGTGGTGCCGTCGGGGCGCAGGGCCCGGGTCACGCCGAGAACGCGATAACGCACCCACCCATTGTCCCCCGCCCACACCCCACCCCGACCCATCCCCCTCCCGGGCAGGCCCCCCGGCACCCCACACGCACCGACCGCACGCCCACATCACAGGCACCGTCGGCCGGGGGCTGTGCCCACCCGTGCCGCCCCTGGCGGCCCAGCTGCCCACAGCGGGGGGGCGGCAGCTGGAAGTGACCGCACCCCACCGGACCGAAAGCCGGACGCCAGGCCCCCACCGGACCGATCGCCGCCATCCGAACCGGAGGGGACGTGCCGGTATGTCCGCGCGCAGCTCGGACGACCACGACGGACGTACACACAACGCGTACCAGGCCACACACGCGAGCACGGACATACCGGCGCGGCCCCGCCCCACAACCGAAGGAGAGGCGAAGGACCGCAACCCCCTGACAGCGGCCCCGGACAGGTAGCCTCCACCAGCAACGGCACCCCGTTCCGCAGACGAAGACGAAGACGAAGACGAAGCCGAAGACGAAGCCGAAGCCGAAGGAGCACCATGACCACCGCCCCCACCCGGAGCGACCGCCGGGTCAGCCCCGTCTTCGTAGGGATCGCGGCGGTCGCCGCGGCCTCGGGCTGGGCGGCCTGGACCGGATTCGCGGACAATCCGGGCTTCGCCGTGTTCCTCTTCGTGACGGCCGCGTGGATCGTCTCGCTGTGCCTGCACGAGTACGCCCACGCCCGCACCGCCCTGCACAGCGGCGACATCTCCATCGGCGCGAAGGGCTATCTGACCCTCAACCCGCTCAAGTACACGCACGCACTGCTCAGCATCGTCCTGCCCGTACTGTTCGTGATCATGGGCGGAATCGGCCTGCCCGGCGGCGCCGTGTTCATCGAGCGGGGCCGTATCCAGGGCAGGTGGCGGCACAGCCTGATCTCGGCGGCGGGCCCGCTGACGAACGTCCTGTTCGCGGTGGTCTGCACCGCGCCGTTCTGGCTGGACGCCCTGGACGGCGTGCCGGACACGTTCCGGTACGCGCTCGGGTTCCTGGCCCTGCTGCAGGTGACGGCGGCGATCCTGAACTTCCTGCCGATCCCGGGCCTGGACGGCTACGGAGTGATCGAGCCGTGGCTGTCGTACAACATCCGCCGCCAGGTGGAGCCGTTCGCGCCGTTCGGGCTGCTCGCGGTCTTCGGCATCCTGTGGATCCCGGAGGTCAACGACGTGTTCTTCGACGCGGTGGACGCGATCCTGCGCGGCCTCGGCGTCACCGACTGGGACACCTACTGGGGCCAGCGCCTGTACCGCTTCTGGCAGGGCACCCCGGACATCCCCGTCATCAACGGTTAGCGGAGGCCGCCTCATCGCGCTGCCGCAGCGCCTTGGCCCGGCGGGCGTAGTACCAGGTCATGTTGGACGAGAGTCCGGCGATCAGCACCCACACGATGCCGAGCAGGCTGCCCTGCGCGAAGGAGACCACGGCGGCGGCGACGGACAGGACGCAGACGACGAGGGCGTACAGGGCTAGGCGGGGCATGGGGTGCGGCTCCTGGTGCGGCGATCCGGCGGACGTACCGCACCAGTGTCCCCCATGCCCCGCGCGCGCAGGAACGCGGTGACCAGATGCCGACTACACGTCGGTGACGCGCAGCCCCGCGTGCGCCTTGTACCGCCGGTTGACCGAGATCAGGTTGGCGACCAGGGACTCCACCTGATGGGCGTTGCGCAGCCGCCCGGCGAAGACGCCGCGCATGCCGGGGATGCGCCCGGCGAGGGCCTGCACGACGTCGGTGTCGGCGCGGCTCTCGCCGAGCACCATCACATCCGTGTCGATCTCCTCGATGGACTCGTCCTGGAGGAGCACGGCCGACAGGTGGTGGAAGGCGGCGGTGACGCGCGAGTCGGGAAGGAGCGCGGCGGCCTGCTCGGCGGCGCTGCCCTCCTCGGGCTTCAGGGCGTACGCGCCCTTCTTGTCGAAGCCGAGCGGGTTGACGCAGTCGACGACGAGCTTGCCCGCGAGCTCCGTGCGCAGCGCTTGGAGGGTCTTGGCGTGCCCGTCCCACGGCACGGCGACGATGACGATGTCGCTGCGCCGCGCGCACTCCGCGTTGTCCAGGCCCTCCACGCCGAGGCCGAGTTCGGCGGCCGCGGCGGCGGCGCGCTCCGCGGCGCGCGAACCGATGATCACCTTCTGGCCCGCACGGGCCAGGCGGTAGGCGAGCCCGCGGCCCTGGTCGCCGGTGCCGCCGAGCACGCCCACGACGAGCCCCGACACGTCGGGCAGGTCCCAGGGGTCCTTGGCGGGCGCCTTCTGCACACTTTCCGTGGAAGTCATGGTCAGACCTTACGTCCGTGCCGGGCGCCCGCCCCGACCGACCGCGCTCAGTCCAACCAGTGCAGCGGCACCCGCCGGAAGGCGATCGTCTCGTACGCGCTGAAGTCGCCCGTCTCGTACAGGAGCCCGACCGTGTCCTCGTCGAGGCGGACGAGGTCGGAGTACCCGGCGGGCAGCCCGTCGACGGTGTGGGCGGGGTGCCAGGTGGTACCGCCGTCGTGGCTCTTGCGGATGCTCATCTGGGCGCGGAAGCCGGGGTCGGCGGGCCCGGAGCAGAGCAGCAGGTCGGGGTCGAGGAGCTGCAGGACGCTGGCCTCGACGACGGGACCGGTGAGGCAGGACTGGGGGCGGAACGGCTTGACGAGGCTCTGGCCGCCGTCGTGGGAGTGGGCGTCGGCGCGGGTGCCGGGGGCCGGTGAGTCGTTGCGGGTGTTGAAGTAGACGCGGCCGTCGGGGAGTTCGGCGGCGGTGGTCTCGTTGACGTTGATGTAGCCGTTGGGGTTGTCGTCGATGTATCCGATGCGCCAGTTCTGGCCCCGGTCGTCGCTGAGCAGGCAGTGCCCGCCGTTGTACTTGCCCTCGGTGCCGTTGTCCGTGCCGGTGGGCGGCAGCGAGTGGTTGGCGGGGACGACGACGCGGCCGCTCCTCAGCTGGATGGCGTGGCCGGGCGTGGTCGCGTACCAGCGCCAGGTGGTCTTCTTCGTCTGCTTGGTGATCTCGCGCGGCGCGGACCAGGTGAGGCCGTCGTCGTCGCTGTGCCGCACCCAGACGCGACGGCCGTCGGCGGCGCTCACCTGGCCGCGCCGGATGGCGTCCTCGGTGGCCGCGGCGGCGTTCCTGACGTGCACGAGGAGGATCCGCCCGGTGTCGAGGACGACGGGGGCCGGGTTCCCGGCGAGGTCGGTGCCGTTGGCGCCGACGACCTGGAGCGGGCCCCAGGTGCGGCCGCCGTCCACGGACCGTTTCAGGACCACGTCGATGTTCCCGAAGTCCTCCTGCGAGCCGACCCGGCCCTCGCAGAAGGCGAGGACCGTGCCGGCCTCGGTCACGACCACGGCGGGGATCCGGAAGCTCGCGTACCCCTCGCGTCCCGCGCGGAAGGGAACGGACGTCTCGACGGTCCCGGTTGTCTCAGCTGTCTCCACTGGCATCCGTGCCCCTTCCCCAACGTGGGGGAATTCGCGGTGAATTCCCGCTGACGAATCTCCTGTTGAGGCAGTATGCGCCCCCATGGACGCCGTACGCGTCGCGCTGCTGCGCGAAGTTCTCGCCGGGACCGAATGGCCGGGTGCGACCCGCCGCTTCGCGGGCGCGCTGCGCGCCAGCGTCGTGCCGCACGGCGGCGGCCTGCTGCTCGTGGGCACACGGGAGTACGAGCCGTGGCACCTGGCCGCGCACCTCGTGGACGAGGCCGCCTGGTCCGGCACGCCGGAGCTGACGCCCACGCTCGTGCGGCACCGGCCGCGGCCGGACGCGCCCGCGCAGCTCTCGGTGGGCCTCGGCCGCATCGAGGCGGCGCGGCGGGGCGAGACGCTGCTCGTGGTGGCGCCCACCGCGCCTCCGGCGGGGCTGCTCTCGCGGGTGCATGACGCGCGCAGGGCGGGCGCGACGGTGTTCGCGCTCGGGGAGCGCGACGGCGATCTGGGCGCGCTCGCCCACGAGTCGCTGACGGTGCCGGAGGCGGCGGGCCTCGATCTGGACACCGTCCAGCACCTGGTGAGCGCGGCGGCGGGCGAGAACAGTCTGCCCGCGCCGCGGGGGCGGCGCCGGGTCCGCGACCGGCTCTCGCGACTCGCGGACCAGCTGACGGCGCCGCCGCCCGCACGGTGGTAGCGCGGCGGCGCCAGGCTGAACGACCCCGCCCACCCGTTTCCACCCGACCAAACAGTGAACGTCTCCCGCGGGGCTTGCCCGCCATCGGCGACTGCGGCTGCGCCCTGCCCTCTGGCCAGAGCTCCGTCCCGACTCCACCCGGACTCCAACCCGGCTCCCGCCCCGGAACAATTCGTTTGCGCCGTGTGTGCTCCCCCGCTGAGCATGACCCCTTGTGAAACGTTTCGCCGCGATCCTGCCCGACCTCTCCCCCTGGCACTCCACCCGCGACTTCCGGCTCCTCTGGGTGCAGGGTCTGGTCACCTACTTCGGCAGCTTCATGGCGATGATCGCCCTGCCGCTCCAGATCAAGCACCTCACCGACTCGCCGCTCGCCGTCGGCGCGATGGGGGCCGTCGAGCTGATTCCGCTCATCGTCTGCGGACTGTACGGCGGGGCGCTCGCCGACGCGGTGGACCGGCGCAAGGTGATCCTGCTGACCGAGGCGGCGCTCGGCCTGCTCGCGCTCGTGCTGTTCGTGAACGCGTTGCTGCCCGAGCCGATGCTGTGGCCGCTGTACGTCGTCGCGGCCGGTGTCTCGGGCCTCGCCGGGCTCCAGCGGCCCGCCCTCGACTCGCTCATGGCCAAGATCGTGCCGCACGACCAGCTCACGGCCGCCGCCGCGCTGAACTCGCTGCGCTGGAACGTCGGCGCGATCGCCGGTCCCGCGCTCGCGGGTGTCGTCGTCGCCTACGCCGGGCACGCGTCGGCGTACGCGGTGACCGTCGTCGGCTTCGCCGTCTCGGTGCTGCTGTGCACCCGGCTCTCGCCCGCGCCCGCCACGCACGGGGCGCAGAAGCCGTCCCTTCGGGGGCTCGCGGAGGGGGCGCGGTACGCGTGGTCGCGGCCTGTGCTGCTCGGTACGTACGCCATCGACGGGGTCGCGATGCTGTTCGCCTTCCCGAACACGATCTTCCCGTTCCTCGCGGACGATCTGGACGCCGAGTGGTCGCTCGGGCTGATGTACGCCGCCGGGGCCGTCGGGTCGCTCCTCCTCAGCCTCACCAGCGGGTGGACGTCGCGGGTGCGGCGGCACGGGGTGCTCGTCGTGTGCGGGGCCGCCGGGTGGGGGCTCGCCATCACCCTGGCCGGGGTCCTCGGCAATGTGTGGCTGGTGCTGGTCTGCCTGGCGCTGGCGGGGGCGGGCGACATGCTGAGCGGCCTGGCCCGCTCCACCATCTGGAACCAGACGATCCCCGACGAGCTGCGGGGGCGTCTCGCCGGGATCGAGGTCCTGTCCTACAGCGTCGGCCCCCAGCTCGGCCAGGTCCGCGCGGGCGCCGCGGCGGGCTGGTCCGGCACACGCCCGGCGATCTGGTCCGGCGGCCTCGTCTGCGTCGGCGCGGTGGGCGCGCTGGCCGCCGCGATGCCGTCCCTCCTGCGGTACGACGCCTCGACGGACACCGACGCCCGCCGCCGCAGGGAGGCCGCGGAAGCGGCGGCCTAGGTCGGCTGGGGCACCCCGGCATTCCGGCAGCCCCAGCCGGGGACATCGCGCACCCCGACTGACCGGCACCGTCGGCCGGGGGCTGTGCCCACCCGTGCCGCCCTGCGGCACGACTGCCCACAGCGGAAACGGCAGAAGTCACCTCGCCCACTCTCACAGCGCTGACAGCAGGCACAACTCGGCCCACACTCGCAGCGGCAGCGGACTCTACATCCCGCACCCGCCGACGGCGGCCAACCCCCGCAGGCGGCGTTCACTGTGCGGTCGAGTGGAAACGGGATGGGGGTCCCCCCTGCTCTTTAAGAGCTTGGGGGAGGGTGGGTGATATCCCGCCGCGGCAGCGGCGGGACAGGGAACCGCCCAGCGCGCCGCAGGCGAACCTAGTCCTCCTCGCCCCGCGCAGCGGAATCGTGCCACCGAGGATCGGTGTCCCATTCGAGGTTCCGCTCAGCGGCGGTCTCCATCGCGCGGACGGCCTCCTCCCGGGAGGCATAGGGACCGAAGCGGTCCTTGCCGGGGCACTCCGGCCCCTCCTCGACCTTCTTGTGCTCCAGGCAGTAGTACCACTCACCCGGCTTGCCGACGGTCCGCTTCTTGAACAGGGCCATGTCCGGCTCCTCTCTCTCCCGCCATGCTGCCCCACGGGCGCTCGTTAGACTCGCTGGCATGTCTGGCCAGTCACTGCTCGTACCAGGGGAGCTCTCTCCCACCCGCCCCGTGCCCGGAAACATCAGGCGCCCGGAGTACGTCGGCAAGCCCGCGCCGACTCCGTACAGCGGACCGGAGGTGCAGACCCCGGAGACCGTCGAGCTGATGCGGACCGCGGGCCGCATCGCCGCGCGCGCGATGGCGGAGGCCGCGAAGGCGATCGCGCCCGGCGTGACCACCGACGAGCTGGACCGCATCGCGCACGCGTACATGTGCGACCACGGCGCCTACCCGTCGACGCTCGGCTACCGCGGCTTCCCGAAGTCCCTGTGCTCGTCCGTCAACGAGGTCATCTGCCACGGCATCCCCGACTCCACCGTCCTGAAGGACGGCGACATCATCAACCTGGACGTGACGGCTTACATCGGCGGCGTGCACGGCGACAACAACGCGACGTACCTCGTCGGCGACGTGGACGAGGAGTCGCGGCTGCTCGTCGAGCGCACCCAGGAGTCCCTGAACCGCGCCATCAAGGCGGTCAAGCCGGGCCGCCAGATCAACATCATCGGCCGGGTCATCGAGTCGTACGCCAAGCGCTTCGGCTACGGCGTCGTGCGCGACTTCACGGGCCACGGCATCAACTCGTCGTTCCACTCCGGCCTGATCGTCCCGCACTACGACAGCCCGCACGCGACGACGGTCATCCAGCCCGGCATGACGTTCACGATCGAGCCGATGCTGACGCTCGGCACGCACGAGTACGACATGTGGGACGACGGCTGGACCGTGGTGACCAAGGACCGCAGGCGGACGGCGCAGTTCGAGCACACGCTGGTGGTGACGGAGACCGGCGCGGAGATCCTCACGCTGCCGTGACCGTGCGCGGGTGACCGTGCGCGTCACCGAGAGCCGAAGCCGGGGCCGCCCCGGGCCGGACCAGATTGTTCTGGGCCGCCCGGGGCGGCCCCTTTTTCTGATCGTTTACGCATCCCCGACGGGGAACGGGGTACCGTTTTTACCGACAGGATGTCGGGAACCAGTTGACTTAGGTAAGCCTAACCTTGGATGATCGGTCCTGGCCACACCGCATTCCCGCCCTTCTTCGGTTCCGGAGGTCCCATGGACACGGCGATCACTCAGCCCCCCACGTTCTCGACGCTCATCCGCACCGCGTCCCACGAACAGCACACCGAGGCGGAGTCGTCGACGTTCATGGGCGACCTGCTCGGCGGCCGCCTGGACGTGAGCGCGTACGCGCGGTACACGGAACAGCTGTGGTTCGTGTACCGAGCGCTGGAGGACGGCGCCGCGACCCTCGGCGACGACCCGGTGGCCGGACCGTTCATACGGCCCGAGCTGGCCCGGGTGGCCGAGCTGGAGCGGGACCTCGCGCATCTGCGGGGCGCCGACTGGCGCGCGGGCCTCACGGCCCTGCCCGCCACGGCGGCGTACGCGGCGCGGGTCGAGGAGTGCGCGCGCACCTGGCCGGGCGGTTATGTCGCCCATCACTACACGCGCTATCTGGGGGACCTGTCCGGCGGGCAGATCATCCGCGGCAAGGCCGAGAAGACCTGGGGCTTCGACCGCAAGGGCGACGGCGTCCGGTTCTACGTCTTCGAGGGCATCGCCAACCCCGCCGCGTTCAAGCGGAGTTACCGCGAACTGCTCGACGGCCTCGACGTGGTCGTGCCGGACGAGCTGGAGAAGCAGCGCATCGTGGACGAGTGCAAGCGGGCGTTCGCCCTGAACACGGCGGTCTTCCGGGAGCTGGGGGACGAGTTCCCGCTGTCGGCCTGACCGCCTGCCCTCACGTCGGTGGACGCCGATCGCGCTGCGCGCTCGTCCTCGAACTCCCCCGAGCTCTGAAGGAGCAGGGGGGACCCCCACGACGGGCTCCCCTCACTCGTCCACCGAATGCAGCCGTGCGCGTCACACCAAGCTCGGCTGCCGAGGGAACGCCACCCGGCCGCCCAGTTCGATGAAGTCGTCGGGGCCCGGGGCCGTGAGCAGTTGGGAGCCGCGGCCCTGGGTGATGTTCAGGGCGCGGCCGAGTTCGCGGGTGAGCAGCAGCGCCGCCGCCCCGGTGGCCTCGTCCTCGGTGATGCCGTCGCCCCGCCCGGGAAAGCCCCGCGCGCGTACGCGCCCCGCCGCCTCGTCCTCCCACGCCCACGCGTAGATCCACTCCCCCGCGGGCGGCACGGCGAGCGCCTCCACCTCGGCCGCCGACGCGTACCGCCGCAGGGTCCGCTCCGGCGCCCAGTCGGCCCGCGCCACGATCCAGCTGAACTCGCCGTCCTGGTGGGCCTCGACGACCCCGGCGGCGGTGACGATCTCGGGCACGTCGAGCAGCCACGCCGCGCCGACGCACGGGTATCCGGCGAACGGCAGCCGCGTCGAGGGTGTGTAGATGTCGATGGCCCCGCGCTCGGGGTCGTCGACGAACACCGTCTCGCTGAAGCCGAGTTTGGCGGCGAGCGCCTGCCGGTCCACCCGCTCGGGCACCCGTGAGCCGTCCCGTACGACGCCCAGCTCATTGCCGTACCGGCCGTCCGGGGCGCAGAAGACCCGCAGGACGTCGATGCCGTCGTGCACGTCCGGCACGCCCGCCGTGTCCCGCGTGTCCGGCCCGCCCCACGCGTCCGTCACATCCCGCGCCTCCGGCCTGTCCGGCCTGCCCAGCCTGCCCGGCCTATCCGGTCCATCCGGCCCGTCCGGCGCGCCGTGCGGCTCGCGCGTGCCGTGTTCGTTCGCTGCGTTCACCCGGGCATTGAAGCATCACGTGCCCCATGTCCCTCACCCGCGCACCCACGCCCGACGGCGGGCACCCGGCGCGCCAAGCGCCGGGT
>NZ_JBHXTE010000087.1:0-15062 GCF_042677545.1 Streptomyces sp. NPDC127108 | reverse complement strand
GCCCCGGTGCTTCCCAGCACCGGGGCCCGCCCCTTCACGGCTTCTCGGCGTCGCTCAGGAGCGCGCCCGCCGCACGGCCTTACGCGGCCTGGTCGGCGGCCATCGCGTCACGCAGGCTCTTGGGCCGCAGGTCGGTCCAGTTCTGCTCCACGTAGTCCAGGCACTCCTGGCGGCCGGCCTCGCCGAACGCCACCCGCCAGCCGGCGGGGACCTCGGTGAACGACGGCCACAGGGAGTGCTGCTCCTCGTCGTTCACCAAGACGTAGAACTGGCCATCCGCGTCGTCGAACGGGTTGCTGCTCATGTCCACTCCATTTCAAGCCGTACACGATGACTTCCCGGCGGAAGCCGTTCGTTCCAGGTGCCGGCGGACAGAGTCCACCAGCCTCGTCATTGTCGGCCGCGGGCAAGCCCGGCGTCCAGACCCGGCTGCTCGCCGACGAATTGTCGGTATAGACCGGGGCGTACTGCGGTGGTCCCGTGAAGTATTCACTGCGACCGGATCAAAATTCCGTGAAAAATTTCGGTACCGCCATGGGCCCACCGTGACCGCGAAGTGCGCTCCCGAACCAACTCGGTTGGTTCTCCGACGGTCCTTGCGGGCCATACATAAGGTTCCCGGCGCGGTCGGCCCCGGTGTGCCGCTGTCCCGTGGACAGGACAGCCCGGTGCCGAAAGCCTGAATTGCCTGTAGTTTGTTGCGGGTTGTCGGGCGGTCAGGCCCGGCAGCGCCGGTGACACATCGATGAACTGCCAGATCAGCGATGTGGGGCGTTCAATAGGAAAGGGCGGACGGGGAGTTGTGGAAACACGGCACCCCGTCGCAAGAATCGAGGAATGGGGCGGCTCGAGTCATGTCATTGTCGGTGGTCCCCCTCGGCCTTCCCGGGCAACTGGGAACTTCCACTATAGGAGTAGTAGAGCCATGAGCGTCACGGCAGCACAAGGTTTTTCGGCCGCAGGCGTCGCGGCCGGAATAAAGAGCAGCGGAAATCCAGATGTGGCCCTGGTCGTGAACAACGGCCCGCGCCGGTCGGCCGCGGGCGTCTTCACCTCGAATCGGGTGAAGGCCGCCCCCGTGGTGTGGAGCGAACAGGTCCTGAGGGTGGGCGCGGTCAGCGCCGTCATCCTCAACTCCGGTGGCGCCAACGCCTGCACGGGCCCCGCGGGCTTCCAGGACACCCGGGCGACCGCCGAGAAGGTCGCGGCGAGCCTCGACGGGCACCGGGCGGGCGAGGTCGCCGTGGCCTCCACCGGCCTCATCGGCGTCCGGCTCCCGATGGACAAGCTGCTGCCGGGCGTCGAGAGCGCGGTCGCCGAACTCTCCGCGGACGGCGGCGAGGACGCAGCCGTCGCCATCAAGACGACGGACAGCGTGCACAAGACCGCGGTCGTCGAGGGGAAGGGCTGGACGGTCGGCGGCATGGCCAAGGGCGCGGGCATGCTCGCCCCCGGCCTCGCCACGATGCTCGTCGTCCTCACCACCGACGCCGACCTGGGCAACGACGTCCTGGACAAGGCGCTGCGCGCGGCGACCCGCGTGACCTTCGACCGGGTCGACTCCGACGGCTGCATGTCCACCAACGACACGGTGCTCCTGCTCGCCTCCGGCGCCTCCGGCGAGACCCCGGCGTACGCGGAGTTCGCCGACGCCGTCCGCACCGTCTGCGACGACCTGGCGCGCCAGCTCATCGGTGACGCCGAGGGCTCCTCCAAGGACATCCGCATCGACGTCGTGAACGCGGCCACCGAGGACGACGCCGTGGAGGCCGGGCGCTCCATCGCCCGCAACAACCTCCTCAAGTGCGCCATCCACGGCGAGGACCCCAACTGGGGCCGCGTCCTCTCCGCGATCGGCACCACCTCCGCGACCTTCGAGCCGGACCGCCTGAACGTCGCCATCAACGGCGTCTGGGTCTGCAAGGACGGCTCCATCGGCGCGGACCGCGCCGCGGTCGACATGTCAGGCCGTGAGGTCGTCATCACCGCGGACCTGGCGGCGGGCGCCCAGCGCGCCACGCTGTGGGCCAACGACCTGACGTCCGAGTACGTCCACGAGAACAGCGCGTACTCGTCATGAGGATCAGCACGCAGGAGCACCCCGCACTGGTCAAGGCGCAGTCCGTGATGGACGCGCTGCCGTGGCTCAACCGCCACCAGGGCAAGATCTGCGTCATCAAGTTCGGCGGCAACGCCATGATCGACGACGAGCTGAAGGCCGCCTTCGCCCACGACGTCGTCTTCCTGCGGCACGCCGGGCTCAAGCCGGTCGTCGTCCACGGCGGCGGCCCGCAGATCAGCGCCGCCCTCAAACTCCACAACATCGACAGTGAGTTCAAGGCCGGCCTCAGGGTCACCTCGCCCGAGGCCATGAACGTGGTCCGGATGGTGCTCGCGGGCCAGGTGCAGCGCGAGCTCGTCGGCCTCATCAACCAGCACGGCCCGCTCGCCGTCGGCCTCACCGGCGAGGACGCGGACACCATCACCGCGACCAAGCACTGGCCCGAGAACGAGGACGGCGAGAAGGTCGACATCGGCCGCGTCGGCGAGATCGCCGGGGTGGACCCCGGTGCCGTCGAGGCACTCCTCGCGGACGGCCGCATCCCGGTCATCTCGCCGGTGGCCCGCAGCGTCGACGACGACCACGTCTACAACGTGAACGCGGACACCGCCGCCGCCGCGATAGCCGCCTCCCTCGACGCCCACACGCTGGTCTTCCTCACCGACGTCGAGGGCCTGTACGCGGACTGGCCGCACAGCGACGAGGTCATCAGCAGGCTCAGCGCCAGCGAACTGGAGAAGATCCTCCCAGAGCTGGCCGACGGCATGGTCCCCAAGATGGCAGGCTGCCTGCACGCGGTCCGCAACGGCGTGGGCAGCGCGCGCGTCATCGACGGACGGGTCCAGCACTCGGTGCTCCTCGAGATGTTCACGCGCGAGGAGATCGGCACGCTGGTCATGCCGGACATCGAAGAGGATCTGCGATGAGCGGGGCCGTCGAAGAGGGGTCGCGATGAGCGCGCCCGGCACGGAGGGGATGGGATGAACGAGGCAACGAGCGACACCGGCGTCACCGGCGTCACGGGCGAAACCGCGGGGGAGCGCGGGAACACCAAGCTCACCGAGCGCTGGCAGGCGTCGCTGATGGACAACTACGGCACGCCGAGGGTGCCGTTGGTGCGCGGCGAGGGCGCCGCGTTCTGGGACGCCGACGGAAAGAAGTACCTCGACTTCCTCGGCGGCATCGCCGTCAACTCCCTCGGCACCGCGCACCCCGCCGTCGTCCGGGCCGTCAGCGAGCAGGTCGGCAGGCTCGGCCACGTCTCGAACCTGTTCATCGCCGAGCCGCCGGTGCGGCTCGCCGAGCGCCTGCTCCGGCTGACCGGGCGCTCCGGCCGGGTCTTCTTCGCCAACTCCGGCGCGGAGGCGAACGAGGCGGCCTTCAAGATCGGCCGCCTGACCGGCCGCCGCCGCATGGTCGCCACCGAGGGCGGCTTCCACGGCCGCACCATGGGCTCCCTCGCCCTCACCGGCCAGCCCCCGAAGCGCGCCGCGTTCGAGCCGCTGCCCGGCGACGTCACGCATGTGCCGTTCGGCGACGCCGACGCGCTGCGCGCGGCCGTCGACGAGGACACCGCGCTCGTCGTCATCGAGCCGATCCAGGGCGAGAACGGCGTGGTCGTACCGCCGCCCGGCTATCTGGCCGCGGCCCGCGAGATCACCCGGGCCGCCGGGGCGCTGCTCGTCCTCGACGAGGTGCAGACCGGCATCGGCCGCACCGGCCACTGGTTCGAGCACCAGGCGCACGGCGTCGAGCCGGACGTCCTCACCCTCGCCAAGGGCCTCGGCGGCGGCATGCCCATCGGCGCGACGCTCGCGTTCGGCCCGGCCGCCGAGCTGATGGCGCCCGGCGCGCACGGCACCACCTTCGGCGGCAACCCCGTCTCCTGCGCCGCCGCGCTCGCGGTGCTCGACACCATCCACGGCGACGGGCTCCTGGACCACGTGAAGCGGCAGGGCGAGGCGCTGCGGCGGGGCATCGAGGCGCTCGGGCACCCGCTGGTCGACCGGGTCCGCGGCGCCGGGCTGCTGCTCGGCATCGTCCTCACCGAGCCCTCGGCCGCGCGAGTGCAGCAGGCCGCCCAGGACGCGGGGCTCCTTGTGAACGCCGCCCTGCCGGACACCATCCGGCTCGCCCCGCCGCTGATCATCGGCGAGGACGAGGTGACGGCGTTCCTGCGCGCGCTGCCCGAGGTCCTGGACCGGGTGCGGCGCGAGGGCGGGGTCTGACACCGCCGCCCGGCACCGACCGAGCAGGCCGTCCACCAACCGGTGGGCGGCCTTCCGGTTTTTCCGGGCAAGGGGACGTCCGGCACCCGTCCGCAAGATCTACTGGCGCCTTCGTGGCCGCCGGGGAGCGCCAGCCTGAGCCATGTCCGCTTGCCATGGCGCCATCGTGATGCCATAGTGGCGTCATGGATCTCACGCCGTACGTCGACTACCTCCGCCGGGAGCTGTCCGTCGCAGCCGACGCGGACGGCGCGGAGGCGCGAGCCATGGCCGAGCGCCTCACCGCGCAGCTCGAGTCGGCGACCCGGCTCACGCTCCTGAGAGCCCTGTCCGACGCGGCGGGCGAGATCACCGGTGAACTGGCACCGGGCTCCGTGGACGTACGACTGCGCGGCCGCGAGCCCGAGTTCGTGGTGACGCCCGCCCCCGTCGACGACTGGTCCGACCGCGCCGCGCCCGAGGCGGTCCCGACCGGACCCGCCCCGGTGCGGGTGCCGCTCCCGGCCCTGTCCGCCGAGGACCACCGCACCACGGTCAGGATCAACCTCCGTCTGCCCTCCGGCCTCAAGCTGCGGGCCGAGCAGGCGGCGGCACAGGAGGGACTCTCGCTCAACGCCTGGCTCGTACGGGCGATATCGACGGCCCTGGAACCCGAGGAACGGACCGCCGCCCCTCATCCCGGCCCGCCGGGTGCCACCGGCCGCGGTGGCCACAGCTACACCGGCTGGGTCGGCTGAGCACCGCCCGCACCGCCGTGTCACCCTCCCTCAACCGTCCCACCAGCGGGGACGCCCGACAGACCCATAGGACGGGGCAGCCATGCCAACCTTCGACACCCCCGAGCCCATCTCTGTCGCCCTGCAGCTCAACGCGGGCCTCCTGCGCCTGACTGCGGGCGAGCGCGCCGAGACCGTGGTCGAGGTGAGCCCGAGCAACGGGCTGAGCCAGTCCGACCGCAGCGCCGCCGAACAGACCCGCGTCGAGTACGGCCAGGGCAGGCTGCTCATCAGGACCCCGCGTCGGCGCAGCCTCTTCGGCTCCGGTGGCTCCGTCGACGTGACGGTCGAACTGCCCGCCGGATCACGGGTGTCGGGTGACGCCACCATGGCCGACATCTACAGCGAGGGCGAGCTGGGGGAGTGCGAGTTCAAGACCGGGCACGGCCGGATCCAGCTGGAGCGGGCCGGACGGCTGCAGCTCAACAGCGGGTTCGGTGACGTCACCGTCGGCAGCGCCACCGGCGAGGCCGACATCCGCGTGGCCTCCGGCGACATCCGCATCGGCCGGATCGACGGCGTGCTGACCCTCAAGAACTCCAGCGGCGACACCGACATCGAAGAGGTCACCGGCCGTCTGCGGGCCACCGTCAACCGCGGCGACATCAGCATCGGCCGGGTGTACGACGACGTCACCGCGCGCTCCGTCACCGGGGACATCCGCGTCGGCGAGGTGACCCGCGGCCGCGTCGAACTGCGCGCAGCCGCCGGTGAGCTGGAGATCGGGGTGCGGAAAGGATCCGCCGCCTGGCTCGACGTGCACACCAAGGTCGGCAACGTACGGAACTCGCTCGGCGCGTCCGACGCGCCCGAACTGCCGGAAGAGGCCGTCGAGATCCACGCCGTCACCAGCCGCGGCGACATCGTCATACGCCGCGCCTGATCACGGCGCCTGACGGCAGCACGAGGGCGCGGTGGCCGACACCGCGCCCTCGCCGCGTTCTTGGGGACCCCGGCCATGACCGGGCCCCTGCGCCCTCCCGTCGGCCGGTTCTCCCGGCCAGAGCCCGTGATCAGGCGGTGGTACGCGGCCGAGTACCGCCCCGTACCGCCCGCGCGCCGCACACTCGCTGAGCGCGCACCCCGTACGCGCTGATCGCCGCCGCCCGCCCTCAGCAGGGCCGCCGCGGCCCCGACGCGTCACCTTCCCCCACCTTCCGTACCGCACCTTCCCCCACCTCCCGTACCGCGCGGCCTCGACCCGCGAAGCGTGTCCCCGCACGCCCTGAGACAGGCGAAATATCATGACTTACCAGTCACTGCGTCCCCTTCCGCTCACTGCCCTCGCCGACCGATGGGGCGCACCCCCGGCCCACTTCTGGCTCCGCGGCACCCGCCCGGAGCGGCCGGTGACCCTCGACGAGCAGACCGGGATCTGGCACGTGAACGGCTACCCGGAGGTCGTCGAGGTCTTCTCCGACCCCGTCACCTACTCGTCCGACACGGTCCGCCAACTCGCCCCGGACGCGCCGGACTACGAGAAGAACGGGCTGCTCACGCAGATGGACCCGCCCGGCCACCGCCGGCTCCGGCAACTGGTCGGCCGGGCCTTCACGCCCCGGCTGGTCGCGGGCCTCGCCCCTCGGATCAGCGCCCTGACCCATGAACTGCTCGACCGGGCCGACGAACGCGGCGCGCTGGAACTCGTCGACGACCTCGCCCACCCGCTGCCGGTGACCGTCATCGCCGAACTCCTCGGCGTCCCCGCCTCGGACCGCCCGCTGTTCCGGCAGTGGAGCGAGGAGATCTTCCCGCGCGAGCAGGGGCCGACGGCCGTGGACGCCGCCGGGGACGGGGGCAGCGGGGGCGGGGGTGACATCGGTGTGGACGAGGTCGCCGCCGCCCTCGATCTGGGGCGGCGCATGAACGAGTACTTCACGGAGCACGCCGACGACCGCAGGCGCCACCCGAGGGAGGACCTGCTGACCCTGCTCGTCCAGGCCGAGGTCGACGGCGAGCGGCTGTCCCCGGCGGCGCTCGGCAACTTCGCCCAACTGCTGCTCATCGCGGGGCACGTCACCACGACCATGCTGCTCGGCAACACGGTGCTCTGCCTGGACACCCATCCGGAGTACGGGGACGCGGTGCGGCGGGACCCGGCGGGGCTGCCGGCCGTGATCGAGGAGTCGCTGCGCCTGCTCACGCCGTTCCAGGTCTTCTACCGGGCCACGACCCGGGAGGTCGAGCTGGGCGGGCAGCGGGTGCCCGCGGGGCGGGCGCTCGCCCTGTGGGTCGGCGCGGCCAACCGCGACGAGCGGGTGTTCTTCGGCCCGGACGACTTCCGTCCCGGGCGCGACCCCAACCCCCACCTCGCCTTCGGCCGGGGCATCCACTTCTGTCTCGGGGCGCCGCTCGCGCGGCTCGAAGGGCGGATCGCGCTCGGCATCCTCCTGGACCGCTACCCGGACCTGCGGACCGACCCGGACAACCCGCCCGTCCTGATGGGGAACCCGGAGCTGACGGGCGCGCGGGAGCTGCCGCTGCTCACCGCGGGACGACCGGGACGCGCGGCGGCGTGACGTCGGCGGGGCCCTGATCCGCGGACGGTGGGGGCCGGTGGACGGTGAGGACCGGCGGACCGCGGACCGGGGCTCAGCCCGCGTCGCCCCGGGGGGACTTGCGGGGCTTGCGGGGGGCGCGGGGCGACGCCTTGCGGCAGGCGAGCTCGTCGTTCGACGCGACGAACTCGATGCCCGCCTGGGGCAGCTCGATCCCCGGTTGCGGGAACCCGGTCCCCGCCGGGGGCAGGCCGATGAGGGAGTGGACGACATCGTCGAGGCCGGCGCTGTGCACGGTGAGCCTCGTGGCCTCGATCGCCGCGTCGTCCAGGGCGTCGAGGACGGCGCGGAGCGCGGGCACGGTGCCGTCGCTCGGCAGGTGCAGGGCGAGCGCCTCGTGGTCGGGGGTGGCGAGGTCGAAGAGGGCGGTGGCTGATTCCAGTCCGCTCACGCTGGCGAATTGCAGCCGGATGAAACCGCCGGGCAGGCCGGTGCCGCCGAGGGCGGTCACCGGTGCCACGGGCGCCGGTGCGTGCCGCCGCGGGTCACGGGGCCGCTGCTCCCGCTCCGCGCGGGCGTGGCCGCCGGGGGCCGAGGTCACCACGAACTCGGGGTCGAGGCCGCGTAGTTGCACGGCCACCGAGCAGCCGGGCGCGAGGTCGCGGGTGATCTCCCCCATGGCGGCGGACAGGGCGTTGAGCAGGGTGAGCCGGGCCGCTGTCTCCAGGGGCGCGGTGAGTCGCTGGGCCAGGGCTCGGGCTTCGTCTCCGCCCGCGTCAGCGGCGACTGCGAGCTCGTGCCGGAAATCGTCGACGTATGGCGTGAGGTCCATGACGCCATGATGGCACAAATATGGCGCCATACAAGCGCCACTTTCTTCCGTCCTCGGCGCCTGACCGAATTCCGGTGCCTTGATGCCCGCTTGTCCCTGGCTGCGAATGCGTTGCCGCGAGTGGGCTGCCACCCAGGAAGGCTTCGCTGTCGCGAATGGAACGGTTCTTCGGAAGTCAAGGGTCGCAACGGCTACTGGCTGGAACTCGCTTGAGGATGGGCTACTGCAACCCATTCGGGCCTGAATGTGGCGATGGTGCGGACGGATGGGGGTGGCCTGGTGAAGCGCTGCTTCCGGGTGTCCGGGCGGGCGTGCTCGCGGTGCCACCCCTAGGTTCCGGCGGGCCCGAACGGGCACTCGAAAGGGTCGTTCGCCCGCTGTTGATCGCCCCGAAGGGGTGGTGCTGATGGGGGATGGTGGCGCGCTGGTGCCGAATGTGTGCCACGGTGGCTTGCCATGGCGCCATCGTGGTGCCATCGTACGGCTATGGATGCCACGCGGTACGTCGACGGGTTCTGGCCCCGCCCGTCGAGTCCCGCGGCGACGCGCATCGAGACCGCCGACGCGGTTCTCGCACTGTCCCCCTGTTCCTGACTACCCGACGGGAGTCCCTTTCGCCGTGGCTACCATCCTGTACAAACTGGGCCGCTTCGCCTTCCGGCGACGCGGTTTGATGGCACTGCTCTGGGTGCTGATCTTCGGCGGGGTGGGCTACGCTGCCTCGTCCGCGCCAACGCCCCCCGCCGACGCGTTCTCGATGCCGGGCACGGAGTCGCAGAAGGCGTACGACCTCCTCGAGGACAAGTTCCCGGACGCGAGCGCCGACGGCGCCACGGCCCGCGTGGTCCTGCGGGTCCCCGGTGGCGGCGACATCACCGCCGCGGGCGAGAAGGCCAAGGTCAACAAGGTCGTCGCCGAGCTCCGCAAGGCACCCCAGGTGGCGAGCGTCGGCGACCCCTACGCGGGCAACGCCGCCGTCAGCAAGGACAAGTCCACCGTCTATGTGTCCGCCACCTACAAGGTCGTCCAGACCAAGGTGAACGACAAGGCGCACGACGCCCTGGACAAGACGCTGGAGAACGCCCGCAAGAGCGGACTGAAGGCCGAGGCCGGCGGTGACGCCGTCAAGGTCGAGCAGTCCGTGGGCGGTTCCTCCGAGGCGATCGGCATCGCCGTCTCCGCGATCGTCCTGATCCTGACCTTCGGCTCGATGATCGCCGCCGGTATGCCCCTGCTCACCGCGCTCGTCGGTGTCGGCGTCGGCATCTCCGGCATCACCGCGATCGGCTCCACCGTCGGCCTGTCGTCCACGACCACGACCCTGGCCATGATGATCGGCCTCGCGGTCGGCATCGACTACGCCCTGTTCATCGTCTCCCGCTACCGCTCGGAGATCGCCGAGGGCCGTGAACGCCAGGACGCCGCCGGGCGGGCCGTGGGCACCGCGGGCACCGCCGTCGTCTTCGCCGGACTCACTGTCATCATCGCCCTGGTGGGCCTGGCCGTCGTGAACATCCCGATGCTCACCAAGATGGGCGCGGCCGCCGCGGGCACCGTCGCCATCGCCGTGTTCATCGCCATCACGCTGGTCCCCGCGCTCCTCGGCTTCGCGCCCGTCAAGGTGCTCGCCCGCAAGGACCGCGCGCTCCACAAGGGCAAGCCGCTGTCGGAGAAGAAGCAGCGCAAGGCCGAGGAGCGGGCCCGCAAGCAGCAGCAGCCGAACCTCGGTGCCCGCTGGGCGCGCTTCATCCTGCGCCACCCGGTCGCCGTCCTGCTCCTCGCCGTCGTGGGCCTCGGCGCGGTCGCCGTACCCGCCGCGAGCATGAAGCTCGGCCTGCCCAGCGAGGGCACCATGGCGCCGGACACCACCCAGCGCAAGGCGTACGACATGATGTCGGACTCCTTCGGCAAGGGCTTCAACGGGCCGCTGATGGTGACCATCGAGGGCAAGAACGTGAAGGCCGAGGCCGAGACCGTGCGCAAGCGCATGGAGAAGGAGCCCGGCGTCGAGTCGGTCGGCCCCGCCGCGCCCAACAAGGCCAACGACACCGCCATCGTGAACGTCGTGCCCAAGACGGGCCCGGCCGAGGACGAGACCAAGGATCTGGTCAAATCCCTCCGAGGGGTGGCAAAGGACATCGAGGCCGACAAGGGGCCCGAAATCCTGCTCACCGGTCAGACGGCCATGTTCATCGACTTCTCCAAGACCCTCGACGACGCGCTCCTGCCCTATCTGGGCACGGTCGTCGGCCTGGCCTTCCTCCTGCTGATGCTGGTCTTCCGCTCGATCCTGGTGCCCCTGAAGGCGGCGCTCGGCTTCCTGCTCTCGGTGGCCGCCGCGCTCGGCGCCGTGGTGGCGGTCTTCCAGTGGGGCTGGCTCGCGGACGTCTTCGGCGTCGACCAGCCCAGCCCGATCATGAGCACGATGCCGGTCTTCATGATCGGTGTGGTCTTCGGCCTCGCGATGGACTACGAGGTGTTCCTGGTGACGCGGATGCGCGAGGCGTACGTCCACGGCATCGAGCCGCGCGAGTCGGTCGTCACCGGCTTCCGGTACGGCGGGCGGGTGGTCACCGCGGCCGCGATCATCATGATCAGCGTCTTCTCCGGCTTCATCATGGAGGAGAACGACCTGGTCAAGATGATCGGCTTCGGTCTCGCCGTCGCCGTCCTCTTCGACGCCTTCATCGTCCGCATGACCATCGTGCCCGCCCTGTTCGCCCTGCTCGGCAAGTCGGCGTGGTGGCTGCCGAAGTGGCTCGACTGGCTGCTTCCGAACATGGACGTCGAGGGCGAGAAGCTGTCCCGGCGCCTCGCCGCTCAGCAGCAGGTGCCGCCGCAGCAGCGCCGGCCCGAGCCGCAGTACCGGGGCTGACGCACGAACTCCTTGGGCGGGGACGGACCTATAGCACCAGGAGTGGCCCACGGCCAGGCCTGAGGCGAAAGAGCTGTCCCGGGGCGGGCCGACGCGGTCGCACGTGCCGCCGTCGGCCCGCCTTCGCCCTGCCCGTGCGGCGGGTCAACGTACGCTGCCCGAGAGGGTGTTGAAGCGGGGGGGCCCCCCGGGCCCCCCCCGGGGCGCCCCCCGGGTGGGTGGGGGGGGGGGGGGGGTAGATCACCCGGCCGGGTTGGGGTTGTGCCGGGGGGGCCCCCCGCCCCCCCGGGGGGGCCCCCCCCGCTTCGTGGTGTGCGAGGGGCGCGGAGAATTCCCGGCGGCGTGTCCTGGTGGCCGGGACGAAACAGAGGGCGTGCCGGGTCTCGTGCGCGCCCCTCGGTGGCGTCGAGCGCGGTCGGGACCGCCCTGGAAGAAGGCGATCCGTCGAGCGGTCTGCCTCTGCGCCAGAAACCCTGTTCCGGCGCCGATCCCGGGTCTAACGTCGGCCTGAAGAGCACAAACGCACCGGGCGCAGTGCCCGGATCACGTCAAAGGAAGGGTGTGGTGCCACTGTGGCTCGCCGTGGCGCCATGAGTGTGCCATGATGGCAGCATGGATCTGACGCCGTACGTGGCCGCTCTCCGGCACGAACTCGCGGTCGCCACCGAAGCGGGCGACGAGAGTGCCCGCGCGCTCGCCGAGCGGCTGGCCGCGACGCTGGAGGCCGCGACCCGGCTCGCCCTGCTCAACGCGCTGTCCGACGCCACGCGGGAGATCACCCTCGAACTCGCGCCCGGCTCGGTCGACGTGCGGCTGCGGGGACTCGACCCCGACTTCGTCGTGACCCCGCCACCCGGCGGCGAGCCGTTCGCGCAGCGCCCCGACCGGAGCGCTTCCGACCGGCTCACGGCCCGGCCCGTGCCGCGCCCCGCGGTGGAGCCGGAGGACGGCAGCGCCTCACGGATCAACCTCCGCCTCCCGGCGCGGCTGAAGCTCCGGGCCGAGCAGGCCACGGCGGCGGAAGGGGTCTCGCTCAACTCCTGGCTGGTGCGGGCGGTGTCGGACGCCCTGGAGCCGGACGGGAACCGCGGATCGGTGGCGTTCACATAGACCCCACGGACCGCTCCCGGCCGACCGCCGCCTGACGCCGAAGACAGCCGTCCCGCCAGTGGGGACGCCCAGCAGAGTCACGAGGATGGGACACCCTTGCCTACTTTTGACACCCCTGAGCCGATCACTGCCACGCTCCACGTCGAGCTGGGCGTCGCCCACATCACCGCGGGCGAGCGCCCCGTCACCGTCGTCGAGGTGCGCCCCCGCACCGAGGGCGACGAGGCCGACCTGCGGGCCGCCCGGGACACCAGGGTCGACTTCGGCCGGGGCCGCCTGACGATCCGTACGCCCAAGGCCGCCGCCCGGCGCGGCGACTCCGGGTCCGTCGCCATCGAGATCCGGCTGCCGAGCGGCTCCCGCGTCAACGGCGCCGCGGCCACCGGCGACTTCACCGGCGACGGCACGCTCGGCGAGTGCATGCTGACCACCATGGACGGCGACATCCGTCTGGACCGCACGGGACCGGCGCGGCTGCGCACGGAGCGCGGCGACGTCACCGCCCGGCACATCGACGGCATGGCCGAGATCATCACCGGCTCCGGCCAGGTGCGCGTCCACGAGATCGACGGCGCCGCCGAGATCAAGAACTCCAACGGCAACACCTGGATCGACCAGGTCACCGGCGAACTGCGGCTGAAGGTGGCCAACGGCAACATCTTCGTCGGCCGGGCGCACGCGGACGTCGCGTCCAAGTCCGCCAACGGCGACACCCGCATCGAGCAGGTCGCCCGCGGCCGCGTCGACCTGCAGACCCAGACGGGCGACCTGGAGGTCGGCATCAACCTGGGCACCGCCGCCTGGCTGGACGTCAACTCCCAGGCCGGCACCGTCCACAACTCACTCGGTGCCTCCGAAGCCCCCGGCAAGGGCGCGCAGACCGTGCAGGTCCGCGCCCGCACCGGCGCCGGCGACATCGTGATCCGCCGCGCACAGCCCGTGTGACACGGCACCGCAGCACGCAGGACGACCCGCGCAGTCCGCAGGACACAGCACGGCCTTTGAAACACCAACGGAAATGAGAAGGGGCACGATGACCGCCACCACCCAACCGACCGGGGCATCCAAGGGGATCACCGCCCTTGGGCTGCGCAAGTCGTACGGCGAGAAGGTCGTACTCGACGGCGTCGACCTGCAGGTCACCCCGGGCACGATCTTCTCCCTGCTCGGTCCCAACGGCGCGGGCAAGACCACCACCGTGCAGATCCTCTCCACGCTGATCAGCGCGGACGAGGGCCAGTGCACGGTCGCCGGGCACTCCCTCGAGCAGGACCCGGACGCGGTGCGCTCCGAGATCGGTGTCACCGGGCAGTTCGCGGCGGTGGACGGTCTGCTGACCGCCGAGGAGAACCTCTTCCTGATAGCCGACCTGCTGCACCTGGACAAGGCCGAGGGCCAGCGTCGCGCGGCCGAGCTCCTGGAGCGTTTCGACCTCACCGAGGTCGCGAAGAAGTCCGCGTCGGAGTTCTCCGGCGGTATGCGCCGCAAGCTGGACCTGGCGATGACCCTCGTGGGCAAGCCCAGCATCATCTTCCTGGACGAGCCGACGACGGGTCTGGACCCGCGCAGCCGCCGCACGATGTGGGACATGATCCGCGACCTCGTCGCGGGCGGCACGACCATCTTCCTGACCACGCAGTACCTGGAAGAGGCCGACCAGCTCGCCGACCGGATCGCGGTCCTCGACGGCGGCAAGATCGTGGCCGAGGGCACCGCGGACGAGCTGAAGCGCCGCATCCCCGGCGGCTACATCAAGCTCCAGTTCAACGACGCCACCCACCACGACGCCGCGGCCCGCACCCTCCCGCAGGCCACGCGCGACGACGAGGACCTCACGCTGCAGATCCCCAGCGACGGCAGCATCCCCGCCCTGCGCGGCGTGCTGGACGGCCTGGAGCGCTCGGGCATCCATGCCGAGGCGTTGACGGTGCACACCCCCGATCTCGACGACGTGTTCCTGGCCCTGACGGGTCAGGGCCGTAAGTCCACCTCTGACGTGAACAGCGCGACCGCTGTGAAGGAGGCTCAGCGATGAGCACCAACTCGTATGCCGTGCGTGACTCGATGACGATGCTGCGCCGCAACCTCAAGCACGCGCAGCGCTATCCGTCGATGACGATCTCGGTCGTCGCGATGCCGATCCTGATGCTGCTGCTGTTCGTGTACGTTTTCGGCGGGGCGCTGGGCGGCGGGATCGACATTCCCGGGGTCGGCGGGGGCGGGGACCGCGGTGACTACACCAACTACGTCACGCCCGGCATCCTGCTGATGGCGATCACCTCGGGTGCGGTGTCCACGGCGGTGGCGGTGTGCTCGGACATGACCGAGGGCATCATCAACCGGTTCCGCACGATGGCGATCTCGCGGGCCTCGGTGCTGGTCGGGCATGTGGTGGGCAATGTGGTGCAGACGCTGATCAGCCTGGTCCTGGTCATCGGTGTGGCGCTGGCGGTGGGCTTCCGTCCGAACGCGAATGTGGTGGAGTGGGTGGCCGCGATCGGTTTGCTGGTCTTCCTGGCCTTCGCGCTGGCGTGGATCTCGGCGGCGATCGGTCTGGGCTCGGACAGTGTGGAGACCGCTTCGAATGCGCCGATGCCGCTGACGTTCCTGCCCTTCCTGGGCTCGGCGGTGGTGACGCCGGACTCGATGCCGGCGGGGATCCGCTGGTTCGCCGAGTACCA
>NZ_JBHXTE010000086.1:0-16191 GCF_042677545.1 Streptomyces sp. NPDC127108 | reverse complement strand
GCCTGCCCCCACACCGCGCAATAAACTAGCCTCCCCCCTGCGTTCGCGCCGGCGGGTGTTCAGTGGGGGCCCGGCCTTCTGGGTGGCCGCCCCCCCCCGCAGGCGGTCCGGGCCGCGATCGGCGTCACCGGGCAGTTCTCCGCCGTCGACGGGCTGATCACCGGCGAGGAGAACATGCTCCTCGTCGCGGACCTGCACCACCTCTCCCGCCACGAGGGCCGCCGCACCACCGCCGCGCTCCTTGAGCGCTTCGATCTGACCGCGGCAGCGAAGAAGCCCGCGGCCACCTACTCGGGCGGCATGCGGCGGCGCCTCGACATCGCCATGACGCTGGTCGGGGACCCGCGCATCATCTTCCTCGACGAGCCGACCACCGGCCTGGACCCGCGCAGCCGCCACACCATGTGGAACGTCATCCGCGAGCTGGTCGCGGGCGGCGTCACCGTCTTCCTCACCACCCAGTACCTGGAGGAGGCCGACGAACTCGCCGACCGCATCGCGGTGTTGAACGACGGCCGGATCGCCGCCGAGGGGAGCGCCGACGAGCTGAAGCGGCTCATCCCCGGCGGGCATGTGCGGCTGCGCTTCGCCGACCGGGCCGCGTACCGGGCCGCCGCCGTCGCCCTGCGCGAGGTCACCGCGGACGACGAGGCGCTGACGTTGCGGATCCCCAGCGACGGCAGCCAGCGCGAGCTGCGCTCCCTCCTCGACTGGCTGGACTCCGCGGCCGTCGAGGCGGACCAGCTGACCGTGCACACCCCCGACCTCGACGACGTGTTCTTCGCCCTGACCGGCGACGCCGACCAGCGCACGGAGGCCGTCCGATGAGTTCCCTCTCCCCCGCCGCGCGCGACTCGTTCACGATGCTGCGCCGCAACCTGCTGCACGCCCGCCGCTATCCGTCGCTCACCCTGAACGTGCTCCTGATGCCGATCGTCCTGCTGCTGCTCTTCGTCTACGTCTTCGGCGACGTGATGAGCGCGGGCATCGACGGCGGCAGCGCCGACCGCTCCGAGTACGTTGCCTATCTCGTCCCGGGCATCCTGCTCATGACGATCGGCGGCGCCCCGGCGGGAACGGCGGTGTCCGTCGCCATGGATATGACCGAGGGCATCATCGCCCGCTTCCGGACCATGGCGATCCACCGTGGCTCCGTGCTCATCGGGCACGTGGTCGGCAGTGTGCTGCGGGCGGTCATCAGTGTGGTCCTCGTGGGCGCGGTAGCCGTGGCCGTCGGCTTCCGGTCCACCGACGCCACGGCCCTGGAGTGGCTGGCGGCGCTCGGACTGCTCGCGCTGGTCGCCACGGCGTTCACCTGGATCGCCGTGGGGATGGGCCTTGCCAGCCCGAACGTGGAGGCGGCCAGCAACAACGCGCTCCCGCTGATGATCCTGCCGTTCCTCTCCAGCGCCTTCGTCCCGGTCGACGCGATGCCGGGCTGGTTCCAGCCGGTCGCCGAGTACCAGCCGTTCACGCCCGCCATCGAGACCCTGCGCGGGCTGCTGCTCGGCAGCGCGATCGGCAACGACTGGTGGATCACGATCGGCTGGTGCCTGGGCCTGGGAACGCTGGGCTACTTCTGGGCGACGTCGTTGTTCCACCGCGATCCTCGATGAGCTCGCGGGCCGCGTCCCGCAACTCGTCCCGCCCCAGGGCGGCGTACCCCGACACCGCGTCGGCGTACGCCGCCCTGTCGGCGTCCTCGGCGGCCCGCCGGGCGCGGGCCGCCGACATGGTCGGCCGGAACTCCCGCAGCACCCGCAGCCGTTCGGCCAGCGCGATCATCCGTACGGCCCCGGCACCGGTCATCGCATCGGCATCGGCCCCCGCGACGGCGTCGGCACCGGCACCGCGACCGGCGCCGACGGACCCCAGCCCCGCCACGCCCAGCGCGTGCAGCACCGTCCCGTACACCGGCAGCTCCAAGAGCGTGCGCGGCGGGCCGACGAGCAGCCTCGCCAGTCGCTCGCGCAGCCGGCCGACGGGCTCCGCGACGCGTTCGGTCCGGCCGGCGTACGCGTGCGCCGTCACCGCGGCCGCCTGGATCTGCAGCGCCCACGGGTCGATCCAGGGATCACCGTGGAACATGGAACCGGCGTGCGCCAACCGCGCCATCGCGCCGCGCCACAGTTCGAGCCCTGCCTCCGTCCGCCCGCGGGCGAGCGCGATCTCGGCGCGCACGCCGATGTCGGGGCTGTAGAAGGAGTCCTGCTGACCGTTGCCGTCCGCCACCTGCCGCAGCCAGTGCTCCGCCTCGTCGAGGTCACCGCGCTGCAGACAGGCGAGGGCGAGGCCGGATCGGATGCCGATGTAGTCGTGCTCGTCACCGAGGCGCGGCAGCGTCTCCAGGGCGACCTTCAGATAGCCGTACGCGGCCTCGCCCTGCCCCGTCTTCAGGCACAGCTCGCTGATCCGGGAGTGGCTGACGACCCGCAGGGTCGGATTGTCGATCGACGCCAGCGCGGCGAGCATCCGGCGCGCCGAGTCGAGCGCGCGGTCGATGTCGTGCTGGTACTCCCAGATGTAGGTGGCGACGCCCTCGGCGATGCCCGCGACCAGCGGCCGCTCGCTGGCGCAGAGCCCGCGCAGCACGGCGTAGTCGGGAGGGAGCATCTCGGGGACCGCGCTCAGGACCACGGCCGTGGCGCGCAGCAGTGTGTCCGGCGGGGCCGGGGGCAGCCGCCGCAGGGTGACGAGCTGGCGTGCGACGTGCGAGCCGTTGAAGAGACTGCCCGTGCACAACACCGCGGCGGCGCGGGCGACTTCGACGTACGCGGGCTCGGGGCGGTAGTGCGACAGGGGCGGGCCGGTGTCGGCGGCGAGCGCGGCGAGGCGGGGGTAGTTGGAGTCGGTGGACCACAGGGCGGCGAGGACGGCGGTGACGGCCGCGGTGGTGGGGCCGTCGGCGCGGGCGAGGGCGTGCCGCAGCGCCGCCACGAGGTTGTCCTGCTCCGCCTTGACGCGCTCCCAGGCGGGCAGGGGCTCCGCGCCGAGGAGCACGTCGTGGTGGGCGACGCCGAAGTCCCGTGCCCAGGCGAGGAACCGCCCGACGGCCTCCTCCTCACCGCCCGCCGGAGCGAGTTCCCCGCCCGCGGCCGCGCGACCACCAGCCGCCGTCGCGCTTTCCCGGCCGGTCATCGCGCGGTCCCGGCCCGTCATCGCACGTTCCCTGCCCGTCGGCGCGGGCTCCCCGCCCGCCTCCGCCAGCCGCGCCGCGCCGAACTCCCGTACCGTCTCCAGCATCCGGAACCGCACGCCGACCGGTGTCTCGACGACGGTGAGCAGCGACTGGTCGGCCAGCTGCTCGAGGAGCGGCAGCGCGTCCGCGCCCAGGACCTGTTCCGCCGCGTCGCCGCTGAAGCCGCCGGGGAAGACGGACAGCGTGCGCAGCGCCGCCCTGGCGTCCCGCGCGAGCAGGTTCCAGCTCCACTCGACGACGGCGTGCAGGGTGCGGTGGCGCTCCGGCGCGTCCCGGGCGCCGCCGCGCAGCAGGGCGAACCGGTCGCCGAGTCGGCGGGCGATGTCCGGCACGGAGAGGGCCCGGACCCGGGCCGCGGCCAACTCCACGGCGAGCGGCAGGCCGTCGAGGTGACGGCACAGCTCGGCCACCGCGTCCGGTGGCAGTCGTACGCCGGGCCGGGCGGCGCGGGCCCGCTGGATGAACAGCTCGACGGAGGTGTCGAGGCCGAGTTCGGGCAGCGCGTACACCGCCTCCGACGTGAGGTCCAGCGGGGCCCTGCTGGTGGTAAGCACCGTGAGGTCCCGGGAGGCGGAGACCAGGGAGCGCACGAGGTCGGCGGCGCCGCGGATGACGTGTTCGCAGTTGTCGAGGACCAGCAGGGCGGGCCCGGTGCCGAGCACGCCGAGGATGCCGGTCACGGGGTCGACCGGGGTGTGGCCGGTCACCGCGCCCTGTCTGCCCTCGCCCGCGCCGAGCGCGGCGGCCACCTCCGCGGGGACGTCGTGGTCCGCGGTGACACCGGCGAGCGGCACGAAGTGCACGACGCGCTGCTCGGCCCGGCGGCTGACGGCGTGCGCGAGCCGGGTCTTGCCGAGGCCGCCGGGACCGACGACGGAGACGGCCCGCGAGGCCCGCAGGAGCCGCTCGACCTCCGCGATGTCCTCGTCCCTGCCGAGGAGTCGGTTCGGCTCGTGCGGTACGCCGTGCCTGACCACCGGTGCCTCGCCGCGCAGCAGCTCCCGCTGTACGGCCTTGAGCCCGGCGCCGGGCTCCGTGCCGAGGTCGTCGCGCAGGTCGCGGCGGTACGCCTCGTAGCGTGTCAGCGCGGCGGCCGGGCCCGCCGTCGCCGCCGTGCCGCGCAGCAGTTCGGCGAGCACCTCCTCGTCGCGCGGCTGCGCCGCCGCCACCTCGGCCAGCGGTCCGGCCGCCTCCGGGTGCCGTCCGAGGCGGGCGAGCGCGAGGGCACGGGCGCGGGCGAGCCGGTCGCGGACGGGGGCGCGCTCGGCGCGCAGCGCGGCAACGGGGTCGTCGCTTTCGCCCCCGGCGTCGGGGACGCCCGGCCAGAGGGCGAGCCCGGCCTCGGCGGCGGCGAGCGATCCGGCGTGGTCCCCGGCCCTGGCCCGGTCCGCGCTCGTGGTGGCGTGCCGCAGCAGGGCGGAGCTGTCGACCTGGTCCTCGGTGAGGGTGAGCCGGTAGCCGGTCGCCGTGCTCGCGATGGTGTCGGCGCCGAGCTGGGCCCGCGCCCTGGACACGAGGACCTGCACCGCCTTCCCGGGCCGCTCCGGCAGCGCGTCCGGCCAGAGGCCCGCCACGAGGTGTTCGGTGCTGCGGCCGGTGCGCAGGTCGCCCGCGAGCAGCGCGAGGAGTCCGCGGACGCGGGGTGCGGTGACCTCCTGCCCGCGATGGGCGACCCGTGGCAGCAGGGTCAGGTCGGTGCTCATCGGTGCAGATTAGCCAAGGTGGCGGCGGCCTGGGCGCGGCTCCCCGGGGCGGGGGTCAGGGGCCGGGTTCAGGGGCGGATCGGCACGGTCCGCTGGCCGGGCCCCGTGTAGGCGCCGAGCGGGCGGATGAGGGCGTTGTGGGCGAGCTGTTCGGTGATGTGGGCGGTCCAGCCGGTGACGCGGCTCATCACGAAGAGCGGTGTGAAGGCGGGGATGTCGAAGCCCATCAGGTGGTAGGCGAGCCCTGCGGGGTAGTCGAGGTTGGGGTGGATGCCCTTGCGGGCGGTCATGGCGTCCCGCAGGGCCGTGTGCAGGGCCGCGAGGCGGGCGGCCGCCGGGTCGGCGGCGTGGGCGACGAGCCGGTCGGTGGCCTCCTGCATGATCGGTACGCGGGAGTCGCCGTGCTTGTAGACACGGTGGCCGAACCCCATGATCCGGCGCTTCGCCGCGAGGGCCTCGTCGAGCCACTCCCCCGCCCGTTCCGGCTCACCGATCTCGCCCAGCATGTGCATCACGGCTTCGTTGGCGCCGCCGTGCAGGGGGCCCTTGAGGGCGCCGATGGCGGCGGTGACGGCGCTGTAGAGGTCGGAGAGGGTGGAGGTGACGACGCGCGCGGTGAACGTCGAGGCGTTGAAGCTGTGTTCGGCGTACAGGACGAGGGAGATCTCGAAGCAGCGGACGACCTCCGGCTCGGGGACGCGCCCGAAGCACATGTGGAAGAAGTTCTCGGCGTACCCGAGGGACGCGTCGGGCTGGATCGGGGTGAGGCCCCGGCGCCTGCGGTGATCGGCGGCCACGACGGTCGGCAGCTTCGCCAGGAGCCCGAGGGACTTGCTGAGGTTTGCCGCCGGGGTGCCGTCGTCCTCGGCGGGGTCCTCGGCGCCGAAGAAGCTGACGGCGGTGCGCAGGACGTCCATGGGGTGGCAGGTCTCCGGCAGGCGGGCCAGGAGTTCCACGGTGGTGCGGTCCAGCGGGCGCAGGGCGCGTTCGCGGGCACGGAAGGCGCCCAACTGGTCGGCGTCGGGCAGATCGCCGTGCCAGAGCAGATGGGCGACCTCCTCGAAGGAGCAGCGGGCGGCCAGGTCCTGGACCGGGTAGCCGCGGTAGGTGAGGGAGTTGGTCTCCTGGATGACGGTGGAGATCTGGGTGGTGTCGGCGACGACACCGGCGAGGCCTCGGTGGACGTCCGGCTGTGCGGGTGTGGCGGTGGTCATGCGGGGGCTCCTCGAAGTGAGGCTGCGGGCCGGGGGAAATAAGGGCCGGGCGCACCCGGCGGGACGGGGCGTCAGGCGCCCGGCGGAAGGTGGAAGTCGAAGACGGCCGAGTCGAAGGCCGCGTACTCCTCGTATCCGAGGACTTCGTAGAGCCGGGAGCGGGTCTGCATGCGCGGGACGAGCGACTCCTGGGTGCCCTCGGCGGCGAGGGTGCGCAGGCCCTCCTCGACGGCGCCCATCGCGAGCCGGAAGAGCGTGACCGGGTACAGGGCGATGTTGTAGCCGAGGTTCTCCAGGGCGGTCGTGGTCAGCAGCGGGCCCTTGCCGAACTCCGTCATGTTGGCGAGCAGCGGTACGTCGACGGCCTTGCGGAACGCCTCGAACTCGGCCTCGTCGTGCAGGGCTTCGGGGAACACGGCGTCGGCGCCCGCGTCGACGTACGCCTTCGCCCGGTCGATCGCGGCGGCAAGGCCCTCCACGCCGCGCGCGTCGGTGCGGGCCATCAGCAGGAAGCCGGGGTCGCGGCGGGCGTCGGCGGCCGCGCGGACCCGCCGCGCCATGTCGGCGGTCGGCACGAGCGTCTTGCCGTCGAGGTGGCCGCAGCGCTTGACGGCGATCTGGTCCTCCAGATGCATCCCTGCGAGCCCGGCGTCCTCGAAGAGCTGCGTGGCGCGGGCGGCGTTGAGGGGTGCGCCGAAGCCGGTGTCGGCGTCGATGAGGACGGGCAGGTCGGTGACGCGGGTGATCTGCTGGGCGCGGGCGGCGATCTCGGTGGCGGTGGTGAGGCCGATGTCGGGCAGGCACAGTTCGGCGGCGAGGACGGCGCCGGAGAGGTAGGCGGCCTCGAAACCGTGCTGCTCGATGAGGGTCGCCGCGTACGGGTTGATGGCTCCCGGCATGCGCAGGAGCCGTCCGGAGGCGAGCTGTTCCCGCAGGTCCTTGCGGCGTTCGGCGGGGGTGGTGCGGGTGTGCAGCATCAGAACAGGCCCTTCGGGAGCCGGCTGTCGTACGCGGTGACGACGGCGGCGTCGACCGCCGGGAACAGGTCGGCGAGTCCCGCCGTGTCCAGCTCGGCCAGTCGGCCCGCCGCGTCCAGGAAGGCGTCCCGCGCGCCCGGCGTGACGACGCCGTCGGTGAGGGCGTCGAACTTGGCGGTGTAGCCGTCGCGGTCGAACGGGCGGGCTCCGGCCGGATGGGCGTCGGCGACGGCGAGTTCGTCCTCGACGACGGTGCCGTCGTCGAGGGTGACGACCGCGCGGCCGCCGAAGGCACGGCGCGCGGGGTCGGGGTCGTGGTAGCGGCGGGTCCACTCCGCCTCCTCCACGGTGGTGATCCGCCGCCACAGTTCCACGGTGTCCGGGCGGCGGGCCCGGTCGGGGGCGTAGGAGCGTTCGTGGTGCCAGGTGCCGTCCTGGAGGGCGACGGCGAAGATGTACGGCACGGAGTGGTCGAGCGTCTCGCGGCTGGCCGTCGGGTCGTACTTCTGCGGGTCGTTCGCGCCGGAGCCGATGACGTGGTGGGTGTGGTGGCTGGTGTGCAGGACGACGGAGCGGACCCGGTCGAGCGGGCCGGTCTTCTCGCGAAGGCGCCGCGCGAGGTCGATGACCGCCTGCGCCTGGTACTCCGCCGAGTGCTCCTTGGTGTAGGTGTCGAGGATCGCGCGGCGCGGCTCGCCCGGCTCGGGCAGCGGGACGGTGTACGAGGCCTCGGGCCCGTCGAGCAGCCAGGCGAGGAAGCCGTCCTCGCCCTCGTAGATCGGCGCGGGCGCGCCTTCGCCGCGCATCGCCCGGTCCACGGCCTCGATCGCCGCCTTCCCGGCGAAGGCGGGGGCGAACGCCTTCCAGCTGGAGATCTCGCCCTTGCGGGACTGCCGGGTCGCGGTCGTGGTGTGCACCGCCTGCCCGACGGCCTGGTGCACGGTCTCCGTCGGCAGCCGCAGCATGGCCCCGAGTCCGCAGGCCGTGGCCGCGCCGAGGTGCGCCACGTGGTCGATGCGGTGCGCGTGCAGGCAGATGCCCTTGACGAGCGCGACATGGGTCTCGTACGCGGCGACGATGCCGCGCAGCAGATCGGCGCCGGAGCGGCCGGTGTGCTGGGCGACGGCGAGCAGCGGCGGGATGTTGTCGCCGGGGTGGGAGTAGTCCGCCGCCAAGTACGTGTCGTGGAAGTCGAGTTCGCGCACGGCCGTGCCGTTCGCCCAGGCCGCCCACGCCGGTGCGACCCGGGCCCGGCCGCCGAAGACGCTGGCGCCGGCGGTGGCCGCCGGGTGGGCGGCGGCCTGGGCGCGGGCCACGGCGACCGGCCGGCGCAGCAGCGAGGCCAGGGCGACGGCGGCGTTGTCGATCACGCGGTTGACGGCCATGGCGGCGGCCGCCGGGTCCAGGTCGGCGGCCTCCTGGGTGCCGGTGGCGACGGTGGCGAGCTTCCAGGCCAACTGGTCCTCGCGGGGCAGCCGGTCGGCGCTGGGGTGGACGCGTACCTGATGGTCGATCACGGGACTCCTCGCGATGTGCGGCTGAGCGGACCGCCCCGACCCGGGGCGGTCTTGCCTTCCGCACCGATCATTCCCACCCGGAGGCCCGTGGGCGACGGCTCCAACCTGTGAAATCCGTACCGCCGGGGGCTGTGAAACTGCGAATTCTGCGAAAGATGCGGATGGTAACTTCGCAACGAAGGACCGATCGGGCGCCGCCCTCGGGGAAGGAGCGCAGCACTCATGGCACGGCCTCCCGCACGGAAGATCTACGCGCACGCCAAGCTGCGCAGGCTGCGCGCCGAGCGCGGCATGAACCAGGTCGAGCTGGCCCGCTCGCTCGGCATCTCGACGAGCTACCTCAACCAGATAGAGCACAGCCAGCGTCCGCTGACCGCCCCGGTCCTGCTGCGCATCGCCGAAGTGCTCGGCGTGGACCCCGAGTTCTTCTCGGAGGCGGCGGAGGAACGCCTCGCCACCGATCTGCGGGCCGCCCTCGGCGACGAGGCCACCGGTGTGTCCGCCGCCGCGGAGGAGGCCGTCGAGGTGGCCCGCGACCACCCCGAGGTGGCCCGCGCCCTGGTGGCCCTGCACCATCGCTACCGTGACGCCGCCGAGCAGGTCGCCGCCCTGGCCTCGGCCGACGCGCCCGGCGTCGCCCTGCCCCCGGCCGAACCGCACGACGAGGTGCGCGACTTCTTCTACGCCCACCACAACCACTTCGAACCGCTCGACAGCGCGGCGGAGAGCGCGGCGCGGGAGTGGGGTCTTGTGTCGGCCCACTCGGCCACCGACATCCTGGGGCGGCGTCTGGCCGACCGCCATCACGTCACGGTGGTGCGGGCGGCGCCCGAACGCGCGGCGGACGCCCGCCGCTTCGACGCGACGAGCCGCCTGCTGTTCCTGTCGCCCTGGCTGACCGAGGGCCAGCGCGCGTTCCAACTGGCGACGCAGATCGCCCTGTTGGAGTACGGGCCGCTGCTCGACACGCTGGTCGGCGCGGCCGGGCCGACCTCCGCGCAGGCCGCGGCACTGACCCGGATCGGCCTCGCGAACTACTTCGCCGGTGCCCTGCTCATGCCGTACACGGCCTTCCTCGCCGCCGCCGAGGAGCTGCGCTACGACATCGAGCTGCTCCAGGCGCGGTTCGGCGTCGGCTTCGAGACGGTCTGCCACCGCCTCAGTACCCTCCAGCGTTCCGGGCGGCGCGGGGTGCCCTTCTCGTTCCTGCGCGTGGACCGCGCCGGGAACGTCTCCAAGCGGCAGTCCGCCACCGACTTCCACTTCTCCCGGCTCGGCGGCACCTGCCCGCTGTGGACGGTGTACGAGGCGTTCTCCGCCCCCGGCCGGATCCTCACCCAGGTCGCCGAAATGCCCGACGGCAAGCGCTACTTCTGGGTGGCCCGCACGGTCACCCGGGGCGGCGCGGGACACCATGCGCCGCGCGCCGAGTTCGCCGTCGCCCTGGGCTGCGAACTGCGCCACGCGCACCGCCTCGTCTACGCCGAGGGCGTCGCACTCGACGACCCGCGCGCGGCGACCCCCATCGGCCTGGGCTGCCGCCTCTGCGAACGCCGCGACTGCGCGCAGCGGGCCCGCCCCCCGGCCGGCGGGCGCCTGGCGGTCGATCCCGACCGGCGGACGTACGTGCCGTATCCGGTGGAGTCGTCGGGCGGCGCCTGACCCGTCAGTCGAGGCCCTGGCGCGCCCTGACCACCGGGTAGGGCACGAAGGTGCTGCTGTTCTCGTCGATCGCCAGGCTCCGGTCCAGCGGGGGGACGGCCCGTTGGGGGCAGTCGGTGCGTTCGCAGAGGCGGCAGCCCATGCCGATGGGGACGGCGGCCGAGGTGTTGTCGAGGTCGAGGCCGTCGGAGTAGACGAGGCGGGAGGCATGGCGGATCTCGCAGCCGAGGCCGATGGCGAAGGTCTTGCCGGGTTCGCCCCAGCCGCCGCGGTGCCGGGTGAGCGCGCGGGCGGTCCACAGGTAGCGCTGCCCGTCCGGCATGGCGGCGACCTGGACGTGGATGCGGCCGGGCGCGGCGAACGCCTCGTACACGTTCCACAGCGGGCAGGTGCCGCCCGCGCGGGAGAAGTGGAACGCGGTGGCGGACTGGCGTTTGGACATGTTGCCCGCCCGGTCGACCCGGACGAAGGAGAAGGGCACGCCGCGCAGCCGGGGCCGCTGCAGGGTGCTGAGGCGGTGGCAGATCGTCTCGTAGCCGAGCCCGAAGTGGTCGCAGAGCCGCTCGATGTCGTAGCGGAACTCCTCCGCGGCGGCGTGGAAGCGGCGGTAGGGCAGGATCAGCGCGGCGGCGAAGTAGTTGGCGATGCCGATGCGGGCCAGCGGCCAGGCCGCGGAGTCCGGCGCGAAGTCCTCCGAGGCGAGGGCGGAGACCTGGTCCGTGTGTTCCAGGAGCGCGAGCTGGGTGGCCATGCGGAACGCCTGCTGGCCGGGGCGGAGGCGGCCGGAGAGGTGCAGGACGCGGGCTGCCGGGTCGTAGTGGTGCAGGAGCTCGTCGGAGTCCGCGGCGAGGCGCACGCCGTGGCGTTCGCCGAGCCGTGCGGACAGGGCACGGACGACCTCGCCGGGGCGGATGCCTATCTCCTCCGCGAACTGCTCGGCGGCGAGGTCGACGTCGTGCAGGTAGTTCTGGCGCCGGTAGAAGAACTCGCGGATCTCCTCGTGGGCGGAGCGCGGCTGCGCCACCGGTCCCGGCCCCCGGCCCTCCGCCGCTTCGGCGAGCTGCTCGGTGAGGCGCTGGTTGCGGCGGCCGAGGTCCACCAGGAGCGTGGCCACGGCGGGCATGCGGGAGGCGAGGTCCGAGAGGTCGGACGCCGACACCTGGCCGGTGGAGACCTCGCCGGTGAGGGCGTCCCGCAGGTCGGCGACCAGCCTGCTCGTGTCGCGTTCGGAGAAGAAGCCCGGGTCGACGCCGAACGCCTCGGTCAGGCGCAGCAGGACCGGCACGGTGAGCGGGCGGGAGTCGTGCTCCATCTGGTTCAGATAGCTCGGCGAGATGGCGAGGGTCCTGGCCAGGTCGGCCTGGCTCATACGGCGTTCCTCGCGCAGCCTTCGCAGTCGCGCTCCGGCGTACGTCTTGCTCACTCGTGGCTCCCGTCCGGCCCGTCGGTCATGCCCGCGATCGTAGTCACGCGAACCCTCCCCACGGGCCTTAACAGAGTTGGCAGAACCGCCGGAGAAGATTCGCAGAAGTTGGCACCCCTCCTCGGTTGCTGGCACTGAGTGCCGATGCCACAGTCGAACTGCGGCTCGCCGGACTCCGTCGGGCGAAGCGGAACCGGGGCACCAACTCATGCCCTGACGTCGGAGATCCCGGCCCACTCCGCCCGACTCGGCAGCATTGCTCACCTGTCCACCTACGGATCCGGCGGGCCGCACCTCAGATAGGTCAGGCACTCAGTGCCAGATGTTCGCACAGTTCACGAATCTCCGGGAGACGGTCATGGCACAGGCAGGGACGACGACGGCGACGGCCGAGGAGCTCGCGCGGCGGTGGGCGACCGACCCGCGGTGGCAGGGGATCGAGCGCACCTACAGCGCCGCGGACGTCGTGCGGCTCTCCGGCAGCGTCCGCGAGGAGCACACCCTGGCCCGGCGCGGCGCCGAGCGGCTCTGGCGCCAACTGCACGACCTCGACTACGTGCACGCCCTCGGCGCGCTGACCGGCGGGCAGGCGGTGCAGCAGGTCAAGGCGGGGCTGCAGGCGATCTACCTGTCCGGCTGGCAGGTGGCCGCCGACGCCAACCAGGCCGGGCACACCTACCCCGACCAGTCGCTCTATCCGGCCAACTCCGTTCCGCAGGTGGTCCGTCGGATCAACAACGCGCTGCTGCGCGCCGACCAGATCGCCACCAGCGAGGGCGACTCCGCCGTGGACTGGCTGGCCCCGATCGTGGCCGACGCGGAGGCCGGGTTCGGCGGCCCGCTGAACGCCTTCGAGCTGACCAAGGCGATGATCGCGGCGGGCGCGGCCGGCATCCACTACGAGGACCAGCTCGCCTCGGAGAAGAAGTGCGGCCACCTCGGCGGCAAGGTCCTCGTCCCCACCGCCCAGCACGTCCGCACCCTCAACGCGGCCCGCCTGGCGGCCGACATCGCCGATGTGCCGACCCTGATCGTCGCCCGCACCGACGCGCTCGCCGCCAACCTCCTCACCAGCGACGTCGACGAGCGCGACGCCGAGTTCGTGACCGGCGAGCGGACCGCCGAGGGCTTCTACCGCGTCCGGGCCGGCATGGCCCCCGTCATCGCGCGCGGACTCGCCTACGCCCCGTACGCCGACCTCATCTGGGTCGAGACCGGCACCCCCGACCTCGCCCAGGCCCGCGAGTTCGCCGAGGCGATCCACGCCGAGCACCCCGACCAGATGCTGGCCTACAACTGCTCGCCGTCCTTCAACTGGAAGGCCGCGCTCGACGACGACCAGATCGCCAAGTTCCAGCGCGAACTGGGCGCCATGGGCTACAAGTTCCAGTTCATCACCCTGGCCGGATTCCACTCCCTCAACCACGGCATGTTCGACCTCGCCCGCGGCTACGCCGACCACGGCATGACCGCGTACGTGGACCTCCAGGAGAAGGAGTTCGCCGCCCAGGAGCACGGCTTCACCGCCGTCAAGCACCAGCGCGAGGTCGGCACCGGCTACTTCGACCTCGTGTCCACCGCGGTCAACCCGGCCTCCTCCACCACCGCCCTGGCCGGCTCCACCGAGGAGGAGCAGTTCCACTAGGGTCCGCCGGGCCGGGCCGTTCGGGCGCACGCCCAAACGGCCCCCGCCCGTGTCTCATCTCACGTTCCGGAATGTGAACACCGCTGCCCAGGAGCGCGTCCACCCTCTAACCTGACGCGTGCAGCTGGTTCGCCCTGTCCGCCAGGCAGGCGCGTCGTAAGAGGGAACCCGGTGGGAATCCGGGACTGCCCCGCAGCGGTGAGCGGGAACGACCGCCGTCACACGCACTGGGTCCGATGAACGGGGCCTGGGAAGCGACGGCCAGTAGGTGTCTGCCCCGGCAGACGTGCCCGCGAGTCCGAAGACCTGCCCGTTGCCCGTACGCGACCGATCGCGTGCGGACATCCCGGTGACCTCGTGGGCGGGTCGGCGTACATACCAGACGGAACACCCTGCCAGTGGCGTGCGTGGTGTCCGTCTCGTTCGTCATCCCTTCGCGTCCGTGTCCCGTCCCGGGATTCTCAGGAGTCATCTCGCGAAGGAGATTTCCGTGACAGCGAAGTCCGCAGCCGCGGCAGCACGGGCCACCGTGTACGGCTACCCCCGTCAGGGCGCAGGCCGTGAACTCAAGAAGGCGATCGAGGGGTACTGGAAGGGCCGCGTCACCGCCGACGCCCTCCGGGAGACCGCGAAGGAGCTGCGCCGCTCCACCTGGCAGCGCCTGGCGGCGGCCGGTGTCCACGAGGTGCCGACCGGTGACTTCTCGTACTACGACCACGTCCTGGACACCAGTGTCATGGTCGGCGCCGTCCCCCGGCGGCACCGCTCCGCCGTCGCCGCCGACCCCCTCGACGGCTACTTCGCCATGGCCCGCGGCACCCAGGACGTCGCGCCGCTCGAGATGACCAAGTGGTTCGACACCAACTACCACTACCTGGTGCCGGAGCTCGGCCCCGACACCGTCTTCAGCGCCGACTCCACCCAGCAGGTCGCCGAGCTCAAGGAGGCCCTCGCGCTCGGCCTCGCCGCCCGCCCGGTCCTCGTCGGCCCCGTCACATATCTGCTGCTCGCCAAGCCCGCGCCCGGCGTGGCCGCGGACTTCGAGCCGCTGACGCTCCTCGACCGGCTCCTTCCCGTGTACGCCGAGGTCCTCGCGGACCTGCGCGCGGCCGGCGCCGAGTGGGTGCAGCTCGACGAGCCCGCCCTGGTCCAGGACCGCACCCCGGCCGACCTCAACGCCGCCGAGCGCGCCTACCGCGACCTCGGCGCCCTCACCGACCGGCCGAAGCTGCTCGTCGCCTCCTACTTCGACCGGCTCGGCGACGCCCTGCCGGTCCTGGCGAAGGCCCCGATCGACGGCCTCGCCCTGGACTTCACCGACGCGGCCGCCGCCAACCTCGACGCGCTCGCCGCGGTGGGCGGACTGCCCGGCAAGCGCCTCGTCGCCGGTGTCGTCAACGGCCGCAACATCTGGATCAACGACCTGGAGAAGTCCCTGGCCACCCTGGGGACGCTCCTGGGCCTCGCCGACCGGGTCGACGTCGCCGCCTCCTGCTCGCTCCTGCACGTCCCGATCGACGCGGCGGCCGAGCGGGACATCGACCCGCAGATCCTGCGCTGGCTCGCGTTCGCCCAGCAGAAGACCGGCGAGATCGTCACCCTGGCCAAGGGCCTCGCGCAGGGCACCGACACCATCGCCGCCGAACTCGCCGCCAACCGGGCCGACCTGGCCTCCCGCGCCGGTTCCGCGATCACCCACGACCCGGCCGTCCGGGCCAGGGCCGCGGCCGTCACCGACGCCGACGGCCGCCGCTCGCAGCCGTACACCGCGCGGGCCGACGCCCAGCGCGCCCACCTCGGCCTGCCGCTGCTTCCCACGACCACCATCGGCTCGTTCCCGCAGACCACGGAGCTGCGCACGGCCCGCGCCGACCTGCGCGCGGGGCGCATCGACACCGCCGGGTACGAACAGCGCATCGAGAACGAGATCCGCGAGGTCATCTCCTTCCAGGAGAAGACCGGCATCGACGTCCTGGTGCACGGCGAGCCCGAACGCAACGACATGGTGCAGTACTTCGCCGAGCAGCTCACCGGCTATCTGGCCACCCAGCACGGATGGGTCCAGTCCTACGGCACCCGCTACGTCCGCCCGCCGGTCCTCGCCGGTGACATCTCCCGCCCCGAGCCGATGACGGTGCGCTGGACGTCGTACGCCAACTCCCTGACGGAGCGCCCGGTCAAGGGCATGCTCACCGGGCCCGTCACCATGCTCGCCTGGTCCTTCGTCCGCGACGACCAGCCGCTCGGCGACACCGCCCGCCAGGTGGCCCTCGCCCTGCGCGACGAGGTCGACGACCTGGAGGCGGCGGGCACTTCCGTCATCCAGGTCGACGAGCCCGCGCTGCGCGAGACGCTGCCGCTGCGCGCCGCCGACCGCCCGGCCTATCTGGACTGGGCCACCGAGTCCTTCCGCCTCACCACCAGCGGGGTGCGGCCCGACACCCAGATCCACACCCACATGTGCTACGCCGAGTTCGGCGACATCGTCCAGGCCATCGACGACCTCGACGCCGACGTCATCAGCCTGGAGGCCGCCCGCTCGCACATGCAGGTCGCCCGCGAACTGGCCGAGCACGGCTACCCGCGCGAGGCGGGACCGGGCGTCTACGACATCCACTCCCCGCGCGTCCCCGACGCGGACGAGGCCGCCGCCCTCCTCCGCAAGGGCCTCGAGGCCATCCCCGCCGAGCGCCTCTGGGTCAACCCCGACTGCGGCCTGAAGACCCGCGGCTGGCCCGAGACCCGCGCCTCACTGGAGAACCTGGTCTCGGCGGCCCGCACGGTCCGGGGTGAACTGCCCAAGTCCTGACCTCGGTCCGGGCGGCGGGGCCGGAGCACCCACAGGTGTTCC
>NZ_JBHXTE010000085.1:0-16806 GCF_042677545.1 Streptomyces sp. NPDC127108 | reverse complement strand
CGGATCGCCCTCGTACTGGACGTACTCGGGTGATTCGGGCGTGCGGCGAGAGTGCGTGCCAGGCGTCGCGGGCCCGCGAAGATCCGCCGGACAGGCCCTAGCACCGGGTCGTACGAGGGCGGCGCCGGCCGGCGCCGCCGAGTCCCGGCGGCCAGGACACCGCCGTCCGCACGGCGGCGGGCCCACCTGGCCTGTTCAGGTACCGTCCGCCCCATGGACAGTCAGGACACTCAGGGCGGCATCACCGTACAGCGGGCACTGGAACTCCCCGGTCTGCGCGGCGGGCTCCCGGAGATCGTCGCGGGCGCCGACCGCCTCGGCCGCACGGTGCGCTGGGTGCACGCGGGCGAGGTGCCGAACATCGCCTCGCTCCTGAAGGGCGGCGAACTCCTGCTGACCACGGGGCTCGGGCTCGGCTCCCGCCCGGCCGAGCAGCGCGCCTTCGTCCGCGACCTCGCCGAGCGCGGCATCGCGGCCCTGGTCGTCGAGCTGGGCCCGCGCTTCACGCGCCTGCCCGCCGCACTCGTCGACACGGCCCGCGCGGCCGGCCTCCCGCTGGTCCAGCTGCACCGCGAGGTGCCCTTCGTGACGGTCACCGAAGAGGTGCACACGGAGATCGTCAACGGCCACTACGCACTCCTTCGCCGCGCCGAGGAGGTGCACCGCCGCTGCACCGGGGCGCTGCTCTCCGGCGGCGGCGTCCCCCAAGTGCTCTCCGTCCTCGCCGAGTTCAGCGGCAACCCGGTGTTCCTGGAGACGGCGGACGGCCAGCTCCTGTACGCCGCCGGGGCGGACAGCGCGTGCGCCGACCCGCTCCAGGTCTGGGAGGGGCTGCGGGGGCGCCCCGAGGACCGGGACGAGCCCCCGGCGGGCGCCGTCCTCGTGGACGTACCGGGCGGCGGGCCCGGCGCCGGATCGGTGCGGGCCCGCCTCGTCCTGCTCGCCGTGGAGTCCGCGCTCCTCCCCGTCCACCGGATCGCCGCCGAACGGGCCGCGGGCAGCCTCGCGGTGGTCCTGATGCAGGCGAGGCAGGAGGAGGAACTGGCGGCCCGCGGCCGCGGCGACTTCCTCACCGACCTCGCCGAGGGCCGCATCACCGCCGAGGACGCGCCCGCCCAGGCCCGGGTCCTCGGCTTCAAGCCGGGGTCGAGCCCGCTGCTCCCCGTGGTCATGCGGATCCCCGACGGCCTGCCGACCGGCGGTGGTTGGGCGGTCCTCGCGCGCGCGGTCGCGGAGGAGCTGGCGTCGGTGGGAGTGCCGGTTCTGCTCGGCGTACGCCCGGTGGAAGGGAGGGTTCCGCTTCTGCTCGGGCTGCGCGCGGAGCCCGAGCGCACGACGGTCGCGGACCGGGTCGCGGCGGCGCTGCGGGCCGGGGTCGAGCGGGCGGGCATGCGGCGGGCAGGGGCGCAGTCGCCGATCGTGGTGGTCGGTGTGGCGGGCGGCTGGGCGGCGGCCGCGTCGGGCCTGCGGCACGCGGCGGAGACGGCCACGGCGGCGCAGGGGCTTCCGGACAGGCCCTGGTACGACGCGCGGCGCCTGGACATCGACCTGCTCCTGTGGCGCCTGCACCAGCACGACGGCACCGCGCTCGCCGCGTTCGTGGACCGCGCGATCGGCCCCCTGCGCGATCACGACCAGCGCTCCAAGCCACCCCTGCTGCCCACCCTCCAGACCTATCTGGCACACGCGGGCCGCAAGGCGGAGACGGCCCGCGAGCTCCACCTCAACCGCCAGACCCTCTACAACCGCCTGGCCAGGATCGGCGAACTCCTCGGCACGGACCTGGACGACCCGCAGACGGTCCTCGCCCTCAGCCTGGCGCTGCGGGCACGCAGGCACGTGCCGTGACGCGAACCGCTCGTCCGATCAGTACGAACTGATCGGCTGGGTCAACTCGTCGTAGACACTCAACACTTGAGTGACCGTTTCGTCCTCCGTGGGCCAGGTGGCGGCCTGGGCGGTGCCCAGGTCCTTCAGTTCCTGGCGGCGCACGCCGTCGGCGAGGAGCCGGGCGACGGCGTCGGAGAGGGCCCGGGCGTCCCCGTACGGGACGAGTTCGGCGGCGTCGCCGACGAGTTCGGGGATGCCGCCGACGGCGGTCGCGACGAGCGGCACGCGCGCGTGCAGGGCCTCCTGGGCGAGCAGGGAGCGGGACTCCCACTCGCTGGGCAGCAGCACGAGGTCGGCGGCGGCCAGGAGTTCCGGTACGTCCTCGCGGCGCCCGATGAGCCGCACGGGCAGGCCTTCGGCGTCGATGCGGTCCTGGAGGGCGGCGCGCGCGGACCCCTCGCCCGCGACGACGAGCAGCGGCAGCGGGGCAAGGCCGGCCCAGGCGCGGGCGGCGTCCAGCAGGACGTCGTAGCCCCGGTGCGGCTCCAGGGAGCCGACGGCGAGGAGCAAGGGGCGGTCGACGGCGCCCAGTTCGGCGCGGATCTTGTGGCGGGGCCCGGTGGGTTCGTCGTCCGTGCGCTCGGCGCGGCGGGGCGTGGGCAGGGCGACGGGGGCGAGGCGGGCGTCGCGGGCGCCCCGGCCGCGGGCCCGGACGACGAGGTCGGACGAGGTGCCGAGGACCACGGCGGCGGCCCTGGCGACGCGCCGCTCCAGGACCCGCAGGACATGGGCGCGGGCGCCCGAGGCCTGGGCGCGGGTGTGCCAGGTGACGACGAGCGGGATGCGGCGGCCGGTGAGGGCGATGGCGGCCCGCAGCGCGGCGTGCAGCCCGTGCGCGTGCACCAGGTCGGCGTCGGCGCAGGCGGTCCGCAGGGCGGCGACGGACGCGGGGTCGCTGCGGCGCGGCACGGCCACGTGGCGGGCGCCGGTGCCCGCGAAGTCGTACGCCTCGTCGGCCTCGATGGGGGCGCACACGGTGACGCGCACGCCGCGCGCGGCAAGCCCCGTCGCCAGGGACCTGACGTGCGCGCTGCTGCCCGCACTGCCGCCGCCGAGTACCTGCACGGTGTGCAGCGGCGGCTGGCCTTGCGGTACGGGGGTGCTCACGTGGCTCACGTGGCCGGGGCTCCTGGGTCGGGTCGGCGGCTGGGCGGCGCGCCGAGGGATGGGCGGGCGCCTGCGGTACGGGCGGTCGGTGGCCCGCCCACGCACAGCGCCAAGAATGCCAGTACGTACGGCCGTTCCGGCACTGCTGAAAGGTCCCTTCCGCGTCCGGCCGGACAACTTCACGCACGGGATCACCCACTCGGGTGAGCACGGGCGCGGGGCCCAGGACCAGGTCCGCGGCCGAACGCCCCCTCCGGCCAACGGCCCGTCGGCCCCCGCATCTTCGCAAGCCCGACGCTGTGGCGGAAAGCCTTTGCCAAACTTGGACGCGCCCAATGGGCCGAGGCCCCCCGTTCGCTCCCCGAAGCCCCACACGAACGCCCCCCGCCCGTGTCACCGCCCGCGTCCCCTCTCCCCTCCCCTCGCCTCGCCTCATCTCGTCTCCCCTCGTCTCCCCTCGCCTCGCCTCTTCTCGCCTCCCCTCGCCTCTTCTCCCCTCGCCGCCTCCCTCACCCCACCTGGCTGCTCCCTCTCCTCTCCTCGTTCCGCCCTCCCCCTCTCCCCGCCTACGCGGCCGCGTGCGCCCCCTCCGTCTCCGGCGCGAGCCCGGACCGGGCCATCCTGCTCACCGTGTCTCCGCACACAGCCGCAGCGACCAGGCCCGCCGCGTGGACGGCGAGACCGGCGCGGTGGTTGCCCGCGACGATGGCGGTGCCCAGGGCCGCGCCCAGGGCGTGCGCCCCCGTGTCGCCGATCATCGTGCGCTGCGCCCTGTCGTCGGGCAGGACGGCGGCCGCCGCGCCCATCGACGCGGCGGCGAGCGTGGCGCCCGGGCCCGCGCGCAGCAGGCCGGGCGCGCCGAGGGCGAGCACCGTGGCGGCGGCACGGCCGGGCCGTACGTCCACGAGGTTCACGAAGTGGGCCGTACCGGCGATGACGACGCCCGCGAGCACCTTGTCGACGGGACGTTCCTTGAGCAGGGCGCCCGCGGCGAGCGCGGCCGCCGAGACGCCGAACAACTTCACGGCGCCGCTGGTCACCTCTCCCCCGCGCAACGCCGTCAGATGCGCACGGAACCCGCGCCGGGGGTCCTCCGCGCCCGCCACGTCGTCGTACGCCCCGCAGGCGCCCGCCGCCAGCACGGCGAGGCCCGCTGCCGTGCGCGGCCGAGGGGCGAGCGCCGCGGCCCCGAGCGCGGCGCCGACGGCTGCGGCGGGGCCCGCGTGCAGTTCTACGGTGCGGCCCGCGAAGTTCGTCCGCTGCCATCGGGCAGGATCGCCGGACGGGCGGGTGCGCAGCGCCGTGAGTGTGGCGCGGGTGGCGGTGGCGGCGAGGAGGAAGGCGGTGCGGCGGCGGGAGGGGGTGATCATGCGGGTGAGGGTACGGGGCCTCGCGGGGGCGCCCCAGTCCCGCCCCTTTCCCGAAACTGGGGCTCCGCCCCAGACCCCGCTCCTCAAACGCCGGAGAGGCTAGAACTTTGCCGCACCGGCACATTTCCAGCCCGTCCGGCGATTGAGGACGAGCCGCGGAGCGGCGATACGGGGTCCGGGGCGAAGCCCCGGTTTCGGAGAAGGGGCGGGACTGGGGCGCCCCCGCGAGGCCCCCCTACCTCACCCGTCCCCCCGAGCCGCAGCCAACAACTCCTCCGCATGCGCCCGAGCAGTCTCGGAGTCCTCCTGCCCGGCCAGCATCCGGGACAACTCCCGCACCCGGTCCTCCCCTTCGAGAACCTGCACCCCGGACCGCGTCACGGACCCGTCGTTGGTCTTCTCGACCAGAAGCTGCCGATCGGCGAACGCCGCCACCTGCGGAAGGTGGGTGACGACGACGACCTGCGCGGACTTGGCAAGCCGCGCCAACCTCCGCCCGATCTCGACGGCGGCCTTGCCCCCGACCCCCGCGTCGACCTCGTCGAAGAGATAGGTGGGCACGGGATCCGTACCGGCGAAGACGACTTCGACGGCGAGCATGACGCGGGACAGCTCACCGCCGGAGGCCCCCTTGGCGATGGGCCGGGGCGGCGCGCCGGGGTGCGGGGCGAGCAGCAGCTCGACCTCGTCGACACCGGCGGGCCCGTAGGCGACGGTACGGCCGTCGATCTCGACCCCGTCGGGATCGTCGGTCTGGCGTACGTCGATGGTGACGCGCGCGTGGGGCATGGCGAGGGAGGCGAGCTCCTCGGTGACGGCGGCGGCGAACCGCGAGGCAGCCTCGACGCGGGCCTCGGTGAGGGCCCGGGCGAGCCCGGAGAGCTCGGCGCTCAACGCGTCCCGTTCGGCGGTGAGCCCGGCGAGCCGGTCGTCGTCGCCCTCCAGCTCGACGAGGCGCGCGGAGCCGTCCTCGGCCCAGGCGAGCACGGCTCCGACGTCCTCGCCGTACTTGCGGGTGAGCTGCGTCAGGGCGGCCCGGCGCTCCTCGACGGCGGCGAGCCGCAGCGGGTCGGCGTCGAGGTCGTCGGCGTACCCGGCGAGTTCGCCCGCGACGTCCGACAGGAGGATGCCGATCTCACCGATGCGCCCGGCGAGGGCGGCGAGGGCGGGGTCGTGGGAGCGGACGGCTTCGAGGGCACGGTGGGCGCCCGCGACGAGGGTGGTCGCGTCGACGCCCTCGGGGTCCTCGGGATTCCCGGCGAGGGCGGCGTGGGCGAGCGTCGCGGCGGAGGCGAGCGCCTCGGCGTGCCCCAGGCGCTCGGCCTCGGCGGCGAGTTCGGTGTCCTCGCCCGCGCGGGGTTCGACGGCGGCGATCTCCTCCAGGCCGAAGCGGAGCATGTCGGCTTCCTGGGCGCGCTCGCGGGCGCGTGTCGTGATCTCGTCGAGTTCGGTGGCGACGGCCCGCAGCCTGCGGTACGCGGCGGCGTACTTGTCGAGGGGCACGGCGACGGCCTCGCCCGCGTACCGGTCGAGGGCGCCGCGCTGCCGGGCGGGCTTGAGCAGGCCCTGCTGGTCGCTCTGCCCGTGCACGGCGATGAGGTCGTCGGCAAGCTCGGACAGCACGCCGACCGGCACCGAGCGCCCGCCGAGGTGGGCGCGGGAGCGCCCCTCCGCGGAGATCGTCCGGCTGACGAGCAGCGCCCCGTCGTCGAGTTCGGCCCCGGCCTCCTCGGCGCGCACGGCCGCGGCGGCGTCCGAGGGCACGGTGATGCGCCCCTCCACGACCGCCGACTTGGCGCCGATCCGCACCAGGGCGGGGTCGGCGCGCCCGCCGAGCAGCAGGCCGAGGCTCGTGACGACCATCGTCTTGCCCGCTCCGGTCTCGCCGGTCACGGCGGTGAATCCGGGCGACAGCTCGACCACCGCGTCGTCGATGACTCCGAGCGACCGTATCCGCATCTCCTCCAACACGCACACGACCTTACGAGGTCAGGGGTCCGCTGTGCGACGTGCCCTGGCGTCCTTGCGTGAACGCGCAGGTGGCGAAGGCCCCGAAAACGTCACCTGTCACCCGCCGGGGTGGGGTTTTCCTCAGTGAGATTCTGCGGCGGCCTTCATGGTGGGGGGCCGTCCCGCCGCAGGATCATGATCGATATGGGTACAGGACTGGCTCGGGCGGCGCTGCGCGCGCATCGCCCGGCGTTCATCGGCACGGCTGTCGCGGCGCTGTTCGCGGCGACGGTCGTGAGCGCGTCGACGATGGTGTTGCGTACGACGAGCACGGACGGGCTTTCGCGCGAGGCCCGTGCGACGCTCACGGAGAACGGCGTGGGCGACACGGCGGCCGTGCTTCTGATCGGCTCCATCTACATGTCGATATTCGTGGTCGCGTCGACCATGGGCACGGCCGTGGTGCAGCAGCACCGCGAGCTGGCCCTGGTCCGCTCCATCGGCGCCAGGCCCCGCCAGGTCCGCCGCGCGGTGGCCGTCCAGTCCCTGGTCGCGTCGGTGCCCGCCGCCCTGGTGGGCTTCGTGCTCGGCGGTGTGCTGGCCCGCGTGTGGTTCCGGGGCATGGTCACGCACGGCCTGGTCCCGGCCGAGGTGTCCTTCCGCTTCAGCTGGCTCGCGCTGCCCGTGTGTCTGGGCGTGGCCGTGATCACATCGGCGCTGGCCGCCGTGCTGTCCTCGCTGCGCTTCTCGCTGCTGCGGCCCGCGCACGCGCTGCACGAGGCGGCGGCCGGGCGGCGCGGGCTCGGGCTGCTGCGGGCGCCGCTCGGGCTGCTCGCGGTCGCGGGCGGTGTCGTCCTTTCGGTGGTGCTCTCACGGCAGCCCGCGGACGAGGCGGGCGAGGGGGCGTTCCTGGTCCTCATCCTGTTCTGCGTGGGCGCGGGACTCCTCGGCCCGCGCCTCATCGGGCCCGCGGCCTGGCTGGTCTCGGCGGCCGTGGGCCGTCTGGGCGGCGGCGCGGCACGCCTGGCGATGCTCAACGTCCGTTCCCAGCCGCGCCGTTTCGCCGCGGCGGTGGTGCCGCTGCTCCTCGTCGTCGGCTTCGGCCTCACGAAGATCGCGATCCATACGACGGCCGAGCACCACACCGGCTCCGCGGGCAGCACGGGCGAGGTCTGGATGGACTACATGGGCACGTCGTTGTACGCGGGCTTCGCCGCCATAGCCTCGGCCAACACCCTCGCCATGATCTCCTTCGAGCGCCGCCGCGATCTGGCCCTGCTGCGGGTCGTGGGCTCCCAGCGCCGCCAGGTGCGGGCGATGGCGGCCTGGGAGGCGGTGGTCGTCGCCGGGACGGCGCTGCTCCTCGGCGGGGTGATCGCCCTGGCGACCCTCGCCCCGATGCTCAGCACGGCCTTCGGCTCGGCCGTCCCGTATCTGCCGTGGGCGGTGCCGACGGGCATAACCGCCGGCACCCTGCTCCTGACCTTGGGCGCCACCGGGCTACCGGTGGTGGCGGTGCTGCGGTGCCGGGCCATATCGGTGGTCAGCGCGACTTGACCCGGGCAAGGGGCGCGGGGAACTGCGCGACCAGCCACAACGGACCCGCAGGTCACCCACTTCGCCCCAGCGGAGCGTCATTGCGGCGCCCCCCGCCACCCCGAAACCGGCAGGGCGAACTTGGCCACCAGCCGGTCGGTGAACGACGCGTGGTGCAGCCGCGCAAGCCGCACCGGCACCGCCCCCCGGCGGACCTCGACGCGCGCCCCGGCGGGCAGCTCGACGGTCCGCCGCCCGTCGCACCACAACACCCCGTGCGGCGTGTGCGGCTGGACCTCGACGGCGAGGACCGAGTCCGGCGAGGTCACCAGCGGCTTGGCGAAGAGGGCGTGCGCGCTGATCGGCACCATGAGCAGCGCCTCGACCTCCGGCCACACCACGGGCCCGCCCGCCGAGAAGGCGTACGCGGTCGAGCCGGTCGGCGTCGCGCACACGATGCCGTCGCAGCCGAAGCCGGTCACGGGACGGCCGTCGATCTCCAGGACGACCTCGAGCATCCGCTCGGCCGACATCTTCTGCACGGCGGCCTCGTTGAGGGCCCAGTCGCGGTGCACGACGTCGCCGTTGCTGTGCACGACGACATCGACGGTCATGCGCTCCTCGACCTCGTACGCCTTGGTGACGACGCGGTCGACGACCTTGTCCAGGTCGTCCCGCTCGGCCTCGGCGAGGAAGCCGACACGGCCGAGGTTCACGCCGAGCATCGGCACCCCGGAGGCGCGGGCGAACTCCGCGCCGCGCAGCAGCGTCCCGTCACCACCGAGCACGACGAGGAGTTCGCAGGCGTCGAGGCAGGCGGGTGTCGCCTCCTTGACCAGCTCCACCTCGGCGGGCAGCGGCAGGTCCGCCGCCTCCGCCTCGAGGACCCGCACGCCGAGGCCGCTGCGCAGCAGCCCCTGCACGACGAGTTCGGCACTGCGGATGGCCGCGGGCCTGCCGGTGTGCGCCAGAAGAAAAACAGTACGAGCTCGGGTCTGACTCAACGGGGCCCCTCCGCCACGGCACGGTCGACGTCCGCCGGGTCGAGTTCCGGCGCCCCGGCGCGCAGCCACAGAAAGTACTCGACATTCCCGGAGGGGCCGGGCAGCGGGCTGGCGGTCACACCGCGCACCCCGAGGCCGAGCCCCCACGCCTGCCGTGCCACGGTCCGCACGGCCTCGGCCCGCAGCTCCGCGCTGCGCACCACACCTCCGCTGCCGAGGCGCTCCTTGCCGACCTCGAACTGCGGCTTCACCATCAGGACGAGGTCCGCGTCGGGCGCCGCGCAGCGCGCGAGCGCGGGCAGAACGAGCCCCAGCGGGATGAAGGACAGGTCGCCGACGACCAGGTCGACGGGCTCGCCGTCGATGAGCTCGAGCGTCAACTCGCGTACGTTCGTACGGTCCTTGACGGTGACCCGGTCGTCGCTCTGCAGCGACCAGGCGAGCTGGCCGTAGCCGACGTCGACGGCGACGACGTGCGCCACGCCCGCGCGCAGCAGCACATCGGTGAAGCCGCCGGTGGAGGCGCCCGCGTCGAGGGCGCGCCGCCCCTCGACGGCGAGCCCTTCCGGTACGAAGGCCTTCAGGGCGCCGGCGAGCTTGTGGCCGCCGCGCGAGACGTAGTCGGGATCGTCGTCGTCCTGGGTGACCACGATCGCGGCGGCGGTCTCCACCTGCGTGGCCGGCTTGGTCGCGAGGGTCTTGCCGACGCTCACCCGGCCGGCGGCGATCAGCTGGCTCGCGTGCTCGCGCGAGCGCGCGAGCTTCCTGCGGACCAGTTCGGCGTCGAGGCGGCGGCGTGCCACTCCTGCCACGTTCGGTTCAGCTCCTGTTGTCGAATGATCCCGGCGTTCCCGAGGGGGTGGGAGGCCCGGGGCGTGCGTCCAGCGCGGTCAGCTCGTCGCGCAGGCCCCGGTGCACATCCTCGTACACCTCGATGTGGCCGTCGGTGGCGAGGTGGTCGGCGTCGCCGAGGCGCTGGAGCTGAGCGTCCACCTCGGCGTTGCCGGTGGGGGTGCGGACGACTTCCAGGGGGGCGGGCTCGGCGGGGCCTGCGGCCTCTGGGATCGCGGGGTCTGCGGCCTCCGGGCTCACCGGAACTTCGGCGTCCGCCTCCGCCGGAATCTCGTACTCCGCCTCCGTGAGCTCGGGCTCACGGCCCGGCGTCCAGTCGCTCATGCCACGACGCTACATCGAAGCCCTGCGGTACCGTCGATCACGATGGCGACCATGGCGGAGTGCCGCAGCGCACTCGACAAACTCTCGGACAACCTCGCGGCCGCGGACGGTGACGTACGCAGCGCCGCGGCGCTCGACCGCTCGCTGAGCTGCCACCTCAGAGATCTGGACGTCACGCTCGCCGGGCGCCTGCAGAACGGCCGGATCGAGGTGCTGGAGGAGCATCCCGGCCCGCCCCGCGAGAAGGCGCAGATCCGCCTGGCCATGACAGGCGACGACCTGATCGCCATGGTCGACGGCGACCTGAACTTCGCCAAGGCGTGGGCATCCGGCCGGGTCAAACTGGAGGCAGGCCTACGGGACCTCCTACAACTACGCAAGCTCCTCTGATAAAGCCCGTCCGGCGCTTGAGGACGAGCCGCGAAGCGGCAACAGGGGGGAACGGGGGCGAAGCCCCCATAAGACGCCCTCCCTACGCGCCCACGCGAGCGTTATGCGCCTACGCGAGCCTTACGCGCAGCGGGCACCACCAACGGCGTCCCCGTCTCCGGATCATCGATCACCTGACACTTGATCCCGAAGGTCTCCGCCACCAGCTCAGCGGTGACGATCTCCCCGGGCGGCCCCTCGGCCAGAACCTTGCCGTCGCGCAGAGCGATGAGGTGGGTGGCGTAACGGGCGGCGTGGTTCAGGTCGTGAAGGACGGCGACCAGCGTCCGCCCCTGCTCCTCGTGCAGATCGGCGCACAGGTCGAGGACGTCGATCTGGTGCTGGATGTCGAGGAACGTGGTCGGCTCGTCGAGCAGCAGCAGCGGCGTCTGCTGGGCGAGCGCCATGGCGATCCACACCCGCTGACGCTGACCGCCGGAGAGCTCGTCGACGTACCGGTCCCCCAGCTCGGCGACGCCGGTCGACTCCATGGACTCGCGCACGATCCGCTCGTCCTCCTTGGACCACTGCCGCAGCAGCCCCTGGTGGGGGTAGCGGCCGCGCGCCACCAGGTCGCCGACCGTGATGCCGTCGGGAGCGATGGACGACTGCGGCAGCAGGCCGAGCGTCCGCGCGACCTGCTTGGCGGGCAGCGACTGGATGGTCTGGCCGTCGAGGAGGACCCGCCCGGCGGAGGGCTTGAGCATCCGGGACAGGGCGCGCAGGAGCGTCGACTTGCCGCAGGCGTTCGGGCCGACGATCACCGTGAAGGAGTTGTCGGGGATCTCCACGGACAGCTTCTCCGCGATGACACGCTGGTCGTAGCCGATGGTCACGTCGTCGGCGATGAGCCGGTTCACGGGGGCACGCTCCTGGTCGTGGGGGTCTTCGTACGAGGTCCGGGTCCGCGGCTTCATGCGCGCCCCCGCCGAGGGGCACGGCCGCGGCGGGCGCTCGGGCGGGCACTCATATGCGCCCCGCCTTGCGCTCGGTGACGAGCAGCCACAGCAGATACACACCACCGAGGACACCGGTGACGACGCCGACGGGCAGCTGGTCGGCACCGAAGGCCCGCTGCGAGGCCCAGTCGGCGACGATCAGCAGGGTCGCGCCCATGCACATGGCGGGCACCAGGTTCGGGCCCGGCGAGCGGGTCAGACGGCGGGCCAGCTGCGGCGCGGTGAGGGCGACGAAGCTGACGGGCCCGGCGGCGGCGGTCGCGGCCGAGGTGAGCAGCACGGCGGCGCCCATGAGGACCAAGCGGGTCCGCTCGACGGGCACCCCGAGGGAGTACGCCGTGTCGTCGCCCATCTCCAGCATCCGCAGCGGACGGGCGTGCATGACGATCAGCGGCAGCAGCACGGCGCACAGCGTGAGCAGCGGCCAGACCTGGTCCCAGTCGCGGCCGTTGAGCGAGCCCGTCATCCACACGACCGCGCGGGCCGCGTCGACGAAGTCCGCCTTGGTCAGCAGGTAGCCGTTCATGGCGACGGCGAAGGCGTTCATGCCGATGCCGACGAGGACGAGCCGGTAGCCGTGCACGCCACGGCGCCAGGCCAGCAGGTACATGGCGGCGCCGGTGACGAGGCCGCCGACCAGCGCGGCGCCCGCGACCTGGCCCGCGCTGCCGCTGAAGACCACGATCATGAGGAGCGCGCCCGCGGTCGAGCCCTGCCCGATGCCGAGGACGTCGGGGCTGCCCAGCGGATTGCGGGAGATGGACTGGAACAGCGCGCCGGCGAGACCGAGGGACGCGCCCACCAGGAGCCCGACGACGACCCGCGGCAGCCGCAGGTCGTTGATGATGAACTCCTGGCCGGGGTCGCCGTTGCCCAGGAGGGTGCGGATGACGTCGGCGGCCGGGATGTCGAAGTCGCCGGTGCCGATGAGCACGACGCTCGCGACCAGCGCGGCGAGGACGAGGGTCACCACCACGACGGCCGTGCGGACGTCGAGGCGGACCGAGAGCCCGCCGCGGGTACGTATCGCCTTCACAGCTGGGCCGTCCTCCGCCGTCGTACGAGCAGGATGAACACCGGGGCGCCGATGGCCGCGGTGACGATGCCGACCTGGACCTCGGCGGGGCGCGAGACCACCCGGCCGAGGACGTCGGCGCCGAGCAGCAGGACGGGCGAGAGGACGGCGGCGTACGGGAAGATCCAGCGCATGTCGGGTCCGGTGAAGGAGCGCACCATGTGCGGGACCATCAGGCCGACGAACGCGATGGGCCCGCAGGCGGCGGTCGCGGCGCCGCACAGCAGCGTCGCGGAGGCCATGGACAGGGCGCGGGTGCGGGTCAGCCGGGCGCCGAGCGCGCGGGCGGTGTCGTCGCCCATCGCCACGGCGTTCAGCGGCCGGGCCAGGCCGAGCGCGAGCAGGGTCCCGACGGCGAGGAACGGCAGGACCTGCTGGATGGTCTCCATCTTGGCGGAGGCCAGGGAGCCGACCGTCCAGAACCGCATCTTGTCGAGCGCGGCGTTGTCCGTGATCATCACGGCCTGGAGGTAGCCGGCGAGGGCGGCGGTCAGCGCCGTACCGGCGAGCGCGAGCCGCACGGGTGTCGCGCTGCGGGTGCCGCCGAGCGCGTACACCAGGACCCCGACGATCGCCGCGCCCGCGAAGGCGAACCACACATAGCCGCTCAGCGAGGTGACGCCGAAGAAGCTGATGGCGGTGACCACGGCGGCCGACGCGCCCATGTTGATGCCGAGCAGGCCGGGGTCGGCCAGCGGATTGCGGGTCAGGGCCTGCAGGACCGCGCCGGACAGACCGAGTCCGAGGCCCGCGAGGACCCCGAGGAGGGTGCGCGAGACCCGCTCGCCGACCACGACGTCGGCATACGTCCCCGAGTCCTCGAACAGTCCGTGCCAGACCTGGTCCATGGAGAGCTGTTTGGCGCCCACGGAGATGCTGACGGCCATCAGGGCCAGCAGCAGGACGACGGAGAGGACGAGCCCGGCTCCGCGGAACACGCGGCGGCCGGGCGGCGCGGGAGCGGTTTCCGCGCTGGGTTCAGGGGGACTGTCGACCAACACGTGGTTAGGTTAGCCTACCCTCCCATTGCTCTTCGACGAGAGAAGCAGCACGTATGCCCCGGTCACGCCCCTCTCCTCGCTCGCCCCGCACACTCCTGTCCCCCTTTGCCCCCTTGTCGCGCATGTCGCCCGTGTCACGGCGTGCGCTCCTCGGCGCGGGCACGGCGCTCAGCGTCGGCGGACTGCTCACGGCGTGCGGCGACGACGAGGGCGACGGCGGCAAGGGCGACAACTCCTCGAAGCAGGGCGGGCCCTGGGCGTTCAAGGACGACCGCGGCAAGACGGCGCGTGCCGAAGGGCGGCCGCGCCGCGTCGTCGCCTACATCGGCGCGGCCGCCGCCCTGCACGACTTCGGCATCGAGTGCACCGGCGTCTTCGGCCCCACCAAGCTCAAGAACGGCGATCCCGATGTGCAGGCCGCGGGTGTCGATGTCGACAAAGTGACCGTCATCGGCAACGCCTGGGGTCAGTTCAGCATCGAGAAGTACGCGGGCCTGCGCCCCGAGCTCCTCGTCAGCACCATGAACGTCTCCCCGACCCTCTGGTACGTCCCCGAGGAGTCCGCCGACAAGATCCTGCCGATCGCGCCCAGCGTCGGCATCCTCACCGGCAAGACGACCCTGACCAAGGCCATCGGCCGCTTCGCCGAACTCGCCGAGTCCCTGGGCGCCGACCTGCGGGCCACGAAGGTGACCGCGGCGAAGAAGCGCTTCGAGGACGCGTCCGAACGGCTCCGCAAGGCCGCCGGGGCCGCGAAGTCCCGCGGCGGCATCAAGGTCCTCGCGATGGCCGCCCAGGCCGACCGCATGTACGTGGGCGACCCGCGCGACTTCACCGACCTGCGCCACTACAGCGACCTCGGCGTCGAGTTCGTCACGCCCACCAGCACCACGAAGGGCGGCTTCTTCCAGGACCTCAGCTGGGAGAACGCCGACCGGTACGAAGCCGACCTGATCCTTGTCGACAAACGGACCGGAAACCTCCAGCCCGCCGAGCTGAGGAAGTCCAAACCGACGTGGGCCCGTCTGCCCGCCGCCGAATCCGACCAGGTCATCCCCTGGTTCAACGAAGCCCAGTTCAGCCATGCCGGGTACGCGCCCCTCATCGAGCGGCTCGCCAAGGCCATAGAAGACTCGAAGAAGGTCGCCTGATGCGCGCGCTCCGCCCCTCCCGCACCGCCTCCCGCACCCCCGTCGGCGTCAGCCGCCGCGGCCTGCTCACCGGCGGCGCCGCCCTCGGCCTCGGCGCCGCCCTCACCGCCTGCGGCAGCGACTCCGACGACAAGAAGTCGGACCCGGGCTCCGGCGGCAAGGCCTGGAGCTTCAAGGACGACCGCGGCAAGACCGCCCGCTCCGACTCCACGCCGAAGAACATCGTCGCGTTCATCAGCACGGCCGCGGCCCTGCACGACTACGGCGTCGAGGTCACCGGTGTCTTCGGCCCGTCCAAGCCCGTGGGCGGCAAGCCCAACCCGCAGGCCGGCGATCTCGATGTCGACAAACTGACCAGCCTCGGCGAGACCTGGGGCCAGTTCAACATCGAGAAGTACGCGTCCCTCAAGCCCGAGCTGCTGATCAGCAACATGTTCCCGCCGCCCAACCTCTGGTTCGTCCCCGAGGAGAGCAGCAAGAAGATCGCCGCCCTCGCCCCGACCGTCGGCATCAACGGCGCCCGCGCCTCCCTCCTCGAACCCCTCAAGCGCTACACCGACCTGGCTGCCTCGCTCGGCGGGGACCTGGAGTCCCAGAAGGTCAAGGCCGCCAAGTCCCGCTTCGAGAAGGCCGAACGGACCCTGCGCAAGGCCGCGAAGGCCAACGGCGGCCTGAAGGTCATGGCGATGACGGGCGACGCCCAGCAGATGTACGTCGCCGTCCCCGACTCCTACTGCGACCTGAACTACTTCAAGGACCTCGGCGTCGAGTTCGTCGAGGGCAAGAAGAGCGACGAGTGGGGCTTCTGGGAGTTCCTCAGCTGGGAGAACGCCGACAAGTACCACGCCGACCTGATCATGGTCGACAACCGCTCGTCGGCGCTGACCGAGGACCAGCTCGCGAAGAAGCCCACCTGGACCAAGCTCCCCGCGGTCAAGGCCGGCCAGACCGTCCCGTGGTCCATGGAGGAGCGCTACAGCTACGCCGGTTACGCCCCCGTGCTCGAACAACTCGCGGAGGCGATCGAGAAGTCGAAGAAGCTCAAGCGATAACGGCCCCGCCCCGGCGCCAGCCTCCCCCTCCCCCGCGCACAGGAGAAAGGCTCACCCCATGACCGACGTCCCGTTCCGGTTCTTCGACGCCCAGGTCCTGCGCACGGAACGGCTGACGCCGTCGATGGTGCGCGTGGCCTTCGGCGGCTCCGACATGGCCCGGATGGCCTCCGGCGGCCGCGACCAGCGCGTGAAGGTGTTCCTGCCGCGGCCGGGCCAGAGCGCGCCGGTCATGCCCGACACGGAGTCCCCCGACTGGTACGCGGCCTGGCGGGACCTGGACCCCGGTGTACGCGGCATCATGCGCACGTACACGATCCGTGAACTGCGCCGCGACCCGCACGAGTTGATCGTCGACTTCGCCGTGCACGCGCCCGCCCCGGACGCGGGCTCCACCGAGGGCCCCGCGTCCCGCTGGGCCCGCACGGCGCGCCCCGGCACCCGCGTCGGCGTCCTCGCCCCGGTCGAGGAGGAGAACGCCGCGTACGACTTCAGGCCGCCCTCGGACACCGACTGGATCCTCCTGACCGGCGACGAGTCGGCGCTCCCCGCCGTCGCGGGCATCCTCGAGGCGCTGCCGCCGTCGGCCCGGGTCCTGGCCTGGCTGGAGCTCCACGACCCGGCGGACCGCCAGGAACTGCTCACCAAGGCGGACGCCGACATCACCTGGCTCACGGGCGAGGGCACGACGACGGCCGCCATCCGCGCCGCCGACCTGCCCACCGGCGCCCCCTACGCCTGGATCGCCGGCGAGTCGGCGACGGTCAAGGCGGTACGCCGCCACCTGGTCACCGACCGAGGCTTCGACCGCAAACGCATCAAGTTCACGGGCTACTGGCGCAAGGGCGCTACGGAGGACCAACTCCTGTCCAACGGCGAGGAGGCGTAACTCCAGGGCGGCAACCGATCAGCCCGTCCGGCGCTTGAGCACAAGGCGCGAAGCGCCGATCCGGCGGGAGCCCGTCCCACCCACCCGCAACACCCACCCTCCCCTCCAGCCCGTCCGGCGCTCGAGCACGAGGCACAAAGCGCCAATCCGGCGGAGGCCCGTCCCACCCACCCGCAACACCCACCTTCCCCCTCCAGCCCGTCCGGCGTTTGAGGAC
>NZ_JBHXTE010000084.1:0-18588 GCF_042677545.1 Streptomyces sp. NPDC127108 | reverse complement strand
AACTTGCACCAGCTGAGCAACAGCCCGGCACATTTCAGCCCGTCCGGCGTTTGAGGACGAGGCGCGGAGCGCCGATAAGGGGGGTCCGGGGGCGCAGCCCCCGGTTTCGGGAAGGGGCGGGGTTGGGGAGCCCCCGGCAAGGCCCCCTACCCCGCCACATGAACACAGAGCAACCGCCACCCCACCCCCCAACGAGCACCGCGTGCACACGCAAAGTGCGCCCAGATCCACTTACGGTGATCGGCGCCACCCGTTGTGGCGACGTTAACGCGCAGGCCACCCCCGCTGCCAACGATCCAGTACGAGCGGGAAGTCCACGGCCGAACCACCGCCCGGACCCCCGCGACCACTGCCGACGCGTTCGCACTCGGGGAGACCGCGCCATGTCGCGCATACGCTCTGTCGCCACCACGGCCGCCACCGCCACCGCCTCCGCCACCACGTCCGTCGTCTCCACGGTGAACCGCCGCGCGCTCCTCGCGGCGACCGGCGCCGTCACCCTGTCCGCGGGCGTCGGATACGCCCTGGGCCCGGGCGCGGGCTCCGGCTCGGCGGCCCCGGCCGCGGCGGCCCCGGTGCCGATGTCCCGCCGGGCCCCGTCGGCCCCGCTGGCCCCGTACCGCTCGGGCACCACGTTGGCCACGGTGTCCGCGCCGAGGGGCACCTCCGGCTACCGCCGCCTCGCCGACGGCCCGGCCTGGGACCGCGTCGTGCGCGCGGACCTGGCGTCGGCCAAGCCGGGCCGCGAGTCCCGCCGCACCCCGCTGGCCGCGTTCGTCCAGTTCACGGATCTGCACCTGGTGGACGTACAGCATCCGCTGCGCTACGAGTACCTGCGGGCGCAGACCGCAAGCGCCTGGCGCCCGCAGGAGGCGCTGTCCGTGGCGGGGGCCGTGTCGCTGGTGGAGCAGGTGAACGGCCTGCGCGGGGCGCCCGCCACCGGCGCGCCGCTGCACTTCGTGATGACGACGGGCGACAACACGGACAACAACTCCCGCAACGAGCTGGACTGGTTCCTGAAGGTGATGAGCGGGGGCCGCGTCACCCCCAACTCCGGCGACCCGCGCCGCTACGAGGGCGTGCAGGACAGCGGCCTGAAGCTCTACTGGCACCCGGACGACGCCCTGCGCGACGCCGACAAGGGCGTCGGCTTCCCCCGTCTGCACGGCTTCCTGGAGGCCGCGATCCGCGAGGTCAACAGCCCCGGTCTGAACCTGCCGTGGTACTCCACGGTCGGCAACCACGACGGCCTGCCCGGCGGCTGCTACGCCCCCGGCGACTCGTACTTCACCGAGTTCGCCGTCGGCGGGAAGAAGCTGATGTCCCTCGACGAGGCGCGCGGCGCGGCCCTGTGGAAGAACGTCAAGAAGGGCAACGACCCGAAGGGCGCCGTCTTCAAGGAAGTGATGAAGTCCGAGGCACGGCGCATGCGTTCGGTCACCCCGGACGAGGCCCGCGCCCCCTTCACCCCCGCCGAGTACGTCAAGGCCCACCTGGACCCGGCGCACAGGGGCCGCGGCCCGGTCGGCCACGGCTACACCGAGGAGAACCTGGCGGAGCGCACCCAGTACTACTCCTTCCGCATCACCGACGACGTCCTCGGCATCAGCCTGGACACCACCGACCCGGGCGGCCACTACGAGGGCTCCCTCGGTACGACCCAACTGCGCTGGCTGGAAAGGAAGCTGAAGGAGGTGGAGAAGAGCGGTGACGCCTCGTACGTCATCGTCTTCAGCCATCACACCAGCAAGTCCATGCGGAACCTGCGCACCGACCCGGGCCGCCCGCGCGAGTCCCGGCACGGCGGCGACGAGGTCGCGGCGCTGCTCGGACGGCACCGCTCGGTGCTCGCCTGGGTCAACGGCCACAGCCACAAGAACGACATCACCCCGCACCGCTCGGAGCACGGCTCGTTCTGGGAGGTGTCGACGGCCTCGCACATCGACTTCCCGCAGCTGGCCCGGGTCATCGAGCTGGTCGACAACCACGACGGGACGCTCTCGCTGTTCACCACGCTCATCGAGTCCGCGGCCCCGCACCGCACCGACTTCGCCGACCTGTCGCAGACGGGCCTCGCCGCGCTGTACCGGGAGCTGTCGTTCAACGCCCCCGGCGCGAAGACCACGCTCGGCGGCGACCCCGGTGACCGCAACACGGAACTCGTCCTGCGCAAGGGCTGACCCCCGCCGCGAGGGCTGCCCTCGTAGGGGCCGCCGACTTCTCCGTTCGAACACCGCGCTGTCGGCGTCACGGGCCCCGGCCCCGCTGCGCTACGGTCTCGGCCTGGAGAAGGGACGACGCATGTCAGTACGCAAGCGGCTCCTGGGGGTGGCCGCGGTGATGACGGTGGCGGGCGTCCTCGCGGCCCCCGCCGTGTCCGCCGCGCCCGCCGTGTCCGCGCGGCCCGGCGCACCCGGCGCACCCGGCGCCGACCACGGTCACCGCGCCACCCAGCGGGCCATGGACCGGGCCGTCACGGCCGGCGTCCCCGGTGTCACCGGCCAGGCCGTGGACGCGTACGGGACCTGGACGGCCGCCGCGGGCCTCGGCGACCTGCGGGCGCGGACGCCGCGCGGCGCGTACGACCACTTCCGCGTCGGCAGCATCACGAAGACGTTCACCGCCGTGGTGCTGCTCCAGCTCGCGGCGGAGGGCAGGCTCGACCTCGACGACACCGTGGGGGAGTGGCTGCCGGGCATCGTCGAGGGCAACGGCCACGACGGCGACAGGATCACCGTCCGCCAGCTCCTCAACCACACGAGCGGCGTCTACGACTACCTCGCCGACCCCCGCTTCCGACGCGACTACTTCACCCCGGAGTTCATGAAGCGCCGCTTCGACACCCGGACCCCCGAGACCTGGGTGCGCATGGCGATGAGCCACCGGCCGCAGTTCCGCCCCGGCACGGGCTGGGGCTACTCCAACACCAACTACCTGCTCGCCGGAATGATCGTGGAGCGGGCCACGGGCCACCCCTACGGCGACGAGGTCCGCGCCCGCGTCATCGACCCCCTCGGCCTGCGCCACACCTTCGTGCCCGGCACCCGGCCGACCCTGCCGCAGCCCAGCTCCCGGGCGTACTCCAAGCTGTTCGTCGAGTCGACGTCGCCGTCCACGACGTACGACGTGACGGAGCTGAACCCGTCCGAGGCGGGCGCCGCGGGCGAGATGATCTCCAGCTCGGCGGACCTCAACCGCTTCTACCGGGCGCTCCTCGGCGGACGGCTGCTGCCGGACGAGCAGCTCGCCCAGATGAAGGAGACGGTCCCGGCGAAGGCCCTCGGCCCGGACGTCGGCTACGGCCTCGGCCTGATGCGCGTGCGCCTTTCGTGCGGGACGGCCGTGTGGGGGCACGGCGGCGGCATCCAGGGCTCGCAGTCCGAGGCGATGGCCACCGGCGACGGGCACCGCGCGCTCGCGGTCAACTTCAACGGGGACTGGACGGGGGACCTGAAGCCGATCGTCGAGGCGGAGTTCTGCGCCGAGTAGCCCGCGCGGGCTCGCCGTTCGTGGCGGAGCAGGGGTTCATGGCGGACCAGGTGTTCGTGGCGGAGTGCCCGGGCATGCGTGCGGGGGCGAAACCCCGCCGTCCAGGGTTCCGCCCCCGCACTCCCCTCCTGCGGGTCCGCCGTGGTGCTGCTATCTGGGCAGGACCACGACGTACGCCGCAGGATCCCGGTCGGCCGCCGCCATCAGCGCCGTGCGCACGACCGTGGCCTGCTGCTCGGCGGTGTCCCGCAGCTTCTTCGGGGTGACGTGGACGACCGTGATGCCAAGGCGCTCCAGGTGCTCGCGCTTCTGGGTGTACTCGGACCATTCCCCGAGTTCCCGGCTTCGCTCGACGAGGGAGGAGCCGAGGCCGTCCTCCCCCTGGCGGGGCGCCCGCGTGTCCAGCTCCACGGCGACGGAGTGCTCGGGCCAGTAGGCGTCGACGCCGCCCAGATGCGGGCCGCCCGGCAGTCGCAGGTCGACGTTCCACAGCGGGTCGGGCAGGCCGAAGTCCCGTACCAGTGCGTAGAGCCGGTCCTCCGCGATGGCGCGGCCCTCGGCGAGGAGCGAGTCCACCGCGTCCACCACGTGCGGCCGGGTGAGCAGCCGGGCGTTGTTCAACTCCCTTACGACAGCCGCCGGTTCGCAGTGTCCGCCGCGCACCGCCTCGGTGAGCAGCCGCCGCACCGCGCCCGCCTCGGCGAGCTGCGCCACGGCGTCGGCGAGCGCGCGCGGCACGGGGGCGACGGGAAGTCCGGTGATCTGCTGGGGAGTCGGCAGGCTGCCGCTGCGGACGAGACGGGCGCAGCCGGTGGAGCGCAGCCGCCGGGTGCGGGGCACGAGGACGTCGATGCGGTCGAGGGAGAGCAGCGGCGGCGCGGAGGAGAAGCGGTGCAGGGCGAGCGCGGCGAGGCCGGTGATCAGCGCGTCCGCGTAGGCGGCGTGCGGCTCGCCCGCGCCGGGCTGCGCGGGCACGGACCTGGCTTCCTTGGCCGGCGGGCGGCCGCAGTACAGGAGCACGCCGTGCAGTCGCTCCTCGCTGGTGGGCGGGCCCGGGTGGAGCAGGAAGACGCCGGGCAGGAACTGCTGCCAGGGGCCGCCGGGGCGGCAGTGGGCGCTCGTGTCGGCGCCGGAGACGCCGTGCTCACGCAGTTGCGCGGAGCTCATGACGCGGCGCTGGACGGCGGTGAGGTGGCGCAGGGGGCGGGGGGAGAGCGGGGTGTTGTGGTTCATGACGGGGCCATTCCCGCGCTCGGACAGCCCCCTAACCGCTGTTACAGTCCCGTCGGCAAAACAGGACAACCCCGTCCTAAAGTACGGGCGTTCGAGAGCCGAAAATGGCCGGTTCGAGGTCCGCGCCGGTGAACCGGGGGGCGCGCGGGGTGGCGTGAGGCCCTCTTGTGGGCGACGGACACCGTTGTCATACTCGGCGCGATGTTTGGCATGGACGCGACGTAATTCGGGTCACCCCTGAGGCGCGCCCGCGCCAGGCACCGGTAACTCCCGATGACCGCCCCCCACTTGAGCGGTCCATCCCCCCATGGAGGTACTGCGTGAACACCCAACGAGCGAGCAGGCGACGTCTGACCATCACCGGAGTCGGGGTCGCCGCGCTGGTCGCGGGCACCCTGACGATGGCGAACACCAGCGCCGCGGCACCCGCCCCCACCCCGGACACCCTGACCGCGACCGCGGCGGGCAAGCTCGCGAACTCCCTCTCCACCGACCTGAGGAGCGACCTGGCCGGCACGCACTACGACGCCGCCGCCAAGAAGCTCGTCGCCAGCGTGCTCGACGGCGCGGCCGCCGACGAGGCCCGCGCGGCCGGAGCCGAGGCCAGGATCGTCAAGAACTCCCGGGCCGAGCTGAACTCCGTGCAGAAGACCCTGGGCGAGACCGCCGTCCCCGGCACGTCCCGCGCCGTCGACCCGGTCGCCAACAAGGTCGTCGTCACCGCCGACAGCACGGTCAAGGGCGCGGCCCTGAACCGGCTGCGCGCGGACGTCGCCGCCCAGGACGGCAAGGCCGTGCTCAAGCGCACCGCGGGCAAGTTCCAGCCCCTCATCCGCGGTGGCGACGCCATCTACAGCTCCAGCGGCCGCTGCTCCCTCGGCTTCAACGTGGTGAAGAACGGCCAGCCGTACTTCCTCACCGCGGGACACTGCGCCGCCCTCGCCGGCACCACCTGGTCGGAGACCCAGGGCGGCTCGGCCATCGGCACCGTCGAGGACTACGGCTTCCCCGGCCGTGACGACGCCATCGTGAAGTACACCGCCAACACGGCGCACCCGAGCGAGGTCAACCTCTACAACGGCAGCGCCCAGCAGATAACCGGCGCCCGCACGGCCGTCGTCGGCGAGCAGGTGCAGCGCAGCGGCAGCACCACCAGACTGCACGGCGGCACGGTCCGGGCCCTGAACGTCTCCGTCAGCTACCCGCAGGGCACCGTCAACGGTCTCATCCAGACCAACGTCTGCGCGGAGCCCGGCGACAGCGGCGGCGCCATGTTCGCCGGCACCAGCGCCCTCGGCCTGACCTCGGGCGGCAGCGGCAACTGCTCCAGCGGCGGCCAGACGTTCTTCGCCCCGGTCACCGACGCGCTCTCCCGCTACGGCGCGCAGATCGGCTGACCCGCCCGCCCCGCGGGGCCAGGGCCCGGCCCACGCGGGGACCTGACGCACAGCGCGACACTTCCCGGGGTGCCGGGGCACGCGGCTCGCGTGCCCCGGCACTTCCCGTCGGCCGGCTCAGCCCGCCGACGCGGCCCCGTCGCAGGCCTGGGCCCGCAGCGAGCGCGCCAGGTCGTCCGTGGCCTCCAGGACCAGACGGCGCAGCGCGGGCGGCGCCTGCTCGTGCCCGGTGAGCCACGCGTCCGCCGCGTCCAGCGTCTCCTGGCTGTCCTGGAAGTGCGGGAACAGCCCCCGCACCACGTCCATGCCGATCTGGATGGACCGCTCGGCCCACACCCGCTCGATCACCTCGAAGTACTTCGGGGCGTACGCGGCGGTCAGCTCGCGCTGCGAGGGCTGCTGGAAGCCCGCGATGGTCGCCTCCACCAGCGCGTTGGACAGCGCGTCCGACTCCACCACGGCGGCCCACGCCTGCGCCTTCACCGCCGCCGACGGCCGCGCGGCCAGGCAGCGGACCTGGTGCCGCTTGCCGGACGCCGTGTCGTCGCGGGCCAGCTCGGCCGCGAGTGCCTGCTCGTCCGCCGCGCCGTTCACCGCGAGCACGCCGAGGAACGCCCAGCGCAGCTCCTGGTCCACATCGAGCCCGTCGATCTTGGCCGTGCCGTCCAACAGGCCCTGGAGCAGCTGCAGATCGGCCGCGGACGATGCCACCGACGCGAAGAACCGCGCCCACGTCAGCTGGTGCTGGCTGCCCGGCTCGGCCACGCGCAGCTCCCGCAGGGCGCCCTCGGCGAGCGCCCGGCCGCCCTCCTCGCGCCAGCCGGGCGCGGCGTAGTGCGTGCGGGCGGTGTTCGCCCAGGCGTGCAGCATCTGCAGGACGCCGATGTCGGACTCCTGCCCGGCGAAGCGGAGCACCAGGCCGATGAAGTCCCGCGCGGGCATGAGCGCGTCCCGCGTGAGGCTCCACAGCGCCGACCAGCACAGCGCCCGGGCCAGCGGGTCGGTGATGTCCCCGAGGTGGTCGCGGAGCGTGGCCAGGGACGTCTCGTCGAAGCGGATCTTGCAGTACGTCAGGTCGTCGTCGTTGACCAGGACCAGCTCCGGCGCCTCGGCTCCGGCCAGCTCGGCGACCGTGGTCCGGGGGCCCTCGACGTCCACCTCGGCGCGGGCGTACCGCACGAGGTCGCCGGCCTCGCGGCGGTACAGGCCCACCGCGACGCGGTGCGGGCGCAGTTCGGGGTGTGAGGCGGCGGCCTCCTGGACCACGGCCAGCTCCGTGACGCGGCCCTCCGCGTTCAAGGTCACCTGCGGGGTCAGGGAGTTGACGCCCGCGGTCTGCAGCCACGCCCGCGACCAGGCCGTCATGTCCCGGCCGCTGGTCTCCTCCAGGACGGAGAGCAGGTCGCCGAGGCGGGTGTTGCCGTACGCGTGCCGCTTGAAGTAGCGGCGGGCGCCCTCCAGGAAGGCGTCCCGCCCGGCGTAGGCCACGAGCTGCTTGAGCACCGAGGCGCCCTTGGCGTACGTGATCCCGTCGAAGTTGAGCTTGGCGTCCTCCAGGTCGCGGATGTCGGCCGTGACGGGGTGGGTGGAGGGGAGCTGGTCCGCGCGGTACGCCCAGGCCTTGCGGTTGTTGGCGAAGGTGATCCAGCCGCTGGTGAAGCGCGTCGCCTCGACCATGGAGAAGGAGCCCATGAAGTCGGCGAAGGACTCCTTGAGCCACAGGTCGTCCCACCACTGCATGGTGACGAGGTCGCCGAACCACATGTGCGCCATCTCGTGCAGGATGACGTTGGCCCGGCGCTCGTAGGACGCCTGGGTGACCTTGCCGCGGAAGATGAACTCCTCGCGGAACGTGACACAGCCCGGGTTCTCCATCGCCCCGAGGTTGTACTCCGGGACGAAGGCCTGGTCGTACTTCCCGAAGGGGTACGGGTAGTCGAAGTGGTCGTGGAAGAAGTCCAGGCCCTGCTTGGTGACAAGGAAGACGTCGTCCGCGTCGAAGTGCTTGGCGAGGCCCTTGCGGCACATCGCGCCGAGCGGGATCTCCAGGCGCGTGCCGTCCTCGAAGACGCGCTCGTAGGAGTCGGTCACGTAGTGATAGGGGCCCGCGACGATCGCCGTGATGTACGTCGAGATCGGCTTGGTCTCGGCGAACTGCCAGACCCCGTCGGTCAGTTCACCGACGCCGTTGCTCCACACCGTCCAGCCCTCGGGCGCCTGTGCGGAGAAGCGGAACGGGGCCTTCAGGTCGGGCTGTTCGAAGTTGGCGAAGACACGGCGGGAGTCCGCGGGCTCGTACTGCGTGTAGAGGTAGACCTCGCCGTCCTCGGGGTCGACGAAGCGGTGCATGCCCTCGCCGGTGCGGCTGTAGGCGCACTGGGCGTCCACCACCAGTTCGTTCTCCTCGCGCAGGTCCTCGAGGGCGATGCGGGCGCCGTCGAAGACCTCCGAGGGGTCCAGGTCCTTGCCGTTGAGGGACACGGCCGTCACGCTCGGCGCGATCAGGTCCGCGAAGCTCGCGGCGCCCGGCTCGGCGCACCGGAAGCGCAGCGTCGTCACCGATCGGAACGTGCGCGGCGCCCCTGTGTCGCCGTCGCTGTCGCCCACCGCCGAGCGCAGGTCGAGGAAGACCTCGTACCCCTCGACGGACAACAGCGCGGCCCGCTCCTGGGCCTCGTCGCGGGACAGATTCTCACCGGGCACGGGCTGCACTCCCTTGTGGCTCGCGTATGGCTCGCACGACTCGTCCGAACGCCTCTGATCCTCGCATGCGCCCAGTTCGGCGGACATCCGGGAATGCCCTGGCACAACCCCGATGTTCCCCGGCCAGATCCCCGAACGGATTCCTTAGGGAGAGACATGGCTGTGAACGCTGGGAACGCTGCGAGCGGCAAGACCCCGGTCGACTTCTGGTTCGACCCGTCGTGCCCCTGGGCCTGGATGACATCGCGCTGGGTCCTCGAAGTGGAGAAGGTCCGCGACATCGAGGTCCGCTGGCATCTGATGAGCCTCGGCGTCCTGAACGAGAACAAGCTGGACGAGCTGCCCGAGGAGTACCGCGACTTCCTGACGAACCATGCCTGGGGCCCGGTCCGCGTCGTCATCGCCGCCCAGCAGGAGCACGGCGCCGACGTCCTCGGCGACCTCTACACCGCGCTCGGCACCCGCATCCACAATAAGGGCGAGGGCCCCACCAAGGAGGCCGTCGCGGGCGCCCTGAAGGACGTGGACCTGCCCGAGTCGCTCCTCGACCACTGGGACTCCACGCCCTACGACGCCGAGCTGCGCGCCTCCCACAACGAGGGCATCGAGAAGGTCGGCCAGGAGGTGGGCACCCCCGTCATCGCCGTCCCCGGCACCGACGGCGAGCAGGTCGCCTTCTTCGGCCCGGTCGTCACCCCCGCCCCCAAGGGCGAGGCGGCGGCCCGCCTGTGGGACGGCACGCTCCTGGTGGCGTCGACCCCGGGCTTCTACGAGATCAAGCGCACGCGGACGCAGGGCCCTGTTTTTGACTGAGCGGCGCCGTTCCAGGCGCACAGAAAGGCCCCCGCGAGTCACGTCCTCGTGGGGGCCTTTCCGCTGTCCGCCTGCCGTCATGAAGGTTGAGAAGACGATCACGAGGCAGGACGTTTCACCGGGCGCGGGGCCCGGGGCGGGATCAGGGAGCCAGCAGCAGGCTGTTGACGCGCTGCTTGGCGGCCTCGTAGCGCTTGGCCACGTCCTGCCAGTTCACGACCTGCCACATGGCCTCGATGAAGTCCACCTTCTGGTTCTTGTACTGCAGGTAGAAGGCGTGCTCCCAGGCGTCGAAGACCAGGATCGGGGTGGAGCCCTGGCCGACGTTGCCCTGGTGGTCGTAGATCTGCTCGACGATCAGGCGGTTGCTGAGCGGCTCGTAGGCGAGCACGCCCCAGCCCGAACCCTGAGTCGTCGCGGAGGCCTTCGTCAGCTGGGCCTTGAACTTGGCGAAGGAGCCGAAGGACTCGGTGATGGCGTCCGCGAGCTCGCCCACGCCGTCCGCGGCCAGCGGCTCGCCGCCGCCGCCGTCCTTCGGGCCGTTCATGTTGTGCCAGTAGATGCTGTGCAGGATGTGCCCGGAGAGGTGGAACGCCAGGTTCTTCTCCAGGCCGTTGATGGCGCCCCACGACTCCTTGTCGCGGGCCTCCGCCAGCTGCTCCAGGGTGTCGTTCGCACCCTTCACGTACGCGGCGTGGTGCTTGTCGTGGTGCAGCTCGATGATCTGCGGGTTGATCACCGGCTCCAGCGCCGCGTAGTCGTACGGAAGTTCAGGAAGCGTGTAAATGGCCATGAGAGAGCCCTCCGACGTGCTCTGCGTGCTTGCCGCGCCGTATCGGGCGGCGCCGCCTCGCACCTCTTTATTGCGACCTATGTGCAAGTGCAGGCTAGCAGCAGGAGTACGGTGAAGTTGATCAGCCCTTCGTCCTAGGCCCGGGGACCCGGTACCGGGCCCGGGACGCCGAAGGCCCCGCTCCACAGGGGGGAGCGGGGCCTTCGGGTACTGCCGGTGTCAGGGGCGCGGTCTGCCGGTCTCAGGGGCGCGGCGCGCCGGCGTCCCGGTTCTCCACGGCCTTCTGGCGGGCGTAGCCGACCGCCATGAGGATCAGGGTCAGCCCGCCCGAGTAGAAGAGCTGGGTGCGGGTCTCGGACTCGCGGGCCATGAGGACGAACACCGTCGCCATTCCGGCGAGCGCCACATAGGTGAGCCAGGGGAAGAGCCACATCTTCACGACCAGCTTCTCCGGCGACTCGCGCTCCAGCTTCTTGCGCAGCTTCAACTGCGCGAGGGCGATGAAGAACCACACCACGAGGATGATCGCGCCGATGGTGTTCAGGAGCCACTGGAAGATGTCGTCGGGCCGCCAGTAGCTGAGCAGGACGCACAGGAAGCCGAAGGCCGACGAGGTCAGGACGGCGATGCGGGGCACGCCGTCGAACATCCGGCCGAGGGCCTTGGGGCCCTGGCCGCGCTGCACCAGCGAGTTGGCCATGCGCGAGGCGCCGTAGATGTTGGCGTTCATCGCGGAGAGCAGGGCGATGAGGACGACCACGTTCATGATCTGGCCCGCGCCGTCGATGCCGAGGTGGTCGAGGGTGGCGACATAGGGACCCTTCGCCGCGACCTCCTCCTTCGTCCACGGCAGCAGCGTCACGACGACGGCCATCGAGCCGACGTAGAAGAGGGCGATCCGCCACATCGCCGTGCGGACGGCCTTGGCCACGCCCTGCACGGGGTGCTCGGACTCGGCCGCCGCGATGGTGACGGTCTCCAGGCCTCCGTACGCGAACACGGAGGCGAGCAGTCCGACGATCAGGCCGTCCACGCCGTTGGGCATGAACCCGCCCTGCCCGGTGAGGTTGGTCATGCCGGGCGCCTCGGTGTCGGGGAGCCAGCCGAAGATCGCGAGCACGCCGATGCCGAGGAAGAGGACGATCGCGCCGACCTTCAGGGCGGCGAACCAGAACTCGAACTCGCCGAAGTTCTTCACGGCCGCGAGGTTCGTGGCGCAGAACATCAGCATGAACAGGGCGACCCAGGCCCACTCCGGGACCCCCGGCACCCAGCCGTGCACGATCTTCGCGGCGCCGATGCCCTCCAGGCCGACGGCCACGCACAGCAGGAACCAGAACGACCAGCCCGCGGTGAACCCGGCCCACGGACCCATCGCCCGCTCGGCGTGCACGGAGAAGGAGCCGGACGCGGGGTTGGCCGCGGCCATCTCGCCCAGCATGCGCATGACGAGCATGACCAGGGCGCCGGATATCGCGTACGCCAGGATGATCGAGGGCCCGGCCGCCGCGATGGCGGTTCCGGAGCCCACGAAGAGCCCGGCGCCGATCACGCCGCCGAGGGCGATCATCGACAGATGGCGCTGCTTGAGTCCGTGACCGAGCGGCGCGTCGGCTTGGGGTGGTGCGTCCTGCAAGGACGTCCGAGACATGGGCGTGCCCTGTTCAGTAGCAGAGACGGGGGGCGGGGGAGCGAAGTGGGCCACAGTCTGAGCGCGCGTACCGCTCACAGGGAACAGGTGACCGGTATACGGACACGACGCTCACACATGGTGAAGATTTGTTCACACGGCGATCACATGCGCGTCATATGAGGGTGTCATGGCGCGCACTCCGTCCCCGCGGAAGCGCCATGTCGTGCGTACGTCATCTACGTACGTGCGGCATCGGATCTACCTGCGCGCCGCACCGGATCCGCGCACGAGCCACTCCCGCACCCACGCCACCGCGATCACCAGCGCCGTCGCGCCCGCCGACCACAGCAGCTGCGGCCGCGCCCCGTCGTCCCGGAGCATCAGCAGGATCACCACGGCCATCGCCACGAGCGCCGCCCACGTCAGCCAGGGGAAGAACCACATGCGCAGGGTCAGGCGCTCGGGAGCCTCGCGCTCGATCCGCCGCCGCAGCCGCAACTGCGAGAGCGCGATCAGCGCCCAGACGAAGAGGAGCGCCGCGCCGACCGAGTTCAGCATGTAGAGGAAGACGGACTCGGGCCACTTCAGATTCAGCAGGACGGACACGAAGCCGAAGGCCACCGAGGCGAGCACGGCCCGGCGCGGCACCCCGCCGCCCGACACCCGAAGGAGCGCCTTCGGAGCCTCGCCGCGCTCGGCCAGCGAGAAGATCATGCGCGAGGAGCCGTACAGATTGGCGTTCAGGGACGACAGGAGCGCCACGAACACCACGATGTTCATGAGAGTCCCGGCCGACGGGACGCCGATGGAGTCGAGGACCGTGACATACGGGCTGAAACCCGCCTGCTGCGCCGTCCACGGCAGCACCGTCACGATGACCAGCATCGAGCCGACATAGAAGAAGAGGATGCGGTACACCGCGCTGCGCACCGCGCGCGCCACCGAACGCACCGGATCGTCGGACTCCGCCGCCGCGATCGTCACGATCTCCAGACCGCCGAAGGCGAACAGCACCACGACAACGCCGGAGACCACCCCGTCCCAGCCGTGCGGCAGGAAGCCTCCGTCACCGGTCAGATGCGTGAAGCCCACCGGGTCGGTGTCGGGCAGCACCCCGAAGATCGCGAGCAGCCCGAGCACGAGGAACGCGCCGATCGCGAAGACCTTCAGGGCGGCGAACCAGAACTCGAACTCGCCGAAGTTCTTCACGGCCGCGAGGTTGGCGCCGGTGAAGAACACCATGAAGACGAGCACCCACGCCCACTGCGGCATCCCCGGCACCCACTCGCCCGCGATGCGAGCCGCGCCCGTCGCCTCCACCGCGAGCACCACGACGAGCAGGAACCAGTACAGCCACCCCACGGAGAACCCGGCCCACCGCCCGAGCGCCCGCTCCGCGTGCACGGAGAACGCGCCGGACGCCGGCATCGCGGCGGACATCTCGCCGAGCATCCGCATCACGCACATCGCGAGCGCGCCCGCGATCAGATAAGAGAGGACGATCCCGGGCCCCGCGACCTCGATCCCGGCACCCGACCCCACGAACAGACCGGCGCCGATGACGCCGCCGAGACCGAGCATGGTGAGGTGGCGCTGCTTGAGGCCACCGCCGAGGGGCTCGGGCCCCGCGTCCGTGGCGGCGGGCGCGTCGACCGCCGTCGCTCCCGTGGGAGGCACCGCCGACCGGGACGGCAAGGAGTCGTGCTTCACGTGTCGTCGGCTCTCGGGCTCAAGGAGTTCAGCGGGGCGGACTCAAGGTGTTTGGTGGGAATCAACAGTGTCGCCGCTGAACATCCCGGGAAGCAACCGGGGCCCGTACGGCACTGACCTCAGTGACGAGCATCACGTCGAACCAGGTGTGCCCCGGCGCCTTTGTGCGAAGCCCACCAAGGCCGGGCCGCTGCCTTTGTCACCGGCGCCCCCTGATGCGCCGCGCCTTCCGGGGATAGGGTCACAGCGTCCGCTCGCCCGCCTGGCCCTTGAGAAGCACGGAGTCCCGATGAGCACAGCCGCCATATCCCGTCCGGGTCAGGTCCTGGCCGACCTGATCCCCGCCACCCGCCTGCGCGACGTGACCCTGGTCCTCGGCGGCGCCGCCCTCACCGGCATCGCGGCCCAGATCGCCGTCCCGGTCCCCGGCTCCCCGGTCCCGGTCACGGGCCAGACCTTCGCGGCCCTGCTCGTCGGCACCTCGCTCGGCGCCTACCGCGGCGCCGCCTCGCTCGCGGTGTACGCGCTCGTCGGCATGGCGGGCATGCCCTGGTTCGCGCAGGGCAAGGCGGGCATGGGCGCGCCGAGCCTCGGCTACGTCTTCGGCATGCTGCTCGCCGCGATGGTCGTGGGCGCCCTCGCCCGCCGCGGCGCCGACCGGAACGTGGCGCGCATGGCCGGGACGATGATCCTGGGCTCCGCGATCATCTACGCCGTCGGCGTGCCGTACCTGGCCGCCTCGACCGGCATGTCGCTCACCGAGGCGGTCGCGGCCGGACTCACGCCGTTCCTCATCGGCGACGCGCTCAAGGCGGCGCTCGCGATGGGCGCGGTGCCGCTGGTGTGGAAGTTCCTCCACGACAAGCACGGCAAGCGCGACGAGCGCTGACGCGCCTCAGCCGTCAGCGCCAGCGTCAGCGTCAACGGACGTTGTAGTTCCGCCTGAAGAGGTTCGCCGGGTCGTACATGGCCTTCAGCCCGGCGAGCCTCTTCCGCGTCTCCGCGTCGTACAGCCCCTCGGGCCGGTCACCACCGGCGAAGGTGAAGTTCAGGGACCGGCCGAGGACATGGGGCGCCACTTCCCCGAACGCGCCCGCGTACAGCTCCCGCAGGCTCGCGCGGTCGGCCCCGGCCACGTCCTCGGTGCCGCCGGTGGTGTTCAGGGGCGACAGGATCCGCAGCAGCCAGCGCGCGTCCCGGTGCGGCACGGCGTTCGCGGCGGGCCGGGCGAGGGCGCCGCCCAGGTGGTTGAGCTGGACGACGTGCATGCGGTCCGCGGCGGGACCGGTGAGCGCGAGGATCCGCTCCATGCCCGCGTCGTCCAGGTCGTCCAGCATGCGGCTCTCCCCGTAGTAGGCGTGCGGGAAGTCGGGGTCGCTGTGGATGGTGTGGCTCTCGGTGTACGGCAGTTCGCGCAGGGAGTCCTCGTGCGCGGGCCCGATCGCGCGCAAGGGCGCCACGAGCCGTTCGCCCTCCGCGGCGGTGCCCGTGTACGCGACGCGCACGGTCACCAGATAGCGGCCCCGCAGCGCCTCCGGGAGCATCGGCAGATCCGGGTAGACCAGCGCCGCGAGCGACGAGGTGACGGCGTCGGGCACCGTCTCGGTCCAGGCCGTGTAGGCGCGCAGGACCGCCGCCGGGTCGACCTCGCGGCCGTCGAAGGCGAGCGCGCCCCCATACAGCCGCGTCACGGGCACCAGGCCGATCTCCAGGGCCGTCACGACGCCGAGGTTCGCACCGCCGCCGAGCAGCCCCCAGAACAGCTCGGGATCGCCCTCCGCCGTCACGTGCCGCACGGCGCCGTCCGCCGTGACCACGTCCAGGGACCGCACGTGGTCGGCCGCGTACCCGAACTCACGGGCCAGGATGCCGAGCCCGCCGCCCAGGGTGTACGACACGGCGCCCACGGACGGCGCCGAGCCGTTCAGCGGCGCGAGGCCGTGCTCCGCCGCGGCCGCGACGACCTGCCCCCAGCGGACCCCCGCCCCGACGCGCGCGGTGCGCGCCACGGGGTCCACGACGACCTCGTCCAGGCGCCGGGTGCTGACCAGCACGCCGCCCGCCGACGCGTCCGGCAGGCCGTGCCCGGTCGCCTGCACCCCGACGGGCAGGTCCGCCTCCGCGGCGTACGACACCGCCGCGACGACGTCATCGGTGCTCGTGGCCGCGAAGACGACGTCGGGGCGCTGGGCGTACCCCGTCTGGAATCCGGCGAGTTCGTCGTCGTACCCGGCGTCGCCGGGACGGAGGACGAGTCGCTGGGCGGCGAAAGCGCTGAGGTCCACGAGTCTCTCCCTGCTTCGGTCTTGGCTTCGATCTTGCTGTCGAGCACACCCTGACGCGGAAACCTGACACCTTCCGTCAAGTTTTCCGGCAGGGGGACCGGCAAGGAAAAGCGGGACGCCCGCGAGGAAGGCAGTGGCTACGGCTGCCGTCCCCGCGGACGCCCCGCACGGGGCGCCGGGACCTGTCAGGCCTCGGTGAGCTCCTCGTCCGAGCGGGGCCGCAGCTTCTCGCGCACCAGCGAGAAGCCGAGCACGAGGGCCGCCACGAGCAGCGAGAGCACCATCTGCTTGCGCCCGGCGTCGTCGTACAGCATGTAGACGATCACGAACGAGATCATTCCGATGGTGACCCAGGTCAGATACGGGAACAGCCACATCTTCACGACGAGCTTCTCCGGCTGCTCGCGCAGGATGATGCCGCGCATCTTCAGCTGCGTGAAGCAGATGACGAGCCAGACGAACAGGGCGACGGCGCCGGAGGAGTTCAGCAGGAAGTCGAAGACGGTGTCCGGCCACTGGTAGTTGAACCAGACGGCGGCGAAGCCGAAGACGACCGAGCCGAGGATGGCCGTGCGCGGCACGCCGTTGGAGTCGGTGCGCGCGAAGGCCTTCGGCGCGTCGCCGCGCTGACCGAGCGAGAACGCCATGCGGGAGGCCGTGTAGAGACCGGAGTTGAGGCAGGAGAGCACCGCGGTGAGCACGATCACGTTCATCACCTGACCGGCGTGCGGAATGCCGATCGAGTTCAGCGCGGCGACGTACGAACCGTCCTTCTCGATGGACTTGTCGCTCCAGGGCAGCAGCGTCACGACCACGAAGATCGAACCGAGGTAGAAGACGCCGATGCGCCAGATGACGCTGTTCGTGGCCTTGGTGACGGCGCGCTGCGGGTCCTCCGACTCACCGGCGGCGAGCGTGACGATCTCCGAACCCATGAAGGAGAAGACCACCATCAGGACACCCGTGAGGATGGCGCCCGCCCCGTTGGGCATGAAGCCGCCCGCGTCCGTCAGATGCGCGAAGCCGTCCCCCGGGTTGTCCGAGCCGGGCAGCACACCGAACACCGCGAGCAGACCGATCAGCACGAACGCGCCGATCGCGACGACCTTGATCCCGGCGAACCAGAACTCGAACTCGCCGTAGGAGCCGACCGAGACCAGGTTCGTGGCGGTGAGCACCACCATCACGATGAGCGCCCAGCCCCACTGCGGGATCGCGGGTATCCAGCCTTCCAGGATCACGGCGCCCGCGGTGGCCTCCACCGCGAGCACGACGACCCAGAAGAACCAGTACAGCCAGCCGATGGAGAAGCCCGCCCAGCGGCCGAGCGCCTGGTCGGCGTAGGCGGAGAAGGAACCGGACGTCGGCCGGGCCGCGGCCATCTCGCCGAGCATCCGCATCACGAGCACGACCATGGTGCCGACGAGGGCGTACGAGACGAGGATCGCCGGGCCCGCGGCCTTGATGCCGGAGGCGGAACCGACGAACAGGCCCGCACCGATCACGCCACCGATGGCGATCATGGACAGGTGGCGGTTCTTGAGTCCGGCCTGGAGGCCGTCGCCGCCGCCGTTCCCACCGCCCGGCTGCGAATTGCCGGGTCCTTCGTCGGTGCTGTCTTCCTTCGCAAGGGACGGTTGCGAGGTCATAGGCAGATCCTTTGGTTCGCGGGGACAAGCTCCCGCATTAAAAGCGCAGGGCCGTACGGGACGAAAGACCCGTCTCCGGATCGTTGTATTCCGCGGAATCCTGAGTGAACGGGCGCTTACGCTCGATGACCGGGCAGGGCATTGGCCTGCACCAATCGGTGCCCGGAGGAGGTGCCCGGCCGCCCCACGGCGGCCGCCCGCCCGCATGCGTGCCACACTTCGCCCATGCGCGTGTACCTCGGCTCGGATCATGCCGGCTACGAACTCAAGAACCACCTCGTCGAATGGCTCAAGGCCCACGGGCACGAGCCCGTCGACTGCGGTCCCCACATCTACGACGCCCAGGACGACTACCCGCCGTTCTGCCTGCGTGCGGCCGAGAGGACCGCCGAGGACCCCGAGGCCCTCGGCATCGTCATCGGCGGGTCCGGGAACGGGGAGCAGATCGCGGCGAACAAGGTGAAGGGGGTGCGGGCGGCTCTCGCCTGGAGTGAGCAGACCGCCGCGCTCGGGCGTGAGCACAATGACGCCAACGTCATCTCCATCGGTGGGCGCATGCACACCCAGGACGAGGCCACGAGGTTCGTCGAGATCTTCCTCGCCACGCCCTACTCGGGCGAGGAGCGCCACACCCGCCGCATCGAGATGCTCTCCCGCTACGAGACCTCCGGCGAACTCCCGCCCATCCCGCCCCACCACCCCCAGGGCTGAGGCCGGTCCCCTGCCGGGGGCTCCCCAATCCCGCCCCTTCACCGAAACTGGGGCTCCGCCCCAGACCCCGCTCCTCAAACGCCGGAGAGGCTGAAACTTAGCCGCACACTCTCTAGCCCGTCCGGCGTTTGAGGACGAGGCGCGGAGCGCCGACAGCGGGGGTCCGGGGGCG
>NZ_JBHXTE010000083.1:0-19408 GCF_042677545.1 Streptomyces sp. NPDC127108 | reverse complement strand
GGGTGAGGGCACGGCCCCGTCGGCGCGCTGGGATGTCCGGGTGGCCGAATACAGGAGCACGAATCCGGTCGGCGTGGCACTGTTCCTGCCACGCCTCACGCTGAGGGTTCTGCGTGCGGGCACCGACGCCCTGCTCCGCGAACTCATCTCCGCCGTGGTGGAGCGGATCGACCTGGACGCCCTCGTGTCCCGCGTGGACGTCAATCGCGTGGCCGACCGCGTCGACGTCAATCGCGTCGCCGAGCGCGTGGACGTCAACCGCGTGGCCGACCGCGTCGACGTCGTCCGCGTCGCCGACCGCGTCGACGTCAACCAGGTCGCCGACCGCGTCGACGTGCGGGCCGTGGTCGCTCGCGTCGACCTCGTCCCGCTGACCCTGGAGGTCCTCACCCAGATCGACCTCGGCCGGATCGTCCGGGACACCGGCGGCGGCATGACGAAGGAGACGCTCGACGCCTTCCGTGAGCGGAGCATGCGGGCCGACCGGATGGTGAACCAGGTGGCCGACCGGCTGCTCCGCAGGAACGGCACCGTGCGCGCCAGTGGGGAGGGTGGGACCGGGTCGCCGACCGGGAAGCCGACGTGACGGCGGCCGGACTCGGACCGCGCGCGGCGCGGGGAGGTCCGGCCGGACTCGTGTCCCGCGCGTTCGCCGCCCTCATCGACGCCCTCGTCGTGGCCGGGCTCGGACTCGCCGCCCAGCTCGGCGGCGGGGCGGCGCGGCTCCTTGTGTCCGGGCCGCCCTTCAGCGTTCCCGACCCGCCCGCCTGGCTCACCGCGGTGTCCGGCTCGCTCATCGCCGTCCTGTATCTCACGTCGGGCTGGGGCCTGGCGGGCCGTACGTTCGGGGACCAGGCCCTCGGGCTCCGCGTCGTCGCCCGGTCGGGGCGGCGGCTCGGGATCGGGCGCGCCCTGCTGCGCGCCGTGCTGTGCCTGCTCTTCCCGCTCGGGCTGCTGTGGGTCCCCCTCAGCCGGCGGAGCGCGTCCGCCCAGGACCTCGTCCTCGCCAGCGCGGTGATCCACGACTGGGTGCCGCGGCGCGGGCGGCCGTCCTCATGACCCTGGTCGGAGCGAGGTGGAGGACGGGTCGCCCACGGCCGGGGTGATGCGGGGCAGGCGGGTGGCGGCGGCGAGGCCGACGAGGGCCGCGAGCGCGAGGGTGGCCATGGCGACCACGTAGGCATGGTCGCTGAGGTCGGCGACGAGGATGGTGCCGGCGATGGCGGTGCCGAAGGAGGAGCCGAGGTTGGAGACGCTCCGGGACAGGCCGGAGATCTCGCCCTGCTCGTCCTCGGGGAAGGCGGATTGGACCACGTTGACGGACGGGGTGAGCATCACGCCGAGGCCGAGGCCGATCAGCAGCAGGCCGGGGGCGAACGCCCAGTTGCTGGGCGATCCGGCGACCAGCGCGATCAGGACGCCGATGCCGACGACGGCGAGCGCGAAGCCGCTCATGATCAGGGTCCGCTGGGACCGCCGTTCGGCGAGGCGTTCCGCGGCGAGCGAGGAGACGAGCAGCCCGAGCGTGGCGGCGGTGAAGATGACGCCGGTCTGGATGGCGTCGTGGCCGCGTACCACCTGCAGGTAGGTGGCGACCGTGAACGAGGTGCCCATGAGCAGCAGCCACTGGGCGTTCTGGGTGATCAGGCCGAGGTTGGAGGTGCGGTTGCGGAACAGGCCGGTGGACAGCAGCGGTTCCGCTCCGACGCGTTCCTCTCTGCGGATCCAGTGCCCGAACCCGGCCAGCACGAGGCAGCCGACGGCCAACAGGGCGAGCATCAGCCACAGGTTGTTGTCGGCGGCCAGGATGCCCATGACGATCAGGACGAGCCCACCGGCGGACAGGACGGCGCCGCGGACGTCGAAGGGGCGCGAGGGGTCGGGCGGCAGCGGGTCGGCGATCGTACGGCTCAGCACGATGATCAGCGCGACCACCAGGGCCTGGAAGGCGAACGCGGCACGCCAGCTGATCGTGGTGGTGATCAGCCCGCCGATCAGCGGCCCCGCGGCCGCGCCGACGCCACCGGCGGCCATGATGACGCCGAACGCACGGGCCCGGGAGGTCAGTTCGGTGAAGAGCAGCGTGGTGAGGACGTAGACCGGGGGGATGAGCAGGGCCGTGCCGATGCCTTCGAGGACGGAGTAGCCGAGGATCAGCACGCCGAGTCCGGGGGCCGCCGCGCAGAGGCTCGCGCCGACGCCGTAGACGGCCAGGCCCGCGAGGAAGCAGCGTTTGCGGCCCACGCGGTCGGTCACCTTGCCGCCGGGGATCATCAGCGCGGCCATGACCAGCAGGAACATGGTGATCGCGATCTGCACTCCCTGAACGGTGGTGTCCAGGTCGTCGCCGATGTCGTTGATCATCACGTTCATGTTGGACCCGGCGAAGCTGCAGATGAACTGCGCGAGGGCGAGCGGTGCCAGTACGCGCTTGCCGGCACCCGGCCGGCCGCGGTCGGCGTGTCCCTTGCCGGCGGCATCCTCGGTCACGGGGCCTGGCCTCTCTCTGCGGCGGGCGGCGGATCGTCGGGCCCGCGTGGGTGTACGCGCACCCCGGACGGCGTCGGCTCCTCCTCCCGAACGCCGCCCGGGGCCCCCGCCGTGGTCAGTCGTGGGCGGATTCGACGGCGAGTACGTGCGCCGCCCACGCGTCCAGGTCCACGAAGAGCCCGGGGCCGGTGAGCTCGCTTCCGGCCCGCTGGTATCCGGAGCCGTCGAGGATGTCCGTCAACCGGGTCTCCGTCGCGGCCAGTTCGTCCCACGGCAGCCGGACCCTGCCCTGCGCCCGGTGCCCGGAGAGGTTGACGACGACCAGGAACCGCCCGCCGGGACCGGACCAGCACCACGCCACGAGGTCCCGGTGGCTGGGGTTGTCCGGCCAGCCCTCGGCGGCCAGCAGACGCCACTGTCCGCCGCGCATCCCGCTCTTGTGGACCTGGGCCAGCAGCCGTTCGTGGAAGGCGCGCAGGTCCGTGTCCGGCGGCTCGTCGGGGCGCCGGTCGAGGAAGACGGGCAAGTGTGTGCGCCGGGCCGTGAACTGCCCCTCGTGCCACATCGTCGCGCCCGGCAGCGTCGCGATCACGATCGCCGCGGCGCGCTCCTTGGCCGGATGGAGCGTGTGCGCGGCCCGGGGTTCGTCGTGGTTCTCCAGGAAGCGCACGAGGCGGCGCTGGTACACCTCGTCGGCCGCCAGGTGGTGGCGGACGGACTCGGGGCTCTCGTGCAGCAGCCGGTCGTAGAGGCGCTTGTCGTAGCAGAAGTCGAACCCCTGCTGCTGCAGGGCCCATTCGAGGTCCCAGTACGCCTCGGCGACGAAGACCATGCCGGGGTGGCGGCGCCGGACGGCGGCGACGACCGTGGGCCAGAAGTCGTCCTGCGGAGCGGCTCCCACGTGCTGTCCCCAGGTCCGGGCGAAGACGTCGTTCATGAGCAGCATCGCCATGTCGCAGCGCACCCCGTCGCAGACCCGGCCGATGCGGGCGAGCAGGTCCGCGGTCGCCTCGCGCAGCTCCGGCGCGAAGGCGTTGAGCTGCACCACGTCCGGCCACGGCGGGAAGAAGGGGTCGCGGCCCCGGGCGAGGACGGCGGTCCCCGTGTCGAGGAACGCCGCCGGGTCGCGCCGGAGGTCGTCGGCGGTGCCGCGCACGAAGTACTCGGGGTGCTCGGACACCCAGGGGCTGTCGGGTGCCACGTGGTTCGGGACGTAGTCGAGCAGCAGCCCGATGCCCCGGCGGTCCAGCTCGGACCGGGCCGCGGCGAGGCCCTCGTGGCCGCCGAGCATCACGTCCGCCTGGTAGCCGCGGACGCAGTACGGCGATCCGGCGATCTCCTCGTCGGCGATGTCCGGCACGGCCCGGGTGAAGGCGGCGCGCAGCGACGCGTCCCGCAGGGCGATCTCCCGTCCCTGCGGGCTGCGCTCCCAGACGCCCATCAGCCAGACGGCGTCGACGCCGTGCGGTGTGACCTCGTCCCAGGCGTCCTTGGGCACGTCGCCGAGTCCCACGGGGCGGCCGGTGCGGCGCTGCACCTCGCGGAGCCACACCCGGGTGTTCACCTCGAGGACGACCGGCTGTGCGGGCAGTGCGGTCATGGCCTGTTCCTCCTTGAGGGCCCGCCCAGGAAGTCCCCCGGCTCCACGGTCCCGAAGAGCTTCATCAGGGCGGCGACGAGGCCGGTCCAGCCGGTCTGGTGAGAGGCGCCGAGCCCCGCTCCGTTGTCGCCGTGGAAGTACTCGGGGAACGTGATCAGGTCGCGCCAGTGCGGGTCGCTCTGGAACTGCTCCTGCCCGCCGTACACGGGCCTTCGTCCGTTCTCGTCCCGCAGGAAGGTGCGGGTGAGCCGGTCCGCGATCTCCTTGGCGACCTCGAACAGGTTCTTGCGGTCGCCCGACCCTTCCGGGCACTCGACGGTCAAGTCGTCGCCGTAGAAGGCGTACAGGTTCAGCAGGCCCCGGATCAGGAGGGCGTTCACCGGGAACCACACCGGACCGCGCCAGTTGGAGTTGCCGCCGAACATCCCGGTGTCCGACTCCGCGGGCAGATAGCCGACCTGGTACTCCGCACCGTCCACCCAGAAGCGGTACGGGTGCTCGGCGTGATGGCGGGAGAGGGCCCGGATCCCGTACGGACCGAGGAACTCGTCCTCGGAGAGCAGCCGGGACAGCACTCGCACGAGCTTCTTCTCGTCCACGACGGAAAGGAGCCGCGGTCCGCCCTCGACGCCCGCGCCCGCCGAGGCGAGCGTGACGGACAGCGAGGGGTGGCGGTCGGCGAAGCGGCGCAGCCGCTCGCCGAGGCCGGACACCCGTGCGAGCTGGTGCGGCTGGAAGACGGTGGACGCGCACAGCGGCAGCAGGCCCACCATGGACCGCACCTTCAGGCGCACCGCCTGTCCGTCGGGCAGGCGCAGCACGTCGTAGTAGAACCCGTCCTCCTCGTCCCACAGCCCGTCGTCGAGGTCGCCGACGCGGTCCATGGCGGCGGCGATCCACAGGTAGTGCTCGACGAACTTCAGGATCAGGTCCTCGTACGCGGGGTTGTGCTCGACCAGTTCCAGGGCGATCTGGAGCATGGACTGGCAGTACAGGGCCATCCAGGCGGTGCCGTCGGCCTGTTCCAGCTGGCCGCCGGTCGGCAGCGGGGCGCTGCGGTCGAAGACGCCGATGTTGTCGAGGCCGAGGAAGCCGCCCTGGAAGACGTTGCGGCCGCTCGGGTCCTTGCGGTTGACCCACCACGTGAAGTTCGTCAGGAGCTTCTGGAAGGAGCGCTCCAGGAACTCCAGGTCGGCGTGTCCGGTGCTGAGGTGCTCCATCGTGTAGACGAAGTAGGCGGCCCAGGCGTGCACGGGCGGGTTGACGTCGCCGAAGTTCCATTCGTAGGCGGGGATCTGGCCGTTGGGGTGCAGATGGGTGCCGCGCAGCAGCAGTTCCAGCTGCTCCTTGGCGAAGTCGATGTCCACCGCCGACAGGGCCACGGCGTGGAACGCCAGGTCCCAGGCGGCGAACCAGGGGTACTCCCACTTGTCGGGCATCGAGACGATGTCGTCGCAGACCATGTGGAACCACTCACGGTTGCGCACGCCGGGCCGCGGCAGGCTCCAGGGACCCAGTCCGTGTTCGGACAGCCAGGTCTCCAGGTCGAAGCCGTAGTACTGCTTGGTCCAGATCATCCCGGCGAGTGCCTGGCGCAGCACGCGGGCCTCGTCCTCGCCCGCGCCCTTCGGGGTGAGCTCCCGGTAGAAGGCGTCGGCCTCGTCGATCCGGTCACGGAAGACGGTGTCGAAACCCTTGGCCAGGGACAGTTGCGAGCCCGCGGGGGCAAGCCGCAGCCGGAGGGTCTCGGAGCCGCCCGCGGGGATGGTCAAGGTGTGGTGCGCGGCCGCCTTGGTGCCCTCGAGCGCGGGGTTGACGGCGGTCTCGTCCCCGTCGACCACGGCACGGCCGATGCCGTCCTTGACGTACGGTGAGGCGTTGGGCGAGCCGAACAGCCGCTCGTCGTTGGTCTCGTTCTCCGTGAACATCAGCGGCGCCGGGACACCCACGCGCAGGTCGTAGCCGCCGAGTTCGGGGTGTTCGGCCCTGATGGTCGCGGTGCCGAGCGGCCCGTCGACCGCGCTCATCCGCGGCTTCTCCGCCCCTTCGGTCCACGACCAGGTGTTGCGGAACCAGAGGGTCGGCAGCACGTGCACGGTGGCCTCGTCGGGGCCCCGGTTGTCGACGGTGATCCGGACCGCGACGTCGTCGTGCGCGGCCTTGGCGTACTCGACGGTCACGTCGAAGTACCTGCTCTCGTCGAAGATCCCGGTGTCGAGCAGCTCGTACTCGAACTCCTGCCGCCCGCGGGCCTGGTTGACGGCCAGCAGGTCGTTGTACGGGAACGAGGCTTGGGGGTACTTGTACAGGTACTTCAGGTAGGAGTGGCTGGGCGTGCCGTCGAGGTAGAAGTAGTACTCCTTGACGTCCTCGCCGTGGTTGCCCTCGCCATTGGTGAGTCCGAAGGCGCGTTCCTTGAGGATGGGGTCGCGGCCGTTCCACAGCGCGAGGGCGAAGCACAGGCGCTGCTTCTCGTCGCAGATGCCGCCGAGTCCGTCCTCGCCCCAGCGGTAGGCGCGCGAGCGGGCGTGGTCGTGCGGGAAGTACGCCCACGCGTCGCCGTTGGTGCTGTAGTCCTCGCGGACGGTCCCCCACTGGCGTTCGCTCAGATAGGGGCCCCACAACCGCGACCGGCCCTCCTCGTCCCCACGCGGGCCGATCCGCCCGGTGCTCGCCTTGCTGCTCATGCGGTACCTCCTTGCTGCGGGCTCACCGGAGGACCGCCAGTTTCGGAGCCGCTCCCGGGCCGCGCCTCACCTTTCGCGGGTGAGCCGCCGCCGCGCGCGAGGAGCGTGACGGTGACCTCGTAGACGGTGAGCACCACGGCCACCGCCAGGAGCCCGGCCCAGGACGAGAGCAGCAGCGCGACCAGGGCCGCGGCGACGATGCCCACCGTGCGGAGCACGTCGGCGTGCGCCTGGATCCAGGGCCGGGGTCCGGCTCCCTCGGAGACGCGGTGGCCGGCGCGGGTCGCGAAGCGGGCGGCGGCCCGGGCTCCTTGGGCCGTGTGTCCGCGCACGGCCACGGGCAGCCGTCCGGGTCCGACGAGGTAGGCCACGACCGCGACGACGATGCCGATCCACAGCAGTTGGTCGCCGCGCTCGCGCAGGGTCGTGAAGATCGTCCACATCGCGGAGCGCACCCCCTCGCGGTAGACACCGGGCGTCACCTGGCCGAGGACCTGGTCGCGCACGCCCCGCAGCACGCTGGAGAGGACCGTGACCGTCACCACCAGCCAGAGGCCGAGCTGCAGCAGGGTGCGACGGCGGTTCGGGGAGATCCACAGCGCGACCCCGAGCAGCAGCGGCACACCGATGACCAGGGCCACCACCGCGCGCTTGAACAGCAGCACCATCTCCTGCAACTGCCCGAGCTCATGCCGGTCGTAGAGCGTGATCTGCCCGAAGTCGTCCGGCAGCGACACCCCGAGGGCCTTCTCGATCCGGGCGTGCAGCTCGGGGGGTATCTCTCCGGAGGACAGCGTGGGCAGGTCGAGCTTCTTGTCGAACAGCGTGGGGAGCCTGCTCTCCAGGGCGGTGAGCGAGTTGTTGACCAGGGGCAGCAGGTTCAGGGTGACCTTGTCGCCCTCGACCCGCACGTCCTCCCTGCGGTTCTCCAGGAGGGCCACGGCGCGTTCGTGGGCGATCCGGTTGGTGGCCCGCCACAGGTCCTGGAACCGCTCCGTCTCCATGAGTCCGGAGATGATGTTCTGCAGGTGGTCGCGGGTGGCCTTGGACACCGGTGCCGCGAGGAACGACGCGCGCGCGGGCAGGGCTTCGCGTACCCGCTGCTCGACGTCGACGCGGTCGAACACCTCCCTGGTGATGTACGTGGAGACGGCCGCGTTCACGTCCGGGTCCTCGGGCAGCGGCCCCACGGTGGCGACCCACCGGTCCGTGTTGAGCGTGGTCCGCGCTCCCCACACCCCGACGACCGAGGTGACCGCGCACACGGCCACCAGGGCGATCAGTACGGCGGCGACGGCGCGCCGCACCGCGAAGACCCGCTCCCGGCGCCGCCGTTCGGTGCCCGCCCGGTCCCGCAGGGTCTCCACCTCCGCCCGCAGTCGCGCCAGCTCCGCCTCGGTCGTGGTGTCCGTGCCGGACGGGCCATCGCCCGCCGCTTCCTCTGGGGCCATGGGCGTCACACCTCCGCGGCCACCGTGAGGCAGGTTCGGCGCCGGTCCCTCACCTGCGGCGGGTGACGCCGGGCGGCTCGGCTTGCGGGGAAATGGAGCCGGTCGCGACGAAGGGAGACACCATGGGCAGCATCGGACCTGTCCAGCTACTTGCCGTCGAGTTCGGCCCCGACACGAAGTTCGAGGGGCGCATCGTCGAGGAACTGGAGATTCTGGAGGCCAACGGCCAGATCCGCGTCCTCGACATGCTCTTCGTGAAGAAGGGGTCAGGCGGGAACCTGTTCACCCTCGACTACCAGGCCGAGGACATGGGCGACACCGTCGCCGCGCTGCTCGGCATCCCCCGCGAGCTCCTGTCGGGAGCGGAGAACAACGCTCCGTCGCTCTCCGGGGAGAACGCCTTCGGCCTCACCCTCGGTGAGATCAGGGAACTGGCCGAGCGCCAGGCCCCGGGCACGTCGGCGGCGTACGTCCTGCTCGAACACGTGTGGGCCAAGTACTTGAGGACCGCGATCCGCGACGCGGGCGGCGTCCCCGTCGCCGAGGGGTTCCTCACCGAAGAGGCCCTGGAGCCGGTCGCCGTGGAGCTCATCGCCGCGGCACAGCGGCTCGGCGAACCCCCCGCCCCACCTTCCGAACCGGGCCGGACGGCCCGTGGCAACAGGAGGTCCTGATGGCCGAACTCGTCGTGCTCGGATTCTCGGACAAGGAGAAGGCCGAGGCCGTCATGCGGCTGAGCAAGGAACTGTCGCACCAGGAGCTGCTCGACCTGGAGGACGCGGCGCTCGCGTGGCGCACCTTGGACGGCAAGATCCACGTGCGGCAGAGCTACAGCACCACCGCGACCGGCGCGGCCGGCGGCGCGCTGTGGGGCACGCTGTTCGGCCTGCTGTTCCTGATGCCCGTCTTCGGTGCGGCGGTGGGCGCCGCGACCGGCGCGGTCGCGGGCAAGCTCACCGACATCGGCATGAACGACGCCTTCGTCAAAGAAGTGGCGAGCACCCTCGAACCAGGCCGGGCGGCCGTGTTCGCCCTCGTACGCCGCTCTACGCCCGACCGTGTACGCGACGCACTGCGCCCCTTCAGCCCCGTCGTCCTGCGCACCTCGCTGACCAGGGACCGGGAGGAGGAACTTGTCGCCGCCCTCCGGGAGCAGCCGCCGCCGACGGAGCCCGGTCCCGGACGCAAGCGCGCATAAGATCGCCCGGTCCGGAATTTCACCCGGGTGAGACGGCATCCCCGGCGGATGCCGTCTCGCCGGTCGGCAGCAGACTTGGCTGTGCCTCACCACCCTCCTCCGAGAGCGAGGTGGCGCCATGGACAAGTGCGCGTGCGGGAAACAGAACGGCTCCGTTCCGGCATCCCGGGTGACCCTGCCTCCGCTGCCGAAGTGGCTCGTCCCGAGGCCCCGGCTCACCGAACGCCTCTCCCGGGGCGTCCTCGGTTCACTGACCGTCGTCGTGGGGCCCGTGGGCGCGGGGAAGTCGGCGCTCGCGGTGGAGTGGGCGCACACAGGACGGGCCCCGGGCCCGGTGGCCTGGGTGACCTGTGACGGCCGTGAGGAGGAGCCCGAGGTCTTCTGGCCGCGGGTGCTCGGCGCGCTGCGCGAGGCGGGCGTGGACCTGCCGGGGCTGGACACGAGGACCGCCGGGCCACTCCTTGTGGCCGGCCTCTCGACGCTGCTCGTGGCGCGCCGGGAGCCGGTGGTGCTTGTCCTCGACGACTTCCAGCCGGAGCCGGACTCCCCCGTCGCCGAGGGCGTGGTCGACCTGATGCGGCACACACCGGACGTGCTGCGGCTCCTCGTGCTGTCGCGCCGGGACCCACCGCTGCGGCTCCACCGCCACCGGCTCGTGGGCGACCTCACCGAACTGCGCACCGCCGACCTCGCGTTCGACGACAGCGAGGCGGACGCCCTGCTTGCCCAGCACGGCGTGGAGGTGCCGAGGTCGGTGCTGAGCGCCCTCAGGCAGCGCACGGACGGATGGGCGGCGGGGCTGCGTCTGGCCGCCATGTCGATGGAGCACCATCCGCAACCCGCGCAGTTCGTGGCCCGGTTCGCCGGTGACGACGAGTCCGTCGTGACCTACCTGGTCGAGGAGGTGCTCGACGTACAGCCCCCGGCCATGCGCCATCTCCTGTTGACGACGAGCATCCTGGACCACCTGAACGCGGAGCTGGCCACCGCGCTCGCGGGCCCCGACGCGGGACGGCACTTCACCACGCTCGTGCGGCAGAACTCCTTCCTGCAGTCCGTCGGCCAGGGCTGGTTCCGCTGCCACCAGATGTTCGCGGACGTGCTGCGGGTGAGCCTGCGCCACGAGAGCCCGGGGCTCGTCTGCGACCTGCACCGCACCGCCGCGGCCTGGCTGGCCGAACACGGCCTGCTCCGCCAGGCGGTGGAGCACGCGCTCGCGGCGGAGGACTGGGACTACGCCGGCCGTCTGATCGTGCACCGGCTCGCGATCGGCCAGGTGCTCGGGCTCACCTCCGCGCGGCTCCCGGACGCCCTGTGCGCGCGCGGCCCCGCGGGAGCGACGGCCGGTGAAGCCGAGTCGGCGCTCGTCACCGCGGCCGCCGCCGCGGCCCGGGCGGACGCGCCGGCCTGCGCCGAGGCGCTCGGGCAGGCCACCGAGCTGATCTCCCGGCTCCCGGAGGACGGCGACGACCGCGCCCTGAGGTGCCGCCTCTGCCACGCCGTGGTGCGCATGGCCTTGGAGCAGGGGCGCGACGTGGAGGCGGCCCGGATCGCGGCGGGCGAGGCCGACGCCCTCATCGCCCTGCTGCCGCCCGAGGCCCTGGCGGACCGTCCGGAGATCAAGGCGCTCACCCTGATCGTGCGGGGCCGTGCCGCGCTGCGCAGCGGCTCACCGAAGGCCGCGGAGGCCGCTCTCACCGGCTGCCTGAAGGCGGCGGGGGCAGCGGGGAACGGCGTCCTGCGCCGGGACGGCCTGGTCGAGCTCGCGCTGCTCGAAGCGCTGCGCGGACGGTTCCGCGCCGCCGGCGAGTTCGCCGCGCACGCGGACCGGCCGCCGCTGCCCGCCTGGACCCCGTCCGCGCGGTCCAGGAGCACCCAGCTCGCCGTGCGCGCCTGGGTGGACCTCGCACGCGGCGAACCGGGCCCCGCGCGCCGCCATTTGGCCCAGGCGCGGGCGGCGCTGCGGGGGCGGCCCGACACCTTCACCTCAGGGGTCGCCGACCTCGTCGCCGGGCTCCTCACCGCGGCCGAACGCGGGCTGACACGGGTCCCCGACGCCCTCGTCGCCGCCACCTCGTCCTGGCTGCCCCCGGGGCTCAGGCAACCCGTGGAACGGGCCTGCGCGGTCTGTCTCAGCACGCCCTGCGGGCGGGTGCGGCGCCCCGTGCCCGGCCACGACCTCGCCCCCGCGCCCCCGGTCGAGCAACTCAGCCCGCGGGAGCGCGACGTGCTGGAGCGGCTGGCGCAGATGATGACGACCGAGGAGATCGCGGAGGACATCTATCTCTCCGTGAACACGGTCAAGACCCATCTCAAGAGCGTCTACCGCAAGCTGGCGGTGACCCGGCGATCCGCCGCGATCCGGCGAGCCGTCGAACTGCAGCTGCTCCGCCCGACCGGGTTCGAACCGCCCAAGGCGGGCGCGACCCGCACCTGAGCGCCCCTCGTCGCTCCGGAGACGCCGGAGACGAGGGCTGCCCCTACAGGAGCCCCAACGCCCGCGCGCGGCCGAGCGCTTCGGGCCGTGAGTGCGCCCCGAGCTTGCGGTACAGCGCGCGGGCGTGGCTCTTGACGGTGTTGTGGGAGATGAAGAGGTCGTCGGCGATCCGCCGCAGCGACAGGTCGTCCTGAAGGCGCTGGAGCACCATCAGTTCACGCTCCGTCAACGGTTCCGCGGACGGCACCGGACCGGGATCCGTCCCGGTCCGGCCGTTGTGGGGCAGCGAGGCAAGCACGGCCGACGCCTCCTCGACCAGTGCGCCCGCGCAGCCCGGATCGTCCAGGTCCTCCGCGATGCGCACCAGGACGTCGGCGAGCCACATCAGGCAGGTGACGGCCGCCGTCTCCTCTTCGTCCGAGTCACGTCCGAGACCGCGCAACTGCCCGTACAGCGTGGACGCGCAACACGGGTCCCCTGGGCGGGAACGCGGGTGTCGGCGGCTCTCTTGGGTGCGGGACAGCACAGGCATGTCCGCCACCTCCTGTCGGCAGACGGTACACACCCAAATTGCGCACTCCGGGCGGCGCCGGGAAGGGGCTTTACGGTCCATTTATATGGGCTGTCCGCCACTCCCGGCCCCTCCCGAACCAGCCGTCCCCTCAGGGCAGTCGACGCACTTCGAGCAGTTCGAGTCCGAGCGCCTGGATGCGGTCGAGGATGCCGTACAGGGCGCTCTGGTCGAGGTCGACGCCGTACAGCACCGTCTCGGCGGGCCGCAGCCGCACCGTCACCTCACCGAAGGCGGACCGGAAGCGCTCGCCGATCCGGCCCCGGACCCGGATCTCGAAGTCGCCACTGCCGGACGGCACCCCGGGCCGGTCGCTCCCCGGGCCCGATTGCGCCCCGTTCATGGCGTCACCTCCGCACCGGCGTCGCTGACACGGCTCATTCTTCCGGAGCGGGCGCGGACCGCCTCACCCCGTCGGGGTGACAGCGGCCCGCCCGCTCCCCAGACTCATCCGCTGCGGGTGAACCGGAACCGGCGGCGAGGGACCATGCTCCGGCTCACCGAAGTGGAGGTCCAGACATGGCCGAACAGACTTCGCCGGGTCAGACCCGGCACAACGCACCGGAGTCGGAGTCCTCGCGTGTGCGGCCGCTCGCGCTCGGCGGCGTGGTGTTCGCCGTGTGTGTCCTGGCGATCATCGGTTCCTACCACGCGATCGTAGGACTGGCGGCGATCATCGACGACGACTACTACGTGACCCTGAACAACTACATCTACGAGTTCGACATCACGGCGTGGGGCTGGTTCCACCTGATCTCCGGCGTCGTGATCCTCGCGGCCGCTTTCACGATGTTCAGCGGCCGCATGTGGGCGCGTGCCGTCGGTATGGCGGTCGCGGGTCTCAGCGCGCTGGAGAACTTCTTCTTCACTCCGTACGCCCCCGTGTGGTCGGCGATCATCATCGCGCTCGACGTGCTGGTGATCTGGTCCCTCGCCATGTACGGGCGGCCGGTGGCGCACAAGGTGTACGGAGCGCCGATGTAGGTCCGCCAGGGCGGTGGGCAGAACCGGCTCAGCGAGGCGGCGCCTGCTTCAGGGTGTGCGCCGACGCCAGGGCCAGTCTGCCGACGAGCCGCCAGTCGACCGGCGGCCGGGCCTTGCGGAGGCCCGGCCGCTGTCGCGGTACGAGCACCCGCAGGGCCCGCGGCCGCAGCTCGCAGCGGACCGGGGTGCGCAGCACCAGCGCCTCACCGTCGACCCCGACCGGGATCCGCTCCTGGTCCGCGTCGACCACCACCGCCGTCGCCGTCGCCCGCGTCAGGCCCGCGGCGCGCCGCCCCCGCAGCAGCCCGGCGGCATGCGCGGCGCTGGTCACGTTGACGCCGACGCACCCGAGCACGCCGTCGTCCATGCGGGCGCGGCGCCCCAGTCCGGCGATGTCACCGGTGCCGTAGGAGTTGTTGCTCACCAACAGGGCCTGCGGCCCGGAGAAGGTGGTGTCATCGGCACGGGCGGTGAGGTACGCGCCCTTGTGGCCGAGGAGCAGGTCGGGGAGGAGTTCGAGGGTGGTGCGGGTCTTGCCGTCGCGGTACGCGGGGCTCTGGACGACCTCCGCGTAGGCGCCGAACGACACGTTGTTCACGAACGGACGGCCGCCCGCCCTGCCGATGTCGACGTGCAGCTCCACGCCGTCGCACAGGGCGTCGAGGGCCTTCGACGGGTCGTCACGGTCCAGGCCGAGGTCGAGCGCGAAGTGGTTGCGCGTACCGGCCGGGATCACCAGGAAGGGGAGCCGCAGGTCGGCGGCGACATCGGCGACCAGTGCCTGGGTGCCGTCGCCGCCCGCGACCCCGAGGAGATCGGCGCCCTCGGCCGCGGCCTTGCGCGCCATCTCCGCCACGTCCGTCTCGCCCCGCCACTCCAGGAGCAGGACCTCCGCACCCAGGGTCTCGGCCTTCTCGCGCAGGGCGAACCGGCGCACCTTGCCGCCGCCGGAGCGGGGATTCATGATCAGCACGGGGTGCTGGACCTCGGGTGCCGGATGTTCGGGCATCAGATCCGGCTCGTCGTGCCGGGCGACGGCGGCCCGCCCGGCGCCGAGCGCGGCCAGCCAGAGCGCGACCGCCACAACGGCGACCCACACCAGGTCGGCCCTGGCGTACTCCACGAGGACCCACAGCGGGGCCGCCAGGGCGAGCAGCAGGGCGAGCAGCCGCAGCAGACCCCGCTGGCTCAGGCCCCACCAGATCGCGGCGGCGGTGAGCGCGAGACCGGCGAGGCCGACGGCCAGAAGCCCGAAGGTCCGCATTCCCGCGAACACGGCTGGAACCAGGACCACTCCGGCGGCCGCGGCCAGCGACACGCGCGCCAGCCATCGCCGCCCCCGCATCGTCGGTTTCATGGGTTCACGGTGCAGGCCGGTGTCCGGTCCCGCATCACCCCCGGAAGGTGATCCGCACGCCGGGCGCGGACCCGGGGCACGCCGGACGCGGGACCGGGCCCGTTCTCACACCGCGGGGGTGACTCCATCGGGCCCGCGCGGCCTCATCGTGGCCCTCCTGGAGGGAGGCCCTCATGTCCGAAACCAAGCACGCGCACGCCACTCCGGAGGAACGGGCCGCGCGCGGAAGGGCCGCGCGCACGCTCGTCCCGCGGTCGAGCCACGCGGAGTTCGCACCGGGAGCGGACCGGCCGGACCCGGTCGAGGTGATCGAGCGGCAGTCGGCGAGCCGGGTCCCGGAGCTGGTGCCGATCCGGTACGGGCGGATGCTGGAGTCGCCCTTCCGCTTCTTCCGCGGGGCGGCCGCGCTCATGGCGCAGGATCTGGCCGGTACACCGGCGAGCGGCATCAGGGCCCAGCTGTGCGGGGACGCGCACATGCTGAACTTCCGGTTGCTCGCCTCCCCGGAGCGGCATCTGATGTTCGACATCAACGACTTCGACGAGACCCACCCGGGACCGTGGGAGTGGGACGTCAAGCGGCTGTGCACGAGCCTGGTGATCGCGGGCCGCGGCAACGGGTTCAGCGGGCGGGAGCGGGCGGGTGTGGTCCGCGAGACGGCGCGCGGGTACCGCGAGGCGATGGCCGACTTCGCCGGGATGCGCAACGTGGACGTGTGGTACAGCCGGATCGACGCGGACGAGCTGTACGACGTGCTCGCCGACGAGTTGCGGCCGCGGACGGCGCGGCGGCTGTCGCGGACGCTCGACAAGGCGCGCACCCGCGATCACCTCCAGGCCCTCGACAGGCTGTCCCACGTGGTCGGCGGCGAGGTGCGCATCACTCCGGACCCGCCGCTGGTGACCCCCTTGGACGAGCTGATGCCCGACGTCGAACGGGAGCGCCTTGAGGGGCAGTTGCGGGCCCTCGTCGAGGGCTACGGGCACAGCCTCGCGGCGGACCGCAGGACGCTGCTCGGCCAGTACCGCGTGGTCGACATGGCCCGCAAGGTGGTGGGCGTCGGCAGCGTCGGCACTCGTTGCTGGATCATCCTGCTGCTCGGCCGGGACGACCGGGACCCCCTCTTCCTGCAGGCGAAGGAGGCGCAGGACTCGGCGCTCGCGGACTTCACCGAACCGAGCGGGTACGCGCACCAGGGCGAACGGGTGGTCGCCGGGCAGCGGCTGATGCAGGCCACGTCCGACATGTTCCTGGGATGGGAGCGGGTGACGGGCCTGGACGGGCGGCAACGCGACTTCTACGTACGCCAGTTGCGTGACTGGAAGGCGATCCCCAAGGCGGACACCATGGCGCCGGACGTCATGCGGCTGTTCGGCAGGCTGTGCGGAACGACGCTGGCACGCGCCCACGCACGCTCCGGCGACCGCATCGCCGTCGCCGCGTACCTCGGGCAGTCCGACTCCTTCGACCGGGCGGTGGCGCGGTTCGCCGAGGCCTACGCCGACCAGAACGAGCGCGACCACCGGGCGCTGGTCGAGGCGGAGCGGGACGGGCGGATCACCGCGGTGTCAGCCTGAGGGCGGGTCCGGCGCCCCCAGCCGGCGCCGGACGGACTCGTCGTGGGCGAGCACGTATCCGACGGCGGTGCCGAGCACCACGACGACGAAGAAGACGATCAGCCAGGAGAGCAGGGTGAAGACGGAGCCGAGCGCCCCGTACCGCTCGACTCCGTGCTCCAGCGCGCGCGGCAGCCACAGCGCGGAGACCCCGGAGAACACGACCACGCCCACGCCGGTGAGCAGCGCTCCCGGCAGCAGCGGCAGCCAGGCCACGCGTCCGGCGAGCAGCAGGTGCTGGCTCCACCACCACAGCAGGACGGCGGCGGTCAGCTCCAGTGCCACGCCGGCGGCCGGGCCCGCCCCGAACGCCGCGTGCATCGCCCCGCGCAGGACGAGGATGACGACCCAGACGACGAGCCAGCACGCCCAGCGCCACACCATGACCCGCACGTCCGCCCGGGGCAGGTGCCAGGTGCGCTCGCACAGCCGCTGCAGGGCCCGGGTGAAGGCCGTGGCGGACAGCAGCGCGATCAGCACGCTGGCCGCGCCCCAGCTGTAGTGGGTGCGCTGCGCGCCCGCGAACACCTCGTCGACCGGTGTGCCGAGGGATCCGCCGCCGGCGAACGTGGCACGCAGGGAGCGCAGGAGTTCCCGCCGAACGGGGCGCGGGCAGAAGGAGGCGACCGCGATCAGCATCGGGAGCGCGGCCAGGAACGCCTGGGCCGCGAGCCGGGTCGCGGTGTCCAGGATGTTGACGTGCACGAGCTGATGAACGACGCGGCCCGTCAGCGACCGGGCGGTGCGGGCGCTCGCCATGACGGTGCCCTCTCGCAGCGGGGAAGTCCTGACCGCGCACCATCGCGCCCGCCCGGGCGGCGCGCGTCGCCTGCCACGGGTGACGCGCCGGGGGCCGTGCCCCGCTCCCCGCGCCCAAGTTCAGTGCGCCACCAGGGCCTTGACGGCGACGAGGACAAGGCCGAGTGCCAGGTGGACGACCGCTTCGGCGAGGAGCCGAGGGCGCGTGGCACCGGCGCGCGCCGCGCCGACGGAGGCCCAGGCCACCTGCTGGGCCACGGCGGTGCCGAGGGCGACCCAGCCCGTGGCACGCGTGTCCACGCCGAGCAGCGCGCAGACGGCGACGGCGGCCGCGGGCAGCGCGGCGGCCTGGACGATCGGCCACTCGCGCACGGCGGCCGACCGCACCGCGCGCCGCCCCCCGGGCTCTCCGGCGGCCCGCTCGCCGACCAGGTGCGCGTAGACGTGCGCGGCCCAGAACACCAGGCCCGTGACGACGAGAAGGAGCACGAGCCGCAGGCGGGGGTAGTCGCCGACGCTGCCCGCGGTGGCCACCACCGAGGCGGCGAGCAGGGAGCCGTACACCGCCCCGGCGCAGTCCGCGCCGGGGTGCTCGTGCGACCGGGGGTGCGCCGGAGCCGGGGACATGTTCTTCATCCGGCGGCCTCCCCCCGTGAGCGCGGATCACCTTCCAGGGGTGATACGGGGCGGTGAGCCGTCCGCGAGGGTGTCGCCATCGGATCGACTGGAGGTGTGCTGTGGACGACTACCCGATGCTCGGCATCTTCTGGACCATGCTGATCTTCTTCTTGTGGATCATGTGGTTCCTCATCGTTTTCCACGTCATCGTGGACATCTTCCGCAACGAGGACCTCAGTGGTCTGGCCAAGGCGGCCTGGCTGCTGTTCGTGCTCGTGGTGCCGCTCCTCGGCGTGGCCATCTATCTCATCGTGCAGGGCAAGGGGATCAGCCGCCGCACCGGCCGCCGCGGCTACCAGGGCGCGTCCGACCTCGGCCCGTACCCGGTGGCCACGTCGTCGACCAGCGGCGACGTCCGGGAACTCGAACGGCTCGCGGAACTGCACCGGTCGGGAGCCCTGTCCCAGGCGGAGTTCGAGCATGCCAAACACAGGTTCCTCGCCTACTGAGCCCGGAACGCGGCGACGGCGGACTCGAGAGTGGGAAAGAAGTGGTCCGGGTCGATGGTGCGCGTCAGTCCGTACCGCTCGATCTTGTGCCGTACGGGGTCCTTGAGTTCGGCGAAGACGAGGTGGACACCGCGGGCGTTCAGGGCCTCGTCGAGTTCTTCGAGCACGTCCGCGGCCGTGGTGTCCACGTCGGTCATCGGTTCGGCCGCGAGCACGATCCACCGCGGCCGCGGGTCCGAGCGGGCGAGCCGCAGCACCTCGTCGCGGAACGTCTTGGCGTTGGCGAAGAACAGCGGGGCGTCGAAGCGGTAGATCACGAGGCCGGGCACGTGCTCGGCCTCGGGGTAGGAGCGGACGTCGTGGTAGCCCTCGATGCCCCGCACCCGACCGAGGACCGTGTCGTAGGGCCACCACGCCCGCCGGAAGACGTTCAGGACGGACAGGGCGACCGCCAGGCCGATCCCGGGCAGCACGCCGAGCAGGGCGACCCCCAGGAACGCCGCGATCGACAGCAGGAACTCCGCCTTGCGCTGCCGCCACAGCCGCACGGTCCCGGGAATGTCGGCGAGGGACAGGGAGGCGGTGATGACGACCGCCGCGAGGACGGGCTGGGGCAGATGGCGGAACAGGCCGGGCACGAGCACCAGCATGAGGATGATCAGGGCCGCGCCGACGACGCCGGTCAGCTGCGTCCTCGCCCCCGCCCGCTCGGCCACGGCCGTGCGCGACCCGCTCGTGCTGACCGGGAAGCCCTGGAAGAGCCCGGCGGCCAGGTTCGCCGCGCCGACCCCGGCCATCTCCTGGTTGCCGCGCACCTCCTGGCCGGTGCGGGCGGCGAAGGCGGAGGCGTTGGAGATGGTGTCCGCGAGGGACACGACGGCGATGCCGAACGCTCCGGCGGCCAGGGGTGCGAGGTCGTCGAGGCGCACGTCGGGGACCGTCAGCGGGGGCAGCCCCTCGGGCAACTCGCCGACCAGGGAGACCCCGTGCTCCCCCAGGTCGAAAGCGGTGGTCGCGGCGATCGCCGCGACCACCGCGACGAGCACCGCGGGGACCTTCGGCAACCAGCGCTGGCGCACCACGCTCCGCGCGATCCCGGCGGTGCCCACCACGGCCGCCGCCGCCCCGACC
>NZ_JBHXTE010000082.1:0-22285 GCF_042677545.1 Streptomyces sp. NPDC127108 | reverse complement strand
CGGTACGACAAGAGGGCCTACGTCTTCCACGGCACCGTCACCACCGCAGCAATCAGACTCTGGCTCCGACCATGATCCGCCGGACAGAACCTAGGGCGGAGCTCCCCCCACCCGTGGGTGCCTTCCGCCCGCGGGTGCGGGCCGGGGCCCGCCGCGAACCGGGCCGGACGGCTACACGTACCGCTCGAGGATCGACGACTCCGCCAGCCGCGAGAGCCCCTCGCGGACGCTCCGCGCCCGCGCCTCGCCGACGCCGTCCACCGTCTGGAGGTCGTCCACGCTCGCGGCGAGCAGCTTCTGCAGGCCGCCGAAGTGCTCGACGAGCCGGTCGATGATGGCGCCGGGCAGCCGGGGCACCTTCGCGAGCAGCCGGAAGCCGCGCGGCGACACCGCGGAGTCGAGGGTCTCGGGCGAGCCCGTGTACCCCAACGCCCGTGCCACTGTGGGCAGTTCGAGCAGCTCGGCGTGGGTGAGGGAGTCCAGCTCGGCCAGCGCCTCGTCCACGGTGCGCGAACGCTTGGCGGTGGGCTCCGGCACGTAGTCCCGCACGACCAGCTCGCGCTCGGGCTCCACGCCCGCGATCAGCTCGTCGAGCTGGAGGGTCAGGAGGCGGCCGTCCGTGCCCAGTTCGACCACGTACTCGGCGATCTCCTTGGCGATGCGCCGCACCATCTCCAGGCGCTGGGCGACCGCGGTGACGTCCCGGACCGTCACCAAGTCCTCGATCTCCAGGGCGGACAGCGTGCCCGCGACCTCGTCGAGGCGGAGCTTGTACCGCTCCAGGGTGGCGAGGGCCTGGTTGGCACGTGACAGGATCGCCGCCGAGTCCTCCAGGACGCGGCGCTGGCCGTCCACGTAGAGCGCGATCAGGCGCATCGACTGCGAGACCGACACGACGGGGAAGCCGACCTGCTTGCTGACCCGGTCCGCCGTGCGGTGCCGGGTGCCCGTCTCCTCCGTGGGGATGGTCGGGTCCGGGACCAACTGCACGCCCGCACGCAGGATCTTCGTGATGTCCTTGTCGAGCACGATGCCGCCGTCGAGCTTGCACAGCTCACGCAGGCGCGTGGCGGTGAACTCGACGTCGAGGACGAAGCCGCCCGTGCACATCGACTCGACGGTCTTGTCCGAGCCGAGCACGATGAGCCCGCCCGTGTTGCCTCTGAGGATCCGCTCCAGGCCGTCGCGCAGGGCCGTGCCCGGCGCGACCGCGCTCAGGGAGGCGCGCATCAACCCGTCGGCACCGGAGCCTCCACCGGGCTTGCCGGGAACCGCTGCCCGGTCGTTGGCTGCCACTGCACTCCTCCGGTCGCAGGTTGTCCAAGCCCTCCCCCACACGCCTTCGACGCGCCTTGCTTCGTACGGATGGGCGAGACCAGGGCAAAGTCTACCGGCGCTCCTGCTCCTGGCGTGGGGCCTCTTGACGACGCGATCTCGGAAGGACGCGCAGCGCGTCGCCCATGTCGGCGACTTCGGTGACCTTCATACCGGGCGGGACCTTGCCCGGATCGGCCGGCACGAGCGCGTGCGTGAAGCCCAGACGGTGCGCCTCGGCCAGTCTGCGCTGCACGCCGGTGACCCGTCTGACCTCGCCCGCGAGACCGACCTCGCCGATCGCGACGAGGTTCTTCGGCAGCGGAGTGTCGCTCGCGGCGCTGGCGAGGGCGAGCGCCACGGCGAGGTCGGCGGCGGGCTCCGACAGCTTCACGCCGCCGACCGTGGCGCTGTAGATGTCGCGCTTGCCGAGGGCGCTGATGCGGCCGCGCTGCTCCAGGACCGCCAGCATCATCGACACGCGGGACGTCTCCAGGCCGGACGTGGTGCGGCGCGGCGAGGGGATCTGCGAGTCGACGGTGAGCGCCTGCACCTCGGCGACCAGAGGGCGGCGGCCCTCCAGGGTCACCGTCAGACAGGTGCCGGGGACCGGCTCGTCGCGGCGGGTCAGGAACAGGCCGGAGGGGTCGGCCAGGCCGGTGATGCCCTCGTCGTGCAGCTCGAAGCAGCCGACCTCGTCCGTCGTCCCGTACCGGTTCTTCACGCCGCGGACCAGGCGCAGGCGGGCGTGCCGGTCGCCCTCGAAGTGCAGCACCACGTCGACCAGGTGCTCCAGGAGGCGCGGGCCCGCGATGGCGCCGTCCTTGGTGACGTGGCCGACCAGGAGCGTGGACATGCCGCGTTCCTTGGACGCGCGGATCAGGGCGCCCGCGACCTCACGGACCTGCGCCATGCCGCCGGGCGCGCCGTCGATCTCCGGCGAGGCGACCGTCTGCACCGAGTCCAGGATCAGCAGCGAGGGCTTGACCGCGTCCAAGTGGCCGAGGACGGCGGCCAGATCGGTCTCCGCGGCCAGGTACAGGTGGTCCGCGATGGCGCTGATGCGGTCGGCGCGCAGGCGGACCTGGCTGGCCGACTCCTCACCGGTGACGTAGAGCGTGCGGTGGTCGTCCGTGGCCGCCTTCGCCGCGACGTCGAGCAGCAGCGTGGACTTGCCGACGCCCGGCTCGCCCGCGAGCAGCACCACGGCGCCCGGCACCAGGCCGCCGCCGAGGACGCGGTCCAGCTCGGGCACGCCGGTGGAGCGGGCGGTGGCGCGGCGGACGTCGACCTCGCCGATGGGCACCGCGGAGGAGGTGACACGGCCTGGCGTCGTCGTGCGCACCGCGGGCGCGCCGTACTCCTCGACCGTGCCCCACGCCTGGCACTCGGGGCAGCGGCCGAGCCACTTGGCCGTCTGCCAGCCGCACTCGGTGCAGCGGTAGGACGGCCGGTCCTTACTGGATTTCGTACGGGCAGCCATGCACGAACCGTAGCCGCCACCACTGACATCGCAGGCGGCACCGGCCAGCAGCGTGGGCCGTGCCAGCCGGCAGCCCGCCGACAGCCCGCCGACGGCTCCGGGCGCCGCAGGTCACCCAGACTCCTTACCTCTCGAACAGGCAACGGAATCGTGGCTTCCTGTCCCCTTTTGAGGGATCTGTTCACCCGTAAGGATTAAATGTGCTGAAGGGGGAGGAAGGCGCCTGCATCATGCGCCTAACTTCGCACGGGTGATGAGCAGCAGCCCGGAAACCCCCACGTACACCACCGGCGCGCACCGGGCGCATCCGGGCGCCCGCAAGCGTGTGGTGCCGCGCACGGTCGCCCAGTCGCCACCCGCGCACTACGAACCGTTCCTGGACGGCCTGTTCACGTACTGCCTGTCGGTGCTGTGCGACCACGACGCGGCGACCGCCGCGCTCGGCGACGTCCTCGTGCTGGCCGAGCGGCGCGGCGCCCGGCCCGACGGCGACACCCGTGCGTGGCTGTACGCGCTCGCCCGCTGGATGTGCCTGCGCGCCCTCGCCGAGGCCAAGCAGCGCGGCCGCCACGGAGCGCCGTCCGGGGGCGGTTCGGCCGGGGGCGACCAGGCCGGAGCGAGCGCGTCCGCCGCGGCGCAGGGCCCCGCGTCGCCCGCCGCCCAGGCCGTCGGGTCCGCCGCCCAGGCCCCCGCCGCCCCCGGAGCCCCGGCGGCCCCCGCCGCCCCCGTGGACGAGACCGCCCGCGCCCGCCGCCGCGAACTGGCCCAGCTCGCCTGGCCCGAGGCCGCCGGGACCACGCCCGAGCAGCGCGAGGCCCTGGAGCTCGCCGTCCGGCACCGGCTCTCGGCCAAGGAGGTCGCCGCCGTCCTCGGCCTCGACCCGGCCGCCGCCCGTGACCTGCTGGCCTCCGCCGCCTGCGAGGTGGAGCGCACCCGCGCGGCCCTCGCCGTCGTCGAGACCGGCACCTGTCCGATCGTGGCCCGCCTCACCGGCGACAACCAGGTCCTGCTCGGCACCGCCCTGCGCCGCGAGCTCGTCCGGCACGTCGACGACTGTCCGCAGTGCCGCCGCACCGCCGAACGCACGGGCTCGAGCGCCTGGCCCGGCACCGCCGTCACCCCGGCCGCGCTGCCCGTCGTCTCCGCCCCGCGCGCGGCCCTGCACCACGCCATGGCCCACACCCCGCGCGCCAAGAACAGGACCCGCGGCGGCGGCCCCCGCTTCGACCGGCGCGGCTTCCCGATGGACCCCAAGGACCACGCCGCCCGCCGTGAACGCCTGCGCGCGCGTGCCGTCACCACCACGGTCGTCGCCACCGTCGTCGCCGCCCCCGTCCTCGCCCTCTGGGCGGCCTACCGCGGCGCGCCCCTCACCGGCGAGGGCCGCGACGGCCGCTCCGCGAGCGCCGCCGAGGCCGACGACGGGCCCGGCGGGCGCGGCCCCCGGGGCCGGGAGGACTACGAGAACGCGGGCAACGCCCGCACCACCCCCGACCGCTTCCGCGACGGCCGCGGCGGCCCCGGTGTCTCCGTGGAGGTCATCAGCCCCGGCGGACCCGCGGGCTCAGGACCCGGCGCCGGACGCATCGGCGTCCAGGCCCGCTCGCACGGCGGTGTCACGCTCATCACGCTGACGGGCGGCGGCAGTTCACCGGTCCGCTGGTCGGCGAGCACCGGGGCGTCCTGGCTCGCCCTCAGCCAGTCCTCGGGGACGCTCTCGCCCGGCGAGTCCGTGACGATCAGGGTGTACGTGGACGACGACCGCGAGCCCGCAGGGCACTGGAGCGCCCGCGTCACCATCGCCCCCACCGGAGCCGTCATCTCCATCGAGGGCTACGGCAGTCCCACCACGCCGAACCGCCCCGGCAACCCGGGCCCCCGCCCGACGGCAACCCGCCCGGGCCCGTCCGACCCGGACCCGACCCCCACCCAGGGCAACCCCACACCCACACAACCCGACCCGGACCCCACTCCGACCACCTCGGCGCCCCCGGACCCTTCCCCGACCCCCACGGACCCGGCCCCGACGACACCCCCACCGGGCGGCGACCCGGGCCAGGGCTGAGCGCAACGGAGGGGGGAGTGCCCCGAAGGGGCGCGGGGCTGTGACATCTTGCGGCTCCGCCGCGTGGGCGCGACCAGCCACCGACTACCCGCACCCGCCCCCCCCGGCGAATCGCTCAACGGCGAGTCGGCGTACCCACCGGATCCGCAGGATGCGGAGCGACCATGGGCAGCTGAGAGGCAAGCCGCGCCTCACACAGCTCGACCAGCTGGTCGTACCCCGCCTTACCCATGAGCTCGATCAGCTCGGGCCGATAGGACACGTACACCGGGTCACCCGCACCGTGCGCCGAGGTCGCCGACGTGCACCACCAGTGCAGATCGTGGCCTCCGGGGCCCCAGCCCCGGCGGTCGTACTCCCCGATGGACACCTGAAGGACCTTCGTGTCGTCGGGCCGCTCGATCCACTCGAAGGTCCTGCGCACCGGCAGCTGCCAGCAGACATCCGGCTTCGTCTCCAGCGGCTCGCGCCCCTCCTTCAACGCCAGGATGTGCAGCGAGCAGCCCGCGCCGCCCGCGAACCCGGGCCGGTTCTGGAAGATGCACGAGCCGTTGTACGGCCGGGTCTGGCGCTCGCCGTCCTCGTCCTGAGAGACCCAGCCCGACGCGGTGCCCACGTCGTGGTGCTGCCAGATGTCCGGCGTGAGCCGCGCCACGTAACCCGCGACCCGCTTTTCGTCGTCCTCGTCGGAGAAATGGGCACCCAGAGTGCAGCAGCCGTCGTCGGCGCGGCCGGCCTTGATGCCCTGGCAGCCGCTGCCGAAGACGCAGTTCCAGCGGGAGGTGAGCCAGGTCAGGTCGCAGCGGAAGACCTGCTCGTCGTCCGCCGGGTCGGGGAACTCCACCCAGGCGCGCGCGAAGTCCAGACCCTGCTCGTCCTGGACCGCGCCGGCTCCGGAGGTCCCGGCCCCGGCGGCCTTCGCGGCCTTCCCGGCCTTCTTCGCCTTCTCGGCCTTCCTGGCCTCCTTGGCCTTCCGCTCGGCCTTCTCGGCCTTGGCTGTCTTCTCGGCCCGCTCGGCCTTCTCCGACTTCGAGGACTCCGATGACTGCGACGACTTCGATTTGTCGGACTTCGCCTTTTTCGTCTTTGGCACGTCTCCAGGGTATGCGCGCCCGTGTGCCCGCGGAGACCAGTCACGCCCGCCCGGACGCCGAGAGCGGCCCCGGGCGCAGTAGCGTTCCGTACATGAGACTCGGTGTCCTCGACGTGGGTTCGAACACGGTGCATCTGCTGGTGGTGGACGCCCACCCCGGCGCGCGACCGCTGCCCGCGCACTCCCACAAGGCCGACCTGCGGCTTGCCCAACTCCTCGACGAGGCGGGTGCCATCGGCCCCGAAGGCGTCGATCTGCTCGTCGCCACGCTGCGTGACGCTCTCCAGGCCGCGGAGGACAAGGGCGTCGAAGACCTCCTTCCGTTCGCCACCTCGGCCGTACGGGAGGCGACCAACGCCGACGACGTGCTCGCCCGCGTCCGCGCCGAGACCGGCGTCGACCTGCAGGTCCTCACCGGCACGGAGGAGGCGCGGCTGACCTTCCTCGCCGCCCGCCGCTGGTTCGGCTGGTCCGCGGGCAAGCTCCTCGTCCTCGACATCGGCGGCGGCTCCCTGGAGATCGCGTACGGCATCGACGAGGAGCCCGACGCCGCGGCCAGCCTGCCGCTCGGCGCCGGACGCCTGACCGCCGCCTGGCTGCCCAGCGACCCGGCCGACCCGGCCGACGTGCGCGCCCTGCGCCGTCACGTCCGCGCCCAGATCGCCCGCACCGTCGGCGAGTTCAGCCGCTTCGGCAGCCCCGACCACGTCGTCGCGACCTCGAAGACGTTCAAGCAGCTGGCCCGGCTCGCGGGCGCCGCGCGGTCCACGGAGGGCCTCTACGTACAGCGGGAACTGAAGCGCAAGTCCCTGGAGGACTGGGTGCCGCAGCTCGCCGCCATGACCGCCGCCGAGCGGGCCGAGCTGCCCGGGGTGTCCGAGGGGCGGGCCGGACAGCTGCTCGCCGGTGCGCTCGTCGCCGAGGGCGTGATGGACCTCTTCGGCGTGGAGTCCGTGGAGGTCTGCCCGTGGGCGCTGCGGGAGGGCGTGATCCTGCGCCGCCTGGACCACCTGCCGACGAGTTGACGTACGCGGGCCCTCCCCGGCCGAAGCCCCACCACCCGGGCCCCGCCGCCGGGGGCACCCCGTACGCTGTCCCCGTGGTGGATCCAGTCGTGCGCATCCCGGATGCGAAGGTCGCCCTGTCGACGGCCTCCGTGTACCCGGAGTCGACGGCGACGGCCTTCGAGATAGCGGCACGCCTCGGGTACGACGGCGTCGAGGTCATGGTGTGGACGGACCCCGTCAGCCAGGACATCGAGGCCCTGCGCCGCCTCAGCGACTACCACCAGATCCCCGTCCTCGCCGTGCACGCCCCCTGCCTGCTGATCACCCAGCGGGTCTGGTCCACCGACCCCTGGGTGAAGCTCCAGCGCGCCCGCGCCGCCGCCGAGAAGCTGGACGCGTCGACGGTCGTCGTGCACCCGCCGTTCCGCTGGCAGCGCGGCTACGCCCGCGACTTCGTCGAGGGCATCTGGCGCATGGCCGACGAGACGGACGTGCGGTTCGCCGTGGAGAACATGTACCCCTGGCGGTACCGCGACCGCGAGATGCTCGCGTACGCCCCCGACTGGGACGTCACCAAGGACGACTACCGCCACTTCACGATCGACCTGTCGCACACCGCGACCTCCCGCGTCGACGCCCTCCAGATGGTCGACCGCATGGGCGACCGGCTCGGCCACGTCCACCTCGCCGACGGCAAGGGCTCCGCGAAGGACGAGCACCTGGTGCCCGGACGCGGCACCCAGCCCTGCGCCGAACTCCTCGAACGCCTCGCGACCAGCGGCTTCGACGGCCACGTCGTGATCGAGGTCAACACCCGGCGCGCCATGTCCAGCGCCGAGCGCGAGGCCGACCTCGCCGAGGCGCTCGCCTTCACACGCCTGCACCTGGCGTCGGCCGTGAAGGTGCCGCGATCGTGACCGGCGAGAGCACCACCCCCGCGCCCCGGCGCCGGGGCCGCCCCTCCCGCACCCAGGCCGAGCAGGGCCCCGCCATGCGCGAGGTGATCCTGGACGCGGCCCGCGAACAGTTCTCCGAGCGCGGGTACGAGAAGGCGTCCGTACGCTCCATCGCCAAGGCGGCGGGCGTGGACTCGGCCCTCGTGCACCACTACTTCGGTACGAAGGAGCAGGTCTTCGCCGCCGCCATCGAGGTGGCCTTCGCCCCCGCCCTCGCGGCGCCCACCGCCGTCGCCGAGGGCCCGCTCGACGACGTCGGGGAGCGCTTGGCCCGCTTCATCCTCGGTGTCTGGGAGGACCCGAAGACCCGGACGCCGCTCCTCGCGATCGTCCGCTCCGCCGTCAACAACGAAACGGCCGCCGCGGTCTTCCGCCGCCTGATCTCCACCCAGCTCCTGGCCCGCATCGCCGAGCGCCTCGACCTGCCCGACGCCGAACTGCGTGCCGATCTTGCGGCGGCGCAGCTGGTGGGGACGGCGATGCTGCGGTACGTCATCCAGGTCGAGCCGCTGGCGTCGGCGGACGTGGAGCAGATCGTGGCGCGGCTGGCGCCGGTGGTGCAGGGGCATCTGACCGGGCCGTAGCCGGTACGTCGAGGGCTTCCCGCCAGTGAGACAGCCGTCCCGCCATCCGGACACCCTGTCCGGATCTTGGATCGGCGGCGTACGCTCGGCCGTAGTCACACATGCCCCGAAGCATGACTCTTGAGGAGCGAGCGACGATGCCCGAGCTGAGGTCCCGCACAGTCACCCACGGCCGCAACATGGCGGGCGCGCGCGCCCTTATGCGGGCCTCCGGGGTACCGGGCGCGGACATCGGCCGGAAGCCGATCATCGCCGTCGCCAACTCCTTCACCGAGTTCGTGCCCGGCCACACGCACCTGGCCCCCGTCGGCCGGATCGTGAGCGAGGCCGTGCGGGAGGCGGGCGGCATCCCGCGCGAGTTCAACACGATCGCCGTGGACGACGGCATCGCGATGGGCCACGGCGGCATGCTGTACTCGCTGCCGTCCCGCGACCTGATCGCCGACTCCGTCGAGTACATGGTGGAGGCGCACTGCGCGGACGCGCTGATCTGCATCTCCAACTGCGACAAGATCACCCCCGGCATGCTGATGGCGGCCCTGCGCCTGAACATCCCGACGGTCTTCGTCTCCGGCGGCCCCATGGAGGCGGGCAAGACCACCCTGGTCGACGGCACGGTCCGAAAACTCGACCTGATCAACGCGATCAGCGACGCGGTCAACGAGAACGTCTCGGACGAGGACATCCTCCGCATCGAGGAGAACGCCTGCCCGACCTGCGGCTCCTGTTCCGGCATGTTCACCGCCAACTCCATGAACTGCCTGACCGAGGCCATCGGCCTGTCCCTGCCGGGCAACGGCTCGGTCCTCGCCACGCACACGGCCCGCAAGGCGCTGTACGAGCGCGCGGGCGCCACGGTCGTCGAGCTGACCAAGCGGTACTACGAGGGCGACGACGCCTCCGTCCTGCCGCGCAACATCGCCACCCACGCGGCCTTCGAGAACGCCATGGCCCTGGACATCGCCATGGGCGGCTCCACGAACACGATCCTGCACCTCCTCGCCGCGGCCCAGGAGGCCGAGGCCGGGTACGACCTGAACGACATCGACGCCGTCTCGCGCCGCGTCCCGTGCCTGGCGAAGGTCGCGCCGAACGTCGCGCCGACCACGACGTACTACATGGAGGACGTGCACCGCGCGGGCGGCATCCCGGCGATCCTCGGCGAGCTGTACCGGGGCGGGCTGCTCAACGAGGATGTGCACACGGTCCACTCCGCCTCCGTCAAGGAGTGGCTGGACGCCTGGGACATCCGCGGCGGCTCCGCGTCCGCCGAGGCCGTCGAGCTGTGGCACGCGGCCCCCGGCTGCGTGCGCTCCGCCGAGGCCTTCTCGCAGTCCGAGCGCTGGGACACCCTCGACACGGACGCGGCGAACGGCTGCATCCGCGACGTCGCGCACGCCTACTCCCAGGACGGCGGGCTCGGCGTCCTCAAGGGCAATCTGGCGGTCGACGGCTGTGTCGTGAAGACGGCGGGCGTCGACGAGTCGATCTGGACGTTCGAGGGCCCCGCGGTCGTCTGCGAATCGCAGGAGGAGGCCGTCGAGAAGATCCTCAACAAGAAGGTCGTCGAGGGCGACGTCGTCGTCATCCGCTACGAGGGCCCCAAGGGCGGCCCCGGCATGCAGGAGATGCTCTACCCCACGTCCTTCCTGAAGGGCCGCGGCCTCGGCAAGGCCTGCGCGCTCGTCACCGACGGCCGCTTCTCCGGCGGCACGTCGGGCCTGTCCATCGGCCACGCGTCCCCCGAGGCGGCCTCCGGCGGCACGATCGCCCTCGTCGAGGACGGCGACCGCATCCGCATCGACATCCCGAACCGCTCGATCGAGCTGCTCGTGGACGACGCCGAACTGGACCGCCGGCGCGAGGCCCTGGGCGGCGTGTACGCCCCCAAGTCCCGCGAGCGGAAGGTCTCCCAGGCGCTGCGGGCGTACGCGGCGATGGCGACCAGCGCCGACAAGGGCGCGGTGCGGGACGTGTCGAAGCTGGGCTGACGCCCTGCCGGGGCCGGTGGGGGACTGTCCTGCTTTGTCCTGCAACTGGTGTGATGCGCGGGCGCGTCTATGGTGTGAGGTACATGCCATGGGCGGCCCGCGCCGCCCGTTCCACGGGGGATATGGGGTAGCAGGATGAGCAGTGAGGAACTGACGGTGACGGCTGGGGCAGTAGGGGCTGCCGAGCCTGAGGGGACCGACATCGCCGAGGTCGGCGCCGAGGCCGCGGCGGCCCGGAGCTACCCCGTCGCCGCGGACGTCAACGTCCGCTCGGGCCCGGGCACTTCCTACGCCAAGGTCGGCCGCGTCCAGGCGGGCAGCCGCGTCTCCATCAGCTGCCAGCGGCCCGGTGAGACGGTCACGGGCCCGACCGGCACATCGAAGATATGGGACAAGATCGGCAACGGCCGGTATGTGTCGGACACGTATGTGCGGACGGGGAGCAACGGGTACGTGGCGCCGCGCTGCTGAGGCGTCGTACCGCTGGACGTCGTATCGCTGTACGTCGTATCGCTGAGACGCGGCGACCGCCAACGGCATGAAGCCGCCGAGGTCCGGGGGATCCGGGCTTCGGCGGCTTCGCTGTGGGACGCCGGTCCCGGGGGGAGAGACCCCTGAGCGCAGCCGGAAAGACCTCTGAGCGCCCCCGAAGCCCCCGGGGGCAGAACCCCTCAGCCCGACTTCGGCGGCTTCGCCGTGTCGAAGGCGTACAGCAGGTTGCCCGACCCCGACACCACCGCCACCCGCCCCGCGAGCGCCACGCGGGGGCCCGTGCGCAGGCCGCCGTCACCGTTGATCTTCGGGTCGGTGGACCAGAGGCGGCGGCCGTCGCGCGGGGCGAGCGCGGCGACCCGGCCGCCGCTCGAACCGAAGTACAGCGCGCCCGGCCCGGCGCTCGGCCCCGCCGCGCCCTCGACACCCGTGTGCCGGGCCCACCTGAGCCGGCCGGACCCGGCGTCGACCGCGCTGACCCGTCCGCTCTGCTCCGTGAAGTACACCGCGTGGCCGACCAGCAGGGGCGACCCGCCGTACGCCTTGGCCAGCCGGGCCGTCGTCACCTTGCCGCGCGCCGCGTCCAGGCGGAGCACCGCGTCGTACACGACGACGCCGACCTCCTCGCCCGCCCGCTGCCGCACCAGGACGAGCCGCCCGTCCAGCGCGCCGAGCGGCTGGACGGGACCGTTCAGGGTGACGGCCCGCCCGGGCTCGCCCGAGACCGGGTCGACGGCGCGGACCGTGGCCCGCCGCGCGAGACCGGCGGCGAGCTCCGCCTTCGGCACGCACATCACGTACGCGCGACCGCCCGCGCCGAGCGGCGCGCACTGGCTGCCCGCGGGGAACGGGACCGTCCACAGACTCCGGCCGGAACGGGCGTCCCTGCCCTCGATCCGGGTGCCGTCCGGGTCGGCCGTCAGCACGGTCGACCCGACCACCGCGGCGTCCGCGGCGCCGGGGCCCGCGACGGACGTGGACCGGGCGCCGAACGGCGCGGACCACAGCTCCTTGCCGCGCTCGGCGTCGAGGGCGACCACCTCGTCGGGCCCCGCCCCCTCGGCGGCGAAGCGGTAGCCGACGACGGTGCGCCCGCCGCCCGCGAGCCCGGCGAGGGAGGTGTCCTGGACCGGAACGCCCGGCCCGCCCACGGTCCACAGCCGCTTGCCGTCGGCGACCCGGACGCGGGTGGCGACGGAGCCGCCGCCCCCGCAGTACACGGAGTCGCCGTGCGGCAGACAGCGCACCTCGTCGGGAACCTTCGCCGTTCCGGCCGGTACGTCCTGCCGCCACGGCCGGAAGCCGTCGGGCAGGGCCGGACTCGTCGCGGCCACGTTGCGGCCCTTGTCGTCCCGCTTGGCGTCCGAGCCGTCGTCCGAGGACCGGCTGACGAGGGCGAGGCCCGCGCCGAGGACAGCGATGGCGGCGACGGCGGCGAGGACGGGGCGCCGGCGGCGACGGGGGCGGGTGGGGGAGGGGGCCGGGTGGGCTCCCTCTGTGCCGGTGCCCGCGCCGGAAGCGGCCCCGGAGGCCGTCCCGGAGGCGCTCCCGGAGGTGTCGTCCGGCCCGCGGGTGTCACGCCCCTCACCCGTGTCACGCCCCCCGCCCGTGTCACGCCCCCCGCCCGTGTCCCGGGACAGATGATGCTGCGTCCGGACGTCCCGGGTGCGCCCGCCGCCCGCGACGACCTCCAGGTCGGCGGGCAGGTCGCGCAGCAGGACGAGGAGTTCGTCGACGGAGGGCCGGGCGGCCGGGTCCTTGGTGAGGCAGGGCTCGACGGCGGTGCGCAGGGCATGCGGTACGTCGCCGAGGGCGGGCGGCTCGTGGACGACCTGGTAGGCCGTCATATAAGGGGAGTCCGCGTCGAAGGGCCCCTGCCCCGTGGACGCGTACACCAGCAGTGTGGCCAGCGAGAAGACGTCCGAGGACGGACCGACGCCGCGCGGGTTCTGCAACTGCTCCGGCGACATGAACGGCGGCGTGCCGATCACGCGCCCCGTCATGGTCAGCGTCTGCTGGTCGGCCGCGCGCGAGATGCCGAAGTCGATGACGCGCGGCCCTTCCTGCGAAAGGACCACGTTGGAGGGCTTCAGGTCACGGTGGACGACGTCGGCGCGGTGGATGTCGCGCAGCGCCTCGGCGAGCCCGATGGCGAGGGAACGCAGCTCGGCGCCGTCGATCGGCCCGCGGCGCGCGATGCGCTGCGCGAGCGTCGGGCCCTCTATGTACGAGGTGGCCATCCACGGGTGCGGACCCTCGGGGTCGGCGTCGACGACCGCGGCGGTGAACGCGCCGCTGACCCGGCGCGCCGCGGCGACCTCCTGCCGGAACCGGATGCGGAACTCGTCGTCGTCCGCGAACTGCTGGTGGATCAGCTTGATCGCGACCGGTCGCCCCGACGCCGTACGCCCGAGGAACACGGTGCCCATGCCGCCCGCGCCGAGGCGGGCCTCGACCGGGTAGCCACCGATCTCCTCAGGATCCCCTGAGCGGAGCGACACCTTTCGACCTCCGTTCCGGTCGTCCCCCGTGCGTCATGCCTGTCCGCACAAACTAGCGGCCGGGGGCGTGGGCTAGGCAAGGCGGGTGACGTCTTCGGCGTGGCCTGGCCCCTGGGCCTTGACCGGGCGTGGTCGGCGTGGGGGGACTATGGGGCTGCGCCCCGTTCCCCCGCTGTCGGCGCTCCGCGCCTCGTCCTCAAATGCCGGACAGGCTTGGTGGGTATCCGTCGGACGGGGGTGAGCGGGCTGGCGGCCTGCCCGGGCGATAATCGACGCGTGAGTGACCAACCGCGTGACCAACGGCGTGACGAACCGGGTGACGAACCCCGTACCGAGCTTTCGACCGAGCCGTCGTCCGAGTCATCGTCCGCGCCGTCGGCCGAGGGCACCGTGCCGGGGCCCCGGCCCGAGGCCATCCGCTTCTTCGGCACGAGCTGGGTCGACCACACGGACCGCTACGGCCTGCGCCGCGCGGGCGTCGCGGTCGGCTCGCTGGCCGCGGCTGTCGCGGGCTGCCTCGTGCTGCGCTTCGCGTACCAGGGCCTGGAGATCGCGGAGGTGGGCGCGTTCGTGAACCTCCTCGTGGTGATCATGTTCGCGATCTGCAGCGCGATCGCGTTCCGGCGCACGTGGGAGGGCTTCACCAAGCGCCACGACCCGCAGTCGGTGGCATCGATGCGCAGCCTGATGATGATCGGCTTCGTAGGCTCCCTCCTCGCGTACTTCTTCCGCACCCTGAAGGAGGCCCCCGGCGAGAAGCTGCACCGGGAGGAGTACGAGACGGCGCGGGAGCAGTACGAGAAGCGGACGTCGCGCAGGACGAAGAACCCGTCGAAGCGGAAGCGCCGGAAGTAGCGGGGCGGACCCCCGGGGACGAAGTCCCCGGAACCCCGGCGACGGGTCGGGCACGGAGGCAAGGATGACCCCATGCCGAGCCCTGAGGACCACCCGAACCTGAGCCCGGACGTGCGCCCGACTTCGACCCCGAGCCCGGACGTGCACGCGACCCCGAGCCCGGACGTGCACGCGACCCCGAGCCCGGACGTGCACGCGACCCCGAGCCTGGATGCGCGCTCAAACCCGAACCCGAGCCTGGATGCGGGCTCGACCCCAGGCCCGAACTCGAACTTGGATGCGGGCCCGACCCCGAGCTCCAACCCGAACCCGGATGCGCGCTCGACCCCGGGCGGCCCCCGCACCTTCGCCCTCTCCTTCGACACGGTGGCGACCCAGTACGCGGCGGCCCGCCCCAGCTACCCACCCGAGCTCTTCACCACGATCGAGGAGCTGGCGGAACGCGCCCTGGTGGGGGCCACGGCGGTGGACGTGGGTGCGGGCACGGGCATCGCCACCCGACTGCTGCGGGACCGCGGGGCGCAGGTGATCGCGGTGGAGCCCGGCCCGGGCATGGGCGCACAGCTACGGGCGGCGCTGCCGGACGTCCCGCTGCTGCGTGCGGTGGGGGACGCGTTGCCGCTGGCGGACGAGTCGGCGGACTTCATCACGTACGCCCAGGCCTTCCACTGGACGGACCCGGCGAACTCGATACCGGAGGCACTGCGCGTACTGCGCCCCGGCGGCGCGCTCGCGGTGTGGTGGAACACGCCGGACCCGGAGGTCGCGTGGGCGGCGGAGCAGGAGGCCCGCCTGAAGGCGCGGCTGCCCGGGTACCACGCGAGCGGCATCAGCAGCGACGCGGTGGCGGCGATCGAGGCGGTGACCCCGGGCTTGACCCCGACCCACCGCCGCCTGCGCTGGACCCGCCGAATCCCCCTGTCCGTCCACCTGGCCCACCTGGGCAGCCGCTCCTATTTCGCGGACCTGGGCCCGGAACGCTCGGCCCCGATCCTGTCGGACGAACGAACCCACCTGCTCAAGACCTTCCCCGACGAGTGGGTGGAAGAGGCCTACGCACTGGACATCACCCTCACACGCAAACCCCCCACTCCCCACTAACGCTCAGGCCCTACAAGGGCACTCCACCCTGTGCGGGCATCCCAGCCCTGCATGGGCACCCCTGGGCCCGCACGGGCATCCGAGCCTGTGCGGGCATTCCAGTCCTGCATGGGCACCCCTGGCCTGTGCCGGCACCTCAGCCCTGCATGGGCGCCCCAGCCTGTACGGGCACCCCAGCCTCGTAGGGGGCATCCCCGGCCCGCACGGGCATCCGAGCCTGTGCGGGCATCTCAGGCCCCGCGTGGGCATCCCCAGCTCACGCGGGCACTCCCAGTTCCGCGCGGGCACGTACCCGGACGGGCACCCCACGCCCCGCCGGGGCAGTTTCAGCCCGTCCGGCGTTTGAGGACGAGGCGCGAAGCGCCGATCGGCGGAGGCCAGTCCCACGGCCGCCTTCCCGACTTGCCCTGGCACATCTCAGCCCGTCCGGCGTTTGAGGACGAGGCCGAAGGCCGAACCGGGCCCGGCCGTCCCACGGCAACAGGACACCCACCCCCGGGGCCCGGGGCGGAGCCCCGGTTTCGGGAAGGGGCGGGACTGGGGAATGCCCCGCAGGGCCCCCCACCGCCCCGCACAACAGCCCCCACCCCTTGACGCCCCCCACCCTCCACCCCGCATAATCATCACATGATGAATAACGAGCCCCCACCCCAAACCCCACTCGAAGCCCCACCCCAAACCGCACCCCAATCCGCACCCCCCACCCCCGCAATCGAAGCCACCTCCCTCACCACCACCCGAGGCCACCGAAAAGTCCTGAAAGACCTCACCTTCACCGTCCCCCGAGGCCAAATCACCGGCCTCCTGGGCCCCTCAGGCTGCGGCAAGTCCACCCTGATGCGCGCAATCGTCGGCACCCAGGCAAGGGTCACAGGCACCCTGAACGTCCTGAACCACCCGGCAGGCACCCCCACCCTCCGCTCCCGAATCGGCTACGTGACCCAGGACCCGTCGATCTACGACGACCTGACAGTCCGCCAAAACCTGGAGTACTTCGCCGCGATCCTGTCCCCAGGCCCGACCGCGGCGACCCGCCGCCACGAGGACGTAACCCGAGCCATCACAGAGGTGGACCTCACCACCCACGCGGACGCCCTCGCGGCCAACCTCTCCGGCGGCCAACGCAACCGCGTATCCCTGGCGGTAGCCCTCCTGGGCACCCCCGAACTCCTCGTCCTCGACGAGCCCACAGTCGGCCTGGACCCCGTCCTGCGCCGAGACCTGTGGAACCTCTTCCACACCATCGCCACGGACAGAGGCACCACGATCCTCGTGTCGTCCCACGTCATGGACGAAGCGGAACGCTGCCACCGCCTGCTCCTCATGCGCGAGGGCGAAATCCTCGCGGACGACACCCCCGAGGCCCTGCGCACCCGCACAGCCACGGAAACGGTGGAAGCGGCCTTCCTGCACCTGGTGGACAAGGCAAACGCCACCTAACCCCCCAAAAAAAACCAACCCCAAACCCCCACCCTCGAACCCCCGCCCCCCGGGAGCCCTCATGAACCCGAACCGAACCCTCGCCACAGCGGCCCGAGTCCTACGCCAACTCCGCCACGACCCCCGCTCCATCGCGCTGATGATCCTCGTCCCGTGCGTGATGCTCCTGCTGCTCCGCTACGTCTTCGACGGCAGCCCCCGCACCTTCGACTCGATCGGCGCGGCCCTCCTGGGCGTCTTCCCACTGATCACGATGTTCCTGGTGACATCGATCGCCACCCTCCGCGAACGCACCTCCGGCACCCTGGAACGCCTGCTGGCCATGCCCTTGGCGAAGGGCGACCTCATCGCGGGCTACGCACTGGCCTTCGGCGCCATCGCCGTGATCCAGTCGGCCCTGGCCACGGCCCTGGCCCTGTGGGCCCTGGGCCTGGACGTGACGGGCTCCGCGTGGCTCCTGCTCCTGGTGGCGCTCCTGGACGCCCTGCTCGGAACGGCCCTGGGCCTCTTCGTCTCGGCCTTCGCGGCCTCCGAGTTCCAGGCGGTCCAGTTCATGCCGGCGGTGATCTTCCCGCAGCTGCTCCTCTGCGGCCTGTTCACGCCCCGCGAAAACATGCAGCCGGTCCTGGAGGCGATCTCGAACGTCCTCCCCATGTCGTACGCGGTCGACGGCATGAACGAGGTCCTGCGCCACCCCGACATCACGGGCGACTTCATCCGCGACACGGCGATCGTCGCGGCCTGCGCCCTCCTGGTCCTGACCCTCGGCGCAGCAACCCTCCGCCGCCGCACCCCCTAAAGCCCGAACCACCACCCACCCCCGATACCTCCCCGCTCACCACCCCCCTCCCTCCCTGCCCCCCTTCCTCCCGTCCGCTCACCGGACAACCCCCCACCCCACCCCCACCCGATGCGAGGATGACCCCGAACGACGCACCCCGGGAGGGCCTCGCCCATGAGCAAGCCGAGCACGCCGAGCAAGCCGCAGACCGCGAGCAAGCCGCGCACCGCGAACAAGCGGAAGACGCCGAGCAAGCCGAACCAGAAGGTCGTCGCCGTCCTCGGCACCGGCAAGATCGGCGAAGCCCTGCTCAGCGGCATGATCCGCAGCGGCCGAGCCCCCGCGGACCTCCTGGTCACCGCCCGCCGCCAGGAGCGCGCCGACGAACTCCGCACCCGCTACGGCGTGGAACCCCTCACCAACGCCGAGGCCGCCAAGCGCGCGGACATCCTGATCCTCGCCTGCAAGCCGCAGGACATGGCCTCCCTCCTGGCCGAACTCGCCCCACACGTCAGCACCGACACGCTCGTGATCAGCGCGGCGGCGGGCATCACCACGGCGTTCATCGAGGAGCGCCTGGCCGACGACACCCCCGTCATCCGCGTCATGCCGAACACCCCGGTACTGGTGGACGAGGGCATGTCGGTCATCTCCGCCGGCAGCCACGCCTCGGCCGCGGACCTGGCCCACGCGGAGGACGTCTTCGGCGCCGTGGGCAAGACGCTCCGAGTCCCGGAGACCCAACAGGACGCGTGCACCGCCCTGTCCGGCTCCGGCCCCGCGTACTTCTACTTCCTGGTGGAAGCGATGACGGACGCGGGCATCCTCCTCGGCCTCCCGCGCGACAAGGCTCACGACCTCATCGTGCAGGCGGCGATCGGCGCGGCGGTGATGCTCCGCGACAGCGGCGAACACCCGGTCAAGCTCCGCGAGAACGTCACCTCTCCTGCGGGCACCACCATCAACGCCATCCGCGAACTCGAAAACCACGGAGTCCGCGCCGCCCTGATCGCCGCCCTCGAAGCAGCCCGCGACCGCAGCCGAGAACTGGCCTCAGGCAACAACTCCTAACCCCACCGCCCCCGCCCCGGCGAGTATTCAGCCCGTCCGGCGTTTGAGGACGAGGCGCGGAGCGCCGATTCGGCGGCGGCCCGTCCCACCCGAAGGGGACACCCACCCCCCAGGGGGTCCAGGGGCGAAGCCCCCCCCGCGCGGCGGAACCGCAAATTGACACAGCCGGGAAGGGGTGGGATTGGGGAACCCCGAAGGGCCGCCCCCTACCCCACACCCCCCAAAACCTCCCCCGTCCGAACCACCCGAGCAAACCCACCCCCGTGCAACGAAACAGCCGAGGCCTGCCCAATCTCCTCAGCCGTCCGCCGCCACCCAAACGGCCCCACCAGATCAAAGGTGTACGTCGCGTCATAAGCGAACAACACCTCGTACCCGAGATTCCCACCCATCCGAGCAGTGGTCTCCGCACACATATTGGTCTGAATCCCGGCCACCACGATCTGAGAAACCCCGGCCTCCCTGAGCCAAGCGTCCAGATCAGGCGTCCCGTAGAACGCCGAGTTCACACTCTTCGCCACGAACAGCTCATCCCCACCCCCCTTACCGCGCCGCCGCTCGACGTACTCCTTGAACTCGTTGCCCACATACCCGGTCCGCAGCGGCGACTCCGGCTTCGGCGAGTCATGCCGTACGAATACGACCGGCCGCCCCGTCGCCTGCCACGCGTCGATGAGCGCGGCGATGTTGTCGTCAGCCTCCGGATTGTTCCGCGCTCCCCAGTACCCCTCCTCCTCGAACCCCTTCTGTACGTCCACGACGACCAGCGCCGCGTTCTCCGCGATGTTCAGTGCGTTCTCCATGCCCACGATGCTGCCGCCGGGAGCCCCACCACCCCAGCCCTACAAAAGCCACCGATCGATGGTTTACTGCCACCGTGTCAGAACCCCGCACCCCCTCACCTCCCACCCCACCCCGCACCACAACACCCCTCACCCCACCCCTCACACAGCCCTCCACCCCCCACCCCCAACGCATCGCCCTCCTCTCCTTCCCAGCCATCCGCCCCTTCGACGTCTCCGTCATCACGGAGGTCTGGGGCACCGACCGCACCGACCGCGGCGTACCCCCCTTCGACCTCCACCGCGTCGCCGCCACCCCCGACCCCGTCCCCATGCGAGGCGGCCTCACCCTCACCCCCGACCGCACCCTCGCCTGGCTGAACCGCCTGACCGCCACCGACCTGATCGTCGTCCCCGGCCTGGACGACCACCTGACACCGGCACCACCTCCACTACTGGAGGCCCTGCGCCGCGCCCACACCCGCGGCATCACCATCGCGGCCCTGTGCGGCGGCGCCTTCACCCTGGCCCAGGCGGGCCTCCTGGACGGCCGCCGCGCCATCACCCACTGGAACCTCGTCGACCTCCTGCGAACCCATCACCCCCACGTCACCGTCGTACCCGACGCCCTCTTCATCGAGGACGACCACATCTGGACCGCCGCGGGCACCGCGGCCGGCATCGACCTGTGCCTGCACCTGGTCCGCACGGCCCACGGCTCGGAAGTCGCCGCGACCATCGCCCGCTCGATGGTCACCGCCCCGTTCCGCACCGGCGGCCAGGCGCAGTTCATCGAGCACCCCACACCTCGCGCCGACCGCGACGCCGACGCCCTCGCCACGGTCCGTGAATACGCCCTGCGTCACCTCCAGGAACCGCTCACCGTCTCCGACCTGGCCGCCAGGGCGGGCATGTCGGCGCGTTCGTTCGCCCGTCACTTCACCGCGGCGACCGGCACCACACCCCTGCGCTGGCTCCTGGACCAGCGCGTCGCCGCCGCGCAGAAGCTCCTCGAACGCACCGACCTGCCCATGCCCGAGGTGGCCCGCCGCGCGGGCTTCGGCAGCGAGATCACGATGCGCCAGCACTTCGCCTCGCGTCTCGCCACCAGCCCACGCGCCTACCGCGCCACGTTCACCGGCACCGGCTCGGGCACCGCCGGCGCGGGAGGCAGCAGCCCGATCGCCCGATAGGCGGCATCGACCGTCGGTTTCGCCATCCCCCTCGCCCGCTCAGCCCCGGCCCGCAACACCTCCTCCACATACGCGGAATCCGCAACCAGTTCCTTGTGCCGCTCCCGCACGGGCCGCAGAAGCTCCACCACGGCGTCGGCGGTGTCCTTCTTCAAGGCTCCGTACGACTCGTATACACCGCTCAAGCCGTTTGGGTTCCCACCTTCACAAGCCGCGAGGATCTCCAGGAGGTTCGAGACCCCGGGCCGGGCCTCCCGGTCGTACACGACCTCGCCCCCGCTGTCCGTCACAGCGCGCATGATCTTCTTCCGCACCACGTCCGGCTCGTCGAGGAGATAGACGATCCCGGCCCCCGACTCATGGGACTTCCCCATCTTCGACGTCGGCTCCTGCAGATCCATGACCCGCGCCGCCACCGTCGGCCGCGTCGCCCGCGGCACCGCGAACGCGTGCCCGTACCGCTGGTTGAAGCGCACCGCCAGGTCCCGCGTCAGCTCGACGTGCTGCGTCTGGTCGTCCCCGACCGGCACCTCGTCGGCCCCGTACGCCAGGATGTCCGCCGCCATCAGCACCGGATAGGTGAGCAGCGAAAGCCGCACGCTCCCACCCCGCGCCCGCTCGACAGCGGATTTCTCCTTGTACTGGATCATCCGCCGCATCTCGCCGTCCGTGGCGACGCACTCCAGCAGATACGACAGCCGCGCGTGCTCGTCCACATGACTCTGTACGAACACGGTGCATCGCTCCGGATCGAGCCCGGACGCCAGCAGCAGCGTCGCCGCCTGCCTACTGAGCCTGCGCACCCGCCCGGGGTCGTGCTCGACGGTCAGCGCGTGCAGATCCACGACGCAGAACAGCGCGTCGGCCCGGTACTGATCGACGTCCGCCCACTGCCGGACGGCCCCCAGGTAGTTCCCCAGCGTCAGATGCCCGGTCGGCTTGACCCCACTGAAGATCCGCGTCATCTCTTCTCTCCACCTCCAGAACGGGGCCGCCGTCCCGGCGACCGGGTTCAGGACCTCCGGAGGGAGATACGCGAACGGCCGCCGAAGCGGCGGCCGTTGAGTGCATGCGTCAGCTCGGCCGCCGTCAGGCGGCCCACCACTGATGGGTGCGCGCATGCGTAGTCATGTCCCTACAGTAGCGCGGGCAGGCCCGAAGTTGACACGTCCAGACCCGGAACGTAGTGTTCTCCGAGTTGCCCGACGTGAGCGCCGATCACTGGTCGGTCCCCGGGCGGCCATTCCGTAAGAACCATTCAAGCGATCGATACTCAGCCTCTTCGTTTCTTCGAAGGGCCGCTGTCGGCTCGTTTCCATGCGTTTTTGCGAAATGAGGAGTCCGCGTTCGAAAGGACGCCCCCGATTAGGTCGGGAGCCGAGATTCCGCTAAAGTCTCACTCGTCGGAACGGCCCAACAGCCGCGAGGACAACCCCGGTTGACTGGGAATCAGGCCCGAAAGGATCTGATAGAGTCAACACCGCCGGAAGGCCGAAAGGCCGGAAAGCACCGAGGAAATCGGGTCGGAACGGGAAGCCGGAAAGATCTGATAGAGTCGGAAACGCAAGAACAAAAG
>NZ_JBHXTE010000081.1:0-22546 GCF_042677545.1 Streptomyces sp. NPDC127108 | reverse complement strand
CCTCGTACTGGACGTACTTGGGTGATTCGGGCGTGCGGCGAGAGTGCGTGCCAGGCGTCGCGGGCCCGCGAAGATCCGCCGGACAGGCCCTAGGCGCGGCCCGCGGCCATCGCCCTCAGGCGTTCCAGGACGCGGCCGCCGGACGCGGTGACGCCGTCGTGCTCCCATTCGTTGGTGACCCAGACGCGGGCGGCGCCGACCTGGCACGCGGTGCGCAGGGAGAGTCCGGCGTCCACGTACATGTCGTCGTGGTAGACGATCGCGGCGAGGGGGACCTCGTTGGCCGCGAGCCGTTCGAGGTCGTACAGCGGGGGCCAGTCCGTGCGGTCGGCCAGCAGGTCGGCGGCGTCCGCGAACGGGCGCAGGCCCGCGATGTCACGGAACATCCAGGGGTAGATCATCTCGCCGGTGAGCAGCAGTGGGTCCGCGTCCTCGGTGAACTCGGCGAAGTCCGTGAGGGCGCGGTCCGCGGCCCAGCCGGTGGGGCCCGCGCCCTGCCCGTAGAGCGTCTCCTGCATGACGGCGAAGAGCGGGTTGTCGGTGAAGCCGGTCACGACCATCACCTGGCGCAGGAAGGTGTCACTCAACTCCCCGTCGGCTTCGAGGGATTCGTCGAGCAGCCAGTGGATCCGCTCGAATCCGTCGCCCATGCCGAGGGCGAGCCCGAGCGTGCGCAGCCGGCGGACGGTGAGACGGTCCCCGTCGGGCAGCCGGACGTCCTTGGCCGCGAGGAGGTCCGCGATCCGGCGCAGCCGGGTGGCGTCCTGCGGATACCGGGCGTAGAGGCCGCGTACGCGGTCGCGTACGCGCGGGTAGGTACGGGCGTAGACGTCGTCGGCGGTGGCGGTGAGCCCGGGCAGGCCGCCGGTGACGTAGCAGGCCTTGAGGCCCTCCGGCGCCCGGGACAGATAGGTGAGGGTGAGGAAGCCTCCGTAACTCTGGCCGAGGGTCTCCCAGGGCTCGTCGCCGCAGAGTTGACGGCGGATCAGCTCGGCGTCGGCGACGATCGCGTCGGCGCGGAAGTGCCCGAGATGCGCGGCAAGGCCGGCCGGGTCGGCGAAGCGGGCGGCGGCCCTGGCGGTGACGGGGGTGGAGCGGCCGGTGCCCCGCTGGTCGAGCAGCAGCACCCGGTGGGTCTTGAGCGCCTCGTCCAGCCACCCCGGCGAACCGGCCGACGGACGCGGCGACTTGCCGCCCGGACCGCCCTGGAGATAGAGCAGCCAGGGCAGTCGCTCTCCGGCACGCCCCGGGTCGACGACCTCACGGGCGAAGACCTGGATGGTCACTCCGCCGGGGACGGAGTGATCCAGGGGGACGGTGAAGAAGTGATCGACGGTCGTGTAGGCAGGGTTCATGAGCCCTTCTCCGGATGGGGACGGCACCGCGAGCCCCGCCAGGGCCGCGGAGAGCTGCGCGATCGGGCCCCGACAGGGGCGCGGGGAACTGCGCGACCAGCCCCCACCGGCCCGCAGCGGCATCACACGGAACCAGGCGTCACGCCGACTTCGCGGGCGCCAGGGTGTAGGTCCGGGTCGCCGCATAGAACTCCAGGGCCGCCCGGCCCTGTTCACGCGGCCCCTGGCTGGAAGCCTTCGTGCCGCCGAACGGCAGGTGGAAGTCGACGCCGGTGGACGGGGCGTTGATCCGGATCATGCCGGTGTCGAGGTGATCGAGTCCGCCGATGGCCGCGTCCAGGTCCGCGGTGTGCAGCGAGGTGACCAGGCCGTGCGGGACGGAGTTGGTGATCCGCACCGCCTGGGCGAGGTCCCCCGCGGGCAGCAACGCGGCGACGGGCCCGAAGACCTCCTCGGACAGCAGCCGGTGGCCCGGGGGAACGTCCTCCACCAGGGCCGGGGCCGCGTACCAGCCGGGCCCGTCCGGCACGGCGGCGCCCGCGAGCACGCGCAGACCGCGCACCGCGTCGCCGACCTGGTCGCGGGCGCGCGCGTCGATGAGCGGCCCGCACACGGTGGCCGGGTCGGCCGGGTCACCGACCGGGACGGCCCGCAGCGCCTCGCCGAGAGCCTCGCGCAGCGGGTCGAGGGCCGCGCCGACGGCGATCACACGGCTGGTGGCGGTGCACTTCTGGCCCGCGTATCCGGCGATCGCGGCGGCGATGTGCGCGGCCGCCCGCTCGATGTCGGCGTCCGGCAGGACGATGGCAGCGTTCAGACCGCCCATCTCGGCCTGGACGGGGATGCCGCGGGCGGTGGCGGTGCGCACGACCGCCTGGCCGACGGCGGTGGAACCGGTGAAGGAGACCACGTCGGAGGCGGAGACGAGCGCGTTGCCCTCGGTGGCGTCGCCGGGAAGGACGGTGAACACCCCGGCGGGCAGCGCCCGTTGGACGATCTCGGCGAGGCGCTGGGCGCAGGCCGTGGCCTGCGGGGCGGGCTTGAGGACGATCGCGTTGCCGACGGCGAGCGCCGGGGCCGCCTTCCAGCTCGGGATGGCGAGGGGGAAGTTCCAGGGGGTGATGAGCCCGGCGACGCCGTGCGGCCGACGGCGGCTGAGCAGGAGACCGGCTCCGGCGGCCGTCTCGTGGACGGCGCCGACGGGGTCGTAGGGGGTCTGGGCGTAGTACCGCCAGATCGCGGCGGTGCGCGCGACCTCGGCCCGGGCCTCGGTGAGCGGCTTGCCCACCTCGCGCACGGCGAGCGCGGCAAGGCCCGCCGCCTCGGCCTCGACGGCGGCGGCGACCGCGCCGAGGGCGGCCGAGCGGGCGGCCGCCCCGGCGAGCAGCCAGCCCGCCTGGGCGGCGCGGGCGCGCTCGACGGTGTCCACGGCGGCGAAGGCGCCCGGGGCGGTGACGCGCAGGACCACGTCGTCGGGGTCGGCCGGGTTGACGGAACTGAACGCGGAGGCGGACAGCGGGGACACGGCGGCGGTCACAGGAGGAATCCTCCGGGGAAGGGGTCGTCCGGGTCGAGGAAGTACTGGGCGGTGCCGGTGACCCAGGCGCGCCCCGTGATGGTCGGTACGACGGCGGGCGCCCCGCCGACCTCGGCCTCGGCGACGAGCCTGCCGGTGAACTTCGTACCGATGAAGGACTCGTTGACGAAGTCGCGGTCGAGGGGCAGCTCGCCGCGGGCGTGCAGCTGGGCCATCCGGGCCGAGGTGCCGGTGCCGCACGGGGAGCGGTCGAACCAGCCCGGGTGGATGGCCATGGCGTGCCGCGAGTGGTGGGCGTCGGAGCCGGGCGCGGCCAGATAGACGTGCTTGACCCCGGCGATGTCGGGCCGCTCGGGGTGGACGGGGCGGTCCGGTGAGGCGTTGATGGCGTCCATGAGGCCGAGCCCGGCGGCGAGGAGGTCGTTCTTGCGGGCCCGGTCGAACGGCAGGCCCAGGGCGTCGAGTTCGACGAAGGCGTAGAAGTTGCCGCCGAAGGCGAGGTCGTAGGTGACCGTGCCGAAGCCGGGGACCTCCGCCTTGCGCTCCAGGCCGACGCAGAACGCGGGCACGTTGGTGAACGTGGCGGACAGGGCGACGCCGTCCTCGACGCGCACGTCGACCGGGACGAGTCCGGCCGGGGTGTCGAGGCGCACCGTGGTGACGGGTTCGGTGACGGGGACGAGGCCGGTCTCCACCAGGACGGTGGCGACGCCGAGGGTGCCGTGGCCGCACATCGGGAGGAGGCCGGAGACCTCGATGAACAGCACCCCGTGGTCGGCGTCGGGGCGGGTGGGCGGCTGGAGGATCGCTCCGCTCATCGCGGCGTGGCCGCGCGGCTCGTACATCAGCAGCGTGCGGAGGTGGTCCATGTGCTCGATGAAGTGCAGCCTGCGCTCGGCCATGGTGGTGCCGGGGATGACCCCGACGCCACCGGTGATCACGCGCGTGGGCATGCCCTCGGTGTGCGAATCGACGGCGTGGAAGACGTGACGCGTACGCACGGAAGGTCCTTTCGGGAGCGGGCGGTTGCGGTCGGCTCGGAGCCGGGCGGTCGCTCGGCGTGGAGCCGGGCGGTCGCGGTCAGCGGTGGCCGTGCGCGACGGCCTTCTCGGTGGCCTCCCGCACGCGGTTCGCGGCCTCGGCGGAGAGCGGGGAGCGCGGCGGGCGGACGGGCCCGCCGGGTCGGCCGACGATGTCCATGGACAACTTGATGGCCTGCACGAACTCGGTCTTGGAGTCCCAGCGCAGCAGGGAGTGCAGGGAGCGGTAGAGCGGCAGGGCCGTGGTCAGGTCACCGGCGACGGCGGCGTGGAAGAGCTCGGCGCAGGAGGCGGGCAGGGCGTTGGGATAGCCCGCGATCCAGCCGACCGCCCCGGCCACGGCGAGTTCGAGCAGCACGTCGTCCGCGCCGATCAACAGGTCGAGTTCCGGGGCGAGTTCGGCGATCTCGTAGGCCCGGCGCACATCGCCGGTGAACTCCTTGACGGCGACGATGGCCCCGTCGCGGTGCAGTTCGGCGAGCAGGGCGGGGGTGAGGTCGACCTTGGTGTCGATGGGGTTGTTGTACGCGACGACCGGCACCCCGGCCTTGGCGACCTCGGCGTAGTGGGCGCGCACGGCGTCGTCGTCGGCGCGGTAGGCGTTGGGGGGCAGGAGGAGGACCGAGCCGCAGCCGGCCGCGGCGGCCTGCTCGGCCCAGCGCCGGGCCTCGGCGCTGCCGTACGCGGCGACGCCGGGCATGACGCGGGCGGCGTCGCCCGCCGCCTCGACGGCCGTGTGCACCACGCGGGTGCGCTCCTCGTCGGTGAGGGTCTGGTACTCACCGAGCGAGCCGTTGGGGACGACGCCGTCGCAGCCGTTGTCGATGAGCCAGCGGACGTGCTCGGCGTAGGCGTCGTGGTCGACGGTCAGGTCGTCCCGGAGCGGCAGGGCGGTGGCGACCATGATGCCGCGCCAGGGGCGAGTGGTGTTCCAGGCAGTGTCGGTCATGTCGGACGACCTCTCTATAGTGTGTGACATTTTATTGAGGAAAGTACGGCGCCCACAAGGGGGACGCGGTCAGCGGGCGGCGCCGCCCGCGGATCCGTCGGCGGGTTCGTCGAGCGAGGTGAGCGCCGCCAGCGGTACCGGCACCGCGAGCGGGCGGCGCTCGGCGGGCGGCTCCCCCGGCCCGGCACCCGCCGCGAGGCAGGCCACGCCCGCCCCGCACATCCGGCCCTGACACCAGCCCATGCCCGCCCGGGTGAGGAGCTTGACGGTGCGCGCGTCACGGGCGCCCAGGTCGGTGACCGCCGCCCGGATGCTGCCCGCGGTCACCTCCTCGCACCGGCACACGTCCGTGTCGTCGGTCAGCCAGCGCGACCAGCCAGGGCCGGGGGCGTGCGCGGCGGCCATGGCGTCGGCGAAGGCGCGCATGCGGTCGCGGCGCCGCTGGAGCTCACGGACGCGACCGGGGCGGGCGGGTCGGCCGCGCAGCCGCGATGCGATCGCAAGGCCCGCCAACTCCCCTTCCACCCGAGCCAGTTGCGCTCCCCCGATACCGCCGGTCTCCCCCGCCGCCCACAGGTCCGGCACCGAGGTCCGCTGCTGGCCGTCCAGGACGAGGGCCGTGGCGCGGTCGGGCGTGGCGCGGGTCGCGCATCCCAGCGTCGTGGCCAGTTCGATCTGCGGTACGAGGCCGTGGCCGACGGCGAGCGCGTCGCACGCGATCCGGTGCGACGCCCCCGACAGCGGCCGCCAGTCGCGGTCGACGCGGGTGACCGTGACGGCCTCCACCCGGTCGCGGCCGTGCACTTCGGTGACGGCGCTGCGGGTGCGAAGCCGCACCCGGTGCCGCAGCAGCGTGCCGCCGTGCAGCACCGCCTCGGCCAGCTTGTGCGGGTTGGCCGCGAGCACGCGCGGGTGCCGGGCGTACGCCAGGTAGCCGGACGCCTCAACCACGGCGGGCACCCGGGCCCCGGCGGCGGCGAGCGAGGACGCGACCGCGAGCAGCAGCGGCCCGCTCCCGGCCACGACGACGCGCCTGCCGGGCAGCACGAGGCCGGACTTGAGCATGGCCTGCGCTCCCCCGGCACCGACGACACCCGGCAACGTCCAGCCGGGAAAGGGGAGTTGACGTTCGTACGCGCCGGTCGCCAGGAGCACCGCCCGGGCCCGCACCCGCACCGGCCGCTCCGCGCAGCCGTCGGCGCCGGTGACCGCGTGTACGGTCCACGGCCCGTCGCCGTCCGGGGAGCCGCCCTCCCGGGAGACCGTCCATACGTGGTGTCCGCCGAGGCGGGTCACCGCACTCGCCTCCAGGCGTCGGCGGAGCCCGGCGTAGGCGGACCAGTCGTGGTGCAGGGCTTCGGGGCGCAGGGCTCCGGTGGCCGGTGCCGGGTGCCGGTAGAACTGCCCGCCGGTTCCGGTCGCTGTATCCAACAGGGCCACGGTCAGGCCGAGTTCGGCGGCGGTCACCGCCCCGGCGAGACCGGCGGAGCCCGCGCCGATCACCGCGAGGTCGTACGGCTCGGACGGCTCGGCGGGACCGGCCGGTCCGGCGGCATTGGGGTCGTGGGCCGGTTCAGACGCCGAGGCGCTCATGGCCGTGTCCTTCCTGGGTCGTGATCGCGTCGCCGGGGCGGGCGGGCACCAGGCAGGCCCGGCGGTTGGGCGAGCCGTTGATGGTGGCGAGGCAGTCGTAGCACTGTCCGATGCCGCAGAAGGCGCCGCGCGGCCGGCCGCCCACGCGGGTGGTGCGCCAGGCGAGGATGTCCGCAGCCCACAGCGCGGCGGCGACGGACTGCCCCGGCAGGGCGGGGACGGGGCGGCCGTCGAAGGTGATCTCGAACGACGGGCCTGGCTGCGCGCCGACCAGGTCGGCGGGGGTTCGGGCACGGGCCACGGTGGGCCTCCTCTCGTGGCGGTTGCTGACTCTTCGCGGTGGTGGCTGGCACTTCGCGGTGCTGGCTGACTCTCGTGGTGGCGGCGGGTCAGGCCGTGGGCATGAAGCGGCCGGGGTCGAACGGGCCCGTGTCCAGGGGTGGTCGGCCGCCGGTCAGGCAGCGGGCCACGATCAGGCCGGTGGCCGGGGCGAGCCCGATGCCCGCGCCCTCGTGCCCGCAGGCGTGCAGCAGGCCGGGGACGCGCGCGTCGGGTCCGATCGCGGGCAGGTGGTCGGGCAGATAGGGCCGGAACCCGGCGTACGTGCGCATCGCCCGGACCCCGGCGAGGACCGGGAACAGGGCGGTCGCCTGGGCCGCGAGGCGCCGCAGGACCTCCGTGCACAGGGTGCGGTCGAAGCCGACCCGCTCCCGGCTCGCGCCGATCAGGACCGGCCCCGCCGCCGTGCCCTCGACCACGGCCGAGGTCTGCAGCGCCGCCGAGCCGCTGGCGACGTCGGCGACGTAGTCGGCCGCGTACACCTTGCGCCGCACCACACGCGGCAGCGGTTCGGTGACGAGGACGAAGCCCCTGCGGGGCAGGACCGGCAGGTCCACGCCCGCGAGCGCGGCGACCTCGCCGCCCCAGGTGCCCGCGGCGTTCACCACGTACGGAGCACACAGCTCTCCGGTGGCCGTCGCGACCCCCCGCAGTTCGCCGTGGCCGCCGGTGAGCAGGCCGGTGACCTCCTCGCCGAGTCTGAGGCGCACCCGGTCGCCGCCCGCCTTGAGCAGATGGGCGGCGGCGAGGGCGGGCATGACCTGGGCGTCCTGCGGATAGAGGAAGCCGCCCGCCAGGCCGGGGGCCAGATGCGGCTCCAGGTCGTGGAGCCGGTCGGCCGCGACCTCCTCCGCCCGCACCCCGGCCTTCTCCTGTCGGGCCGCGAAGTCGCGCAGGGCGCCCATCCCGTCCTCGCCGGAGGCGACGACCAGGCCGCCCTTGGTCTCGTACTCGATCTGCGGCGGGAGCAGTTCGGTCAGCTCCCGCCACAGCTCGGTGGAGAGCAGGGCCAGTTCGAGCTCGGGGCCCGGCTCCTTGTCGGAGACCAGGAGGTTGCCCTCGCCGGAGCCGGTGGTGCCGCCCGCGACCGGGCCGCGGTCGACCACGGTGACGGTGAGACCGGCCTGCGCGGCGTAGTAGGCGCAGGCCGCGCCGACGACGCCCGCGCCGACGACGATGACGTCCGAGGAGTTTCTCGTGAGCACGTCAGTAATATTTCACATGGCACTGACGATGCCAAGGGTTTCGCACGAGCCGTCCTCGGTTCAGCCGTCCGGCCCGCTCCTGCGATTCAGCTGCCCGGCCCGCCCCTCCGGTTGAGCCGTCCGGCCCCGGCCGCCCCCTGCTCAGCCCTCCAGGAGCGCACCCATCCACTCCTCCACTCCGTCCGGCGTCCTCGGCAGCGCGCCGGACATCAGACGGGCCCCGTCCGCCGTGATGACGAGGTCGTCCTCGATGCGCACACCGATGCCGCGCAGCTCGCGCGGCAGGGTCTCGTCGTCCGGCTGGAGGTAGAGGCCGGGCTCGACGGTGAGCACCTGCCCCTCCTCGAGGACCCCGTCGAGATACGCCTCGGCCCTGGCCTGGGCGCAGTCGTGCAGGTCGATGCCGAGCATGTGCCCGCTGCTGCACAGGGTGTAGCGCCGGTGGAAATCCCCCTCGGCGTTCTTCAGCACCCCCCATTCCGCGAGCCCTTCGGCGATGACGCGCATGGCGGCCCGGTGGAAGTCGCGGAAGGCGGCGCCGGGCCGCAGCGCGGCGATGCCCGCGTCCTGTGCGGCGAGGACGAGTTCGTACACCTGCCGCTGGACCGGGGAGAAGCGCCCGGAGAGCGGCAGGGTCCGCGTGATGTCGGCGGTGTAGAGGCTGTCGGTCTCCACGCCCGCGTCGAGCAGCAGCAGCTCCCGTGGGTCCAGGGGGCCGTCGTTGCGTATCCAGTGCAGGACGCAGGCGTGGGCGCCGGAGGCGGCGATGGTCTCGTAGCCGGTGCCGTTGCCCTCGGCGCGGGCGCGCAGGCCGAAGACCCCCTCGATCCAGCGCTCGCCGCGCGGCTCTGCGAGGGCACGCGGCAGGGCGCGTACGACGTCCTCGAAGCCGGTCGTGGTGTGGTCGACGGCGAGCTGGAGCTGGCCCACCTCCCAGGGGTCCTTGACCAGGCGCAACTCGCTGAGCACGGTGGCGAGTTCGCTGTCGGTGGCGGCGTTCCTGCCCGGCGGCAGTTCGGTGAGCGGCACGCAGCGGACGCCGGTCATCCGCTCGGCCTCCGCGAGGTCGGCGCGCCGACCCACCCAGAACTCGCCGTAACGGCGGTCCCGGTAGAAGCCGTTGTCGGTGCGCGGGGACCGGGGGCGCAGGTGCAGCACCGCCTCGTGGCCGCGCGGCCCGTCGGGTTCGAGGACCAGCACATGCCCCGCCTGGTCCTCGCCGGTGAGCCCGGTCAGCCAGGCGTAGGCGCTGTGCGGGCGGAAGCGGTGGTCGCAGTCGTTGGAGCGGACCCTCAACTCCCCCGCCGGGACGATCAGTCGCTCGCCGGGGAAGCGGGCCGAGAGCCGGGCGCGGCGGGCCGGGGTGAGGTCGGCGGCGGGCAGCCGGATGCCGTCGGGGAGCGGGCTCGGCGCCCAGTCGCGGGCCATGAAGGACGCGAACTCGGGGGATTCGGGGAGGTCGTGGCTGACCGTGCGGATGCCGGTCGACGCGGGCTCGTTCACTGGGGTCCCTTCGGACACAGGTGAGTAACGGACGGGTCGATGCCTTGCCAGTACAATTTCACATTACTATGTTACCGGTCACATTCCAGCCACCTCGGGGCTGGCCGACTGTTCTCGGAGTGACCACTGATGAACAAGCGCACCCTCACCGCCGTCGCCGCCGTCCTGGCGACGGCCGTCACCCTTGGCACGGCGGGCTGTTCGGGCTCGAAAGCGGGCAAGGGGCGGGGCGGCAAGAATCCCGCGACCGTCAACGCCGGGGCCGTGGTCGGGGGCACTCCGCAGCGCGGCGGCACCCTGACCGTCCTGTCCAACCAGGACTTCACCCACCTCGACCCGGCCCGCAACTGGGTCATGAGCGACATGGACTTCGGCACCCGGCTGCTCTACCGCACCCTCGTCACGTACAAGGCCGCCCCCGGCACCGCGGGCGGCGAGCTGGTCCCCGACCTCGCGGCCGACCTCGGCACCCCCTCCAACGGGGCCAGGACCTGGACCTTCCGCCTCAAGAAGGGCGTCAAGTACGAGGACGGGACGCCCGTCACCGCCCAGGACATCAAGTACAACGTCGAGCGGTCCTTCTCCCCCGACCTGCCCGGCGGCGCCGACTACGCGGCCCGCTACCTCGCCGGGGCCAAGGGCTACCGGGGCCCGGCCGACGGCAAGCACCTGGACTCCGTCAAGACGCCCGACGCCCACACGATCGTCTTCGAACTGCGCAAGCCCTTCGCGGAGTTCCGCAACGTCACGGTGATGCCGACGTTCGCGCCTGTGCCGGAGAAGCGGGACAAGGGACCGAGGTACGACAACAGGCCCTTCTCCTCCGGCCCGTACAAGATCGAGTCGTATCAGCGCGGGAAGAAGCTGGTGCTCGTCCGCAACCCGCACTGGAAGGCCTCGACCGACACGGTGCGCAAGGCCCACCCGGACAAGCTCGTGATGGTGATGGGCCTCAAGGCCAACCAGATCGACGACCGGCTCATCGCCTCGCAGGGCGCCGACGCCTCCGCCGTCTCCTGGGGGGCGGTACGGCCGGAGAGCGCCGCCAAGGTGCTGCCGAGCGCCGAGGTCAAGAAGCGCCTCATCGCCGAGTCCACCAACTGCACGGACATGGTCCAGATGCACACCGGACGCGGCCCGTTCACCGATGTGAAGGTCCGTCAGGCCGTGCAGTACGCCCTCGACCGGGAGTCGGTGCTCACCGCGTCCGGCGGCCCCGCCTTCAACGACCCGTCCACCGCCTACATGCCCGCGTCGCTCTTCGGCGGCAAGCAGCCCGACACTCTCAAGATCCCCGTCGCCGGTGACGTCGACAAGGCCAAGCAGCTCCTGAAGGAGGCGGGCAAGCCGGACGGCTTCACGACCAAGATGACCGTCTCCACCGGCGACAAGGGCCGGGCCGAGGCGATACAGGCATCGCTCGGCAAGGCGGGGATCAAGGTCACCATCGAGACCGTCGACCCGTCCGCGTTCTACGCCACGATCGGCGACACCAAGAACCGCACCGACCTGGTCTACACGGGCTGGTGCCCGGACTACCCGTCCGGATCGACGTTCCTGCCCTTCGTCTTCGACGGCCGCTACATCAAGGAGAAGGGCAACACGGGCAACCACTCCTTGTTCCGCGACAAGCCGACCATGAAGCGCATGGACGAGATCGCCGCCATGACGGACGCCGAGAAGGCGGGCGCCGCCTGGCGGGCGCTGGACGGCGAGATCCTCGCCAAGGCCCCGACCGTCCCGGTCCTGGTGCGCCGCTGGCCGCTGGTCCTCGGCAGCAACGTCGCGGGCGCGTACGGCCAGACGTCCTTCGGCGGCCAGCTCGACTACGCCACGGTCGGCCTCAAGGACCCGTCCAAGAGCAACGGCTGAGGGACACCGCCACCATGACCACCCTCACCCCGAAGACCCCCGAACCGAAACCGGCGACGGACCGGCGACCGGCGCCGGTCGCCGCGGGCAGCGGCCCCTGGCGCCTGGCCCGCGCGGAACTGCGCCGCCGCACCTCGGCGAAGGTCTCCCTCGTCATCGTCGCGCTCTTCGCCGTCATGGCGATCGCCGCCCCGCTGCTGAGCGCGCTCGGCGGCTGGTCGCCCGAGGAGTTCGACAAGACCGCCGTCGACCCCTACCTCGGCGGGCAGCCGATCGGGCCGCTCGGCGGGATCTCCGCCGACCACTGGCTCGGCGTTGAACCCGTCACCGGACGCGATCTGTTCGCCCGCGTCGTGCACGGCGCCCAGGTCTCCCTCCTCATCGCCTTCGCGGCCACGGCGATCGTCGTGATCGCGGGCACGGCGGCCGGGGTCGCGGCCGGCTACTTCGGCGGCCGTGTCGACGCCGTCCTCAGCCGCATCATGGACCTGACCATGTCCTTCCCCTCGCTCATCTTCATGATCGCGATGATGTCGGTGGCCAAGGACGTCAACCGGATCCTCCTGATGACCGCCGTGATCGGCCTGTTCGGCTGGCCCGGCATCGCCCGCGTGGTGCGCGGCCAGACCCTCTCGCTCAAGCACCGCGAGTACGTCGACGCCGCCCGCGTGAGCGGCTCGGGGCCCTGGCGGATCCTCACCCGCGACATCCTCCCCGGCGTCGCCGGGCCCGTCATCGCGTACACGACCCTGATCATCCCGGGCATGATCGCCACCGAGGCGGCGCTGAGCTACCTCGGCGTCGGCGTCCGGCCGCCCACGCCCTCCTGGGGCCAGATGATCGCCGAGAGCGTCGCCTTCTACGACACGGACCCCATGTACTTCGTCATCCCGAGCACCTGTCTGTTCCTGACCGTGCTCGCGTTCACCCTGCTCGGCGACGCGCTGCGGGACATCCTCGACCCGAGGGGAAGCCGCACATGATCCTGTACATCGGCCGCCGCCTGCTCGCCGTGACCGGCGTGCTCATCGCCATCGCCGCCGTCACCTTCACCATCTTCTACGTCCTGCCGTCCGACCCGGCCGCCGCGGCCTGCGGCAAGTCGTGCAGCGCCGACCGGCTCGCGGCGATCCGCGCCAACATGGGCCTCGACCAGCCGATCTGGCAGCAGTTCTGGGACTTCCTCGCCGGTATCTTCACCGGCCGCACCATCGGCACCGGCCAGTACGCCCTGCGGTGCGACTTCCCGTGCCTCGGCTACAGCTACGAGAACAGCGAGGCCGTGTGGGGCCTGCTGATGGACCGCCTTCCGGTCTCCGCCTCGCTCGCGCTCGGCGCGGCCGTGCTGTGGCTGGCGCTCGGCCTGACCGCGGGGGTGACGGCCGCGCTGCGCAAGGACACCCTCACCGACAAGCTCCTGATGGTCGGCGCGGTCGGCGCCGCGTCGCTGCCCGTCTACTTCACCTCGATGATGCTGATCTACGGCCTGATCCGGACGGCCGACCTGCTGCCCTATCCGAGTTACGTCCCCTTCGGCTCCGACCCGCTCGACTGGGCGTCCAACCTGCTCCTCCCCTGGCTCGCCCTCGCCATCCTGTACGCGGCCATGTACGCCCGCCAGAGCCGCAGTTCGATGATCGAGACGATGGCGGAGCCGTACATCCGCACGGCCCGCGCCAAGGGCCTGCCGCGCCGCAAGGTCGTCGTCAAGCACGGCCTGCGGGCAGGGATGACACCCATCCTCACCCTCTTCGGCATGGACCTGGGCGGGCTGCTCGCGGGCGCCGTCATCACCGAGTCCATCTTCGGCCTGCCGGGCATCGGACGGCTCTTCTACGGCGCCCTGTCCACCGGCGACCAGCCGGTCATCCTCGGCGTCACGCTGCTCGCCGCCGCCTTCATCGTCGTCGCCAACCTGGCCGTCGACCTCCTGTACGCCGTCGTCGACCCGCGAGTGAGGTTCTGATGACCCTGCTGTCCCACGAGGACGCGCCGACACCCGTAGAGCGGAACGAACCCCTGCTTTCCGTAAGGGACTTGAGCGTCACCTTCACGACCGGACGCGGCCGGGTCCGGGCCGTGGACCAGCTCTCCTTCGAGGTGAACCGGGGGCGGACCCTCGGCATCGTGGGAGAGTCGGGGTCCGGCAAGTCCGTCACCTCCCTGGCCGTCCTCGGCCTGCACACCGGCGCCGACGTGACCGGCTCCATCCGGCTGCGGGGCAAGGAGCTCATCGGGCTCGACGAGCGCGGCCTCAACAAGCTGCGCGGCCGCCGCATGGCCATGATCTTCCAGGATCCGCTCTCCAGCCTGCACCCCTACTACACGGTCGGCGAGCAGATCGCCGAGCACCACCGTGTGCACTTCGGCTCCCGCCGCGCGGCGGCCCGTCGGCGTGCGGTGGAGATGCTCGCCGAGGTCGGCATCCCCGAGCCGGAGCGCCGCGCGGGCGAGTATCCGCACCAGTTCTCCGGCGGCATGCGTCAGCGCGTGATGATCGCGATGGCTCTGGCCTGCGAGCCCGAGCTGCTCATCGCGGACGAGCCCACCACGGCCCTCGACGTCACGGTGCAGGCGCAGATCCTGGACCTGATCGCCCGCCTCCAGGAGGACCGGGGCCTCGCCGTCGTCATGATCACCCACGATCTGGGCGTGGTCGCCCGGGTCGCCCACGACGTGCTCGTGATGTACGGCGGCCGGGCGGCCGAACAGGCCCCGGTGGACACGCTGTTCGCGACTCCCGCCCACCCCTACACCCGGGGCCTGCTCGACTCCCTGCCGCGTCTGGACGACGCCGACGACGAGCCGCTGCGGGCCATCCCCGGCAGCCCGCCCTCCCTGCTCACCCCGGCCCCCGGCTGCGCCTTCGCACCCCGCTGCCCCCGGGCGGCGGCCGCCACGGCGGACGAACGCCTGCGGTGCGAGACCGAACGGCCCCTGCTCGGCGGCCCGGCCGGACATCCGGCCGCCTGCCACTTCCCCGCGTACGAAGGCGCCCCCTCATGACCCCAGCGAATCCGACCACCGGCAAGAAACCTCAACCACTGCTCGCCGTACGGGACTTGACGATGTCCTTCCCGGCCAAGCGGCGCGGCACGGCTCCCGTGCGGGCCGTCGACGGCATCAGCTTCGACGTGGCCGAGGGCGAGACGCTCGGCCTCGTCGGGGAGTCCGGCTGCGGCAAGTCCACCACCGGCCGGAGCATCGTGCGCCTCCTGGAACCCACCACCGGCTCGGTCACCTACGACGGCCGCGACATCAGCCATCTCTCGCAGCGCGAACTGCGGCCCCTGCGCCGTGAACTCCAGATGGTCTTCCAGGACCCGCACTCCTCCCTCAACCCGCGCCAGACCGTGGCCCGGATCATCGCCGACCCCCTTCTCGTCCAGGGGAGTCCGGCCGCCGACGCCCGCAACCGCGCCCTCGAACTCATGGAGCTCGTCGGGCTCATCCCCGAGCACAGCGACCGCTATCCGCACGAGTTCTCCGGCGGCCAGGCCCAGCGCGTCGGCATCGCCCGGGCCCTTGCCACCGGGCCGCGCCTCGTCGTCGCCGACGAGCCCGTCTCCGCCCTCGACGTCTCCGTCCAGGCCCAGATCGTCAACCTGATGGAGCGACTCCAGCGGGAGCTCGGCCTCGCCTACCTCTTCATCGCCCACGACCTGTCGGTGGTCAAGCGGGTCTGCGACCGGGTCGCGGTCATGTACCTCGGCCGCATCGTCGAGATCGGCGCCAAGGAGCGGGTGTACGCCGCGCCCAGACACCCCTACACGCGGGCGCTGCTCTCCGCCGTGCCGCTGCCCGACCCGGCGGCCGAGCGGGCCCGGGAGCGCATCACGCTCCTGGGCGACCCCCCGAGCCCTGCCGCGCCTCCGCCCGGCTGTACGTTCCACCCCCGCTGCCCCAAGGCACAGGACATCTGCCGGACCGAGGCACCGGTCCTTCGGATCGGGGCGCCGGGCGAGGCTCGGGAGGTGGCCTGCCACTTTCCCGAGCCGGACAGGCCCTGAGGTCCGCTCGGACAGCCCCTGGAGCCCGCGCCCTCACGCCCCGATCACGTCGGGGTCACGCCCGGAACGTCGCCGGGCGCTCGGGGGAAGCCGCCGCGAGCGCGTCGGTGACCGCCGCGACCCCGGCCCGCAGGCCGTAGACGGGGGTGTCGGGCTGCTGGCGCCAGGACTCGTCGATGCCGCCCGCGTCCACCGTGTCGAAGCCCAGCTCGTCGATCAGGTCGCGGACGACCTTCTTGGCGGCCTCGTCGTCACCGGCGACGGGCAGCGCCATGCGCTCCGGGTCGCCCTTGGGCAGCGGCTTGTCGAGGATGTCCTCGGCGTACGTGCCGTTGAACGCCTTGATGACCGGGTGGCCGATGTGCTGCTCGGTCCAGCGGCTCTCGGTGACGCCGTCGTCCTCGATGGCGTCGATCCTGCCGTCGCGCCCCGGGTAGTAGTTGCCGGTGTCGAGCACCGCGAACCCGTCGGCGGCGCCGTCGAACAGGCCGGACGCCAGGTCGGGGACCTTCCCCAGCGGGATGGTGACGACGACGAGCTCGGCGCCGCGCGCGGCCTCGGCGACGGTCACGGGCGTGGCGCCGGTCTCCTCGGCAAGGGCGGTGAGGGTCGCGGGCCCTCGGGAGTTCGCCACGGACACCTCGTGCCCGAGCTTCGTCAGGCGCCGGGTGAGATTGCCGCCGATGTTGCCCGCGCCGATGATGCCGATCTTCATGGGGTCCTCCAGAACCGTGGCGCGACGGGGGTGCCGCTGCCGCATGTGAGCACCCAACCCCGAGGTCGTCGGCACTATTTCCGCCGGACACCGGGAATATCCGCCGCCCCCGCTCGTCGGCGCGAGGTCCGTGGCGGTCGGCCTTCGGGGGCTTGGGGACCGCCCGAATATTCCCCATCACCTATTGGATATCCGATGGCAGACAGCGGTCTTTCTATTGGATTCCTATGGTGCCGGACGCCTACGTTCGACGCATGTCGAAGATTCTTTACGTGATGACCGGCGCCGCCTTCTGGACGCTCGCCGACGGCGCCGAGCACCCCACGGGCTTCTGGGCCGAGGAGGCCGTGGCGCCGTACGAGGCGTTCCGGGCGGCGGGCCACGAGATCGTGGTCGCCACGCCGGGCGGCGTCGTGCCGCCCGTGGACCGGGGCAGCCTGGCGCCCGAGGTCAACGGCGGTCAGGAGGGCGCCAACCGGATCGCCGCCGGGCTCGTGTCGTTCGCCGCGCTCCGTTCGCCGATCCGCCTGGAGGACGTGGACCTGGGCGACTACGCGGCGGTGTACTACCCGGGCGGCCACGGCCCCATGGAGGACCTCGCCGTCGACGCGGACTCCGGGCGACTCCTGTCCCTGGCCCTGGAGTCGGGCAAGCCGCTCGGCGTCGTCTGCCACGCCTCGGCCGCGCTGCTCGCCGCCACCGGGGCCGACGGCACCAACGCCTTCGCTGGCTACCGCCTCACCGGGTTCACGAACGCCGAGGAGACCCAGGCCGGCCTCGCCGACCGGGCGAAGTGGCTGCTCCAGGACCGCCTGGTCGCGGCGGGCGCCGACTTCCAGGAGGGCGAGCCGTGGGCACCCCACGTGGTCGTCGACCGGAACCTGGTCACCGGCCAGAACCCGGCCTCGTCGGCCCCGCTGGCCACGGAGCTCCTGAAGCTGCTGGGCTGACACCCGGCCCGCCTCCACCAGCGGCTTCGGCCCTGTCCTGTCCGACGTGACGCCGGGCAGCCGTCATTCCGACGTCGCGTCGGACGGCTGCCCCCGCACGGCCGAATCCGCTCTTCACGCGTTCTTGCACATAGGTTCGGAGTCACACATCTCGTCGTACGCACGCCGTGAAAGGACCGCTCCCATGAGCACCTCGAACACCTCGCGCCCCGCCGACGCCTCGGGCAGCTTCGCCCTCGGCGGCGACCTGCCCGTCAACCGGCTCGGCTACGGCGCGATGCAACTCACCGGACCGGGCGTCTGGGGCGAGCCCAAGGACCGGGACGAGGCCGTTCGCGTGCTGCGGCGCGCCGTGGAGCTCGGCGTGACGTTCATCGACACCGCCGACTCCTACGGCCCCATAGTCAACGAGGTGCTGATCCGCGAGGCCCTGCACCCCTACGCCGACGACCTGGTCATCGCCACCAAGGCCGGTCTGACCCGGTCGGGACCGGACGACTGGCGTGCCGTGGGCCGCCCCGAATACCTGCGCCAGCAGACCGAGTTGAGCCTGCGTCACCTCGGTGTCGAGCGCATCGACCTGTTCCAGCTGCACCGCATCGACGAGCAGGTCCCGCTCGCCGACCAGCTCGGCGAGCTCGTGCTGCTCCAGAAGGAGGGCAAGATCCGGCACATCGGCGTCTCCGAGGTGACGGTGGATCAGCTCAAGGAGTCCCGCGAGCACGCCGAGATCGTCTCCGTGCAGAACCAGTACAACCTGGTCAACCGCGGCTCCGAGGACGTCCTCGAGTACGCCGAGCGCGAGAACATCGCGTTCATCCCGTGGTTCCCGATGGCCACCGGTGAGCTGGCCCGCCCGGGCGGCCCGCTCGACGCCGCCGCCAAGGAGCACGGCGCCTCCCCGTCCCAGCTCGCCCTGGCCTGGCTGCTGCGCCGCTCGCCGGTGGTCCTGCCCATCCCCGGCACGTCCAAGGTGGCCCACCTGGAGCAGAACACCGCCGCCGCGGGCATCACCCTGACCGACGCGCAGTTCGAGGCGCTCGCGGCCGCCGTCTGACGGACAGCGGCGCGGGGTGCACGTGTTGCCCTGGCGCTCACCGCCGCACGGTGAGCGCCAGCGCCCGTGCCGGTCCCCGCACAGTGGGCGCGCGGCGCCCGGTCATCGCCGCCGTCCCCATCACCTCTGCCCGCCCCCGTAACCTCTCCCCGTCCCCGTCCCCGTCATCGACGCAGCCCCACCGCCACCGCCCCGACCGCCGCGGTGAGCCCGCCGAGCACCATGACCGCCGACGGCGCCGCCCGGTCCACCACGGCCCCGCCTGCCAGCGCCCCGAAGGAGATCGTGGCCTGGAACGAGGCGGTGAAGAGCACCGACGCCGCCTCCGGCGAACGCGGCACCGCCGCCGCGAACCAGGCCCCCGAGCACACCGGCACGGCGCCGTACGCGATCCCCCACACGACGAGCAGCACCACCGCCCCGCCCGGCCGGTCCCCGAGGACGGGCAGCAGCAGGGCGGCACCGGCGATCAGCCCCGCGGCCACCGCGAACGCGGCGCGCGGCCGGCGTGCCACCGCGGCGCCCCCGATGAAGTTCCCGGCGATCCCGGCGGCCCCGTACGCCAGCAGGAAAACGGTGACCACGCCCGGACCCACGTCCGTGACCTGCCGCAGGAACGGCGTCACGTACGTATAGGCGCCGAAGTGCGCCAGGACGACGAGGAACGTGACGAGCAGCGCCCAGCGGGTGCCGGAGCCGCGCAGCGCGGCCCGCAGCACGCTCACGCACAGGGCTTCTTCCGGCGCCAGCGGCGGCAGCACGAGGACCATGGCACCGCAGACGCCCACGCTCAGAACTCCCATGACGGTGAAGGCCGTTCGCCATCCGGCGGCCTCCCCCACGAAGGTGCCGAGCGGCACGCCGAGCACCGACCCGAGCGGCACCGCCGAGAAGATCACCGCCGTGGCCCGGCCGACGGACCCCGGCGGCACGAGCCGGGCGGCGAGCCCGGCCCCGATCGACCAGAACCCGCCGATGGTCACGCCGACCAGGACCCGGGAGACAAGGACGAGCCAGTACGCCGGTGCCACCGCCACGACGAAGTTCGCGAGGGCGAGGAGCGCCATGAAGGCGCACAGCATGATCCGCCGGTCCACGCGGGCCGTGGCCGTCGTCACCAGTGGCGCGGACAGCGCGGCCAGGAAGCCCGGCATCGTCATCGTCAGTCCGGCCGTGCCGTCCGTGACGTCGAAGCTCCGCCCGATCGCGGGCAGCAGGCCGATGGGCAGGATCTCCACGGTCACGATGGCGAAGAGGCCCGCCGTGACGGAGAGGACGGCGAGCCAACCGACCAGTGGGGAACGGGGTTTCGCCCGGGAGGGCTCGGCGGTGGTCGTGAGGGTGTGCGGCATGCGTGGTTCCGTCCTGGCGGGGTTCCTGTGGAGGACACACATCGACGTATCGACTCATCGATGTGGATGCGCTGCGGGCGCGCATCAGTCCACCAGGAGGCACGGGACCCGGTCTGGCAGGTAAACGACCCCATGGTCGGCCCGCCGCCCGTACCGGGCGGCGCATGCCCGACGGCACGCACCGGCGGAAAACGGCAGGCCCCGCCACGCGCCGCGCTGCTAGCATCCCCGCATGATCACGCCAGAGTTCCGCGTCGCCATGATGCCCCGCCACCGGGGCTGCTGACAGCGGACACGAGCGTGTCCGAGGCCCCGAGTCGGGGCCTCGTTCGCTGCCACGGCACGGAGCCCCGCCTCTCCCTTCCGGACATCACCCGGAGATCCTGGAGGCTCCCATGACCACACCCCGTACGACCTACGTCACGACGACCATTCCGTACGTCAACGCCCGCCCGCACCTGGGCTTCGCCCTCGAACTCGTCCAGGCCGACGTGCTGGCCCGCCACCGCCGCCACCGGGGCGACGAGGTCCGCTTCCTCACCGGCACGGACGACAACTCCCTGAAGAACGTCCTCGCCGCCGAGGCCCACGGCGTCCCCGTGCGGGACTTCGTGGACCGCAACGCGGACGCGTTCGCCGCGCTGCGCGCCCCGCTCGCCCTGTCGTTCGACGACTTCATCCGCACCAGCCGCGACCCGCGCCACCGGGTCGGCGTGGAGCGCCTCTGGCGGCGGTGCGCGGACTCAGGCGACCTGTACCGCAAGCACTACGAAGGCCTGTACTGCGTCGGCTGCGAGCAGTTCTACACCCCCGCCGAACTCGTCGACGGCCGCTGCGCCGAGCACGGCACGGAGCCCCGGCCCGTCGCCGAGGAGAACTGGTTCTTCCGCCTGTCCCGGTACGCGGACCAACTGCACGAACTGATCTCGTCCGGCCGTCTGCGCATCGAGCCCGCCGTGCGCCGCAACGAGGTCCTCGCCCTGATCGAGAGCGGTCTGCACGACTTCTCCGTGTCGCGCTCGCAGACCCGGGCCCGCGGCTGGGGCATCCCCGTCCCCGGGGACCCGGACCAGGTCGTGTACGTGTGGTGGGACGCCCTCGGCAACTACGTGACGAGCCTCGGCTTCGGCACCGACGACCCCGCGTACGACCGGTGGTGGACCGGCGCGACGCGCCGCAGCCACCTGCTCGGGAAGGGCGTCGTGCGCTTCCACGCCGTGTACTGGCCCGCCATGCTCCTGTCGGCCGGTCTGCCGCTGCCCACCGACATCCTGGTGCACGACTACCTCACCGTCGACGGCCGCAAGATCAGCAAGTCGGACGGCACGACCGTCGATCCGGCGGAACTGACGGCGGAGTTCGGCACGGACGCGGTCCGCTGGTGGCTGCTGCGCGAGGTGCCCCGGGTCGGGGACGCGGACTTCACGCGGGAACGGCTCACGGCGCGCGCGAACGCCGATCTCGCGGGCGGCCTTGGGAACCTCGTCAACCGGGTCGTGACGATGGTGCACCGCTTCCGCGACGGCCGGGTGCCGGAGCGGAGCACGGTGGCCGGGGGTGCGGCGGCCAGGGGCACGGAGCGGTTGGCGGCCGTCTGCCGTGAGGTGCCGGACCACGTCGACGACGCCCTCGCGGACTTCGACTTCCGGCGGGCGGCGGCCGCCGTGTGGCGGGTCGTCCAGGAGGCCGACCGCTGCGTCGACGGCACGCGGCCGTGGGAGCTGGCCAAGGCCGAGCGCGCGGGCGACCGGGCCGCGGGCGAACGCCTCGACGAGGTCCTGGCGTCACTGGTCGGGGCGTGTCGCACGCTCGCCGACCAACTCGGCCCGTTCCTGCCCGAGTCCGCGGCCCGGGTGACAGCACAGTGCGCGCCGACCGACGGCCGACTCCCGGTGGCGCGTCCGCTGTTCGCCCGGGTGGGCGAGGGGTAGGCGACTTCACCGGGGGGCAGGCGGACCTACGCCCCGTCCGCCCGTTCCTGCCGCTCGACGTCCCGTACGAGGTCGAGGGCCCGGCCCAGGGTGGTCAGGCGGGCGGCGAGGGTGGCACCGGCCGGGTAGAGGCGGACGGTGGTGACGCCCGCCGCCCGCCACACCCGCAGTCGTTCGCGCACCCGGTCCTCGGTGCCGATGAGCGTCGTCGCGAGGACCATGTCGTCGCTGATCAGCGCGGCGGCGCCGTCCCGGTCGCCGGCCTGCCAGCGGGCGCGCACGGCCGCGGCGACCTCGCTCCAGCCCTGGCGGCTGTAGGCGTCGTTGTAGAAGTTCGTGGCCGCCGTGCCCATGCCGCCCAGGCTGAAGGCGAGTTCCTTCTTGCGCCCGCCGACCAGCGTGCGCAGGGCGTCCTCGTCGTCGGCGAACGCCACTTCGGCGCCCTGGCAGATGTCCAGGTCGGCGCGGGTCCGTCCGGCGTCGGCGAGCCCGGCGTCGAGGTGGTCGAAGTAGGCCTCCTTGGCGCCTTCGGGTACGAAGCTGGTGCCGAGCCAGCCGTCGGCGACGCGGCCGGTGAGGCGGAGCATGCGGGGTGAGAGCGTGGCGAGGTGGATGGGCAGGTCGTGCTCGGCGCGGATCGCAAGCCGCATGGGCCGGGCGTCGCCGCCCGGCAGCGGAAGGGTGAACTCCGTTCCCTGGTAGGCGAGTTTGTCCCCGGCCACCGCCTGACGGACGATCTCGACGGTCTCCCGCATCCGCGCCAGCGGCCGGTCGAAGGGGACCCCGTGCAGCCCTTCGACGACCTGCGGCCCGGACGGACCGAGGCCAAGGAGGAACCGGCCGTCGGAGATGTTCGACAGGGTGATCGCGGCGCGGGCGATGGCCACGGGGGTGCGGGTGCCGAGCTGGATGACGCCGGAGCCGAGCTGGATGCGCTCGGTGCGGGCGGCCAAGTAGCCGAGCGGGGACGGCGCTTCGGCGCCCCAGGCCTCCGCGACCCAGCAGGTGTCGAGGCCGAGCTTCTCGGCCTCGGTGACGTAGGTGACGGTGTCCTGCCAGTCGGCGCCGGACGCCTCGACGGTGGTCGCCGTGCGCATCACGCGCCCTCCTCGGCGAGCGCCTTGATGGTGTCCAGGGT
>NZ_JBHXTE010000080.1:0-22918 GCF_042677545.1 Streptomyces sp. NPDC127108 | reverse complement strand
TACGTCCAGTACGAGGGCGATCCGGGCGCACGCCGAGAGCACGCACCAGACGCCGCGGGCTGTTCCGCGAAGATCCGCCGGACAGGCCCTAGCCCCCGTACGCCCCCGAAGCCGTCAGCCGCAGGGCCGTGTCGATGAGCGGCACGTGGCTGAACGCCTGCGGGAAGTTGCCGACCTGGCGCTGCAGGCGCGGGTCCCACTCCTCGGCGAGCAGGCCGAGGTCGTTGCGCAGGTCGAGCAGGCGCTCGAAGAGCTTGCGGGCCTCGTCGACGCGGCCGATCATCGCCAGGTCGTCGGCCATCCAGAACGAGCAGGCGAGGAACGCGCCCTCGTCGCCCTCCAGGCCGTCCACGCCCGCGTCGTCGCCGGAGGTCGGATAGCGCAGGATGAAGCCGTCCGGCGTGGACAGCTCGCGCTGGATGGCCTCGATGGTGCCGATGACGCGCTTGTCGTCGGGCGGCAGGAAACCGACCTGCGGGATCAGGAGCAGCGAGGCGTCCAGCTCCTTGGAGCCGTACGACTGCGTGAAGGTGTTGCGCTCCTTGTCGTAGCCCTTCTCGCAGACGTCCCGGTGGATGTCGTCGCGCATGTCGCGCCAGCGCTCCAGGGGGCCGTCGGCGTCGCCGGACTCGATGAGCTTGATGGTGCGGTCGACGGCGACCCAGGCCATCACCTTGGAGTGCACGAAGTGGCGGCGCGGTCCGCGCACCTCCCAGATGCCCTCGTCGGGCTGGTCCCAGTGCGTCTCCAGATAGCGGATCAGCTTGAGCTGGAGCAGGGAGGCGTAGTCGTTGCGGGCGAGGCCGGTCATGTGGGCGAGGTGGAGGGCCTCGGTGACCTCTCCGTAGACATCGAGCTGGAGTTGGTGGGCCGCGCCGTTGCCCGCGCGGACGGGCGCCGAGTTCTCGTACCCCGGAAGCCAGTCCAGCTCCGCCTCGCCCAGCTCCCGTTCGCCCGCGATGCCGTACATGATCTGCAGGTTCTCGGGGTCGCCCGCGACCGCGCGCAGGAGCCACTCGCGCCAGGCGCGGGCCTCCTCGCGATAGCCGGTGCGAAGGAGCGAGGAGAGCGTGATGGCGGCGTCGCGCAGCCACGTGAAGCGGTAGTCCCAGTTGCGGGAGCCGCCGATGTCCTCCGGCAGGGAGGTGGTGGGCGCGGCGACGATGCCGCCCGTGGGGGCGTACGTCAGTGCCTTGAGGGTGATCAGGGAGCGGACCACGGCCTCGCGGTAGGGCCCGTGGTACGTGCACTGCGCCACCCAGTCGCGCCAGAACTCCTCCGTCGCCGTGAGCGCCGCCTCCGGCTCGGGGTGGGCGGGCTGCTCCTTGTGCGAGGGCTGCCAGGAGATGGTGAAGGCGATCCGGTCGCCGGGGGCGACCGTGAAGTCCGAGTACGTCGTGAGGTCCTTGCCGAAGGTCTCGGCGGTGGTGTCGAGCCACACCGAGTCAGGACCGGCGACGGCCACCGTGCGCCCGTCGACCTTGTGCACCCACGGCACCACGCGGCCGTAACTGAAGCGCATCCGCAGGGCGGAGCGCATCGGCACCCGGCCGCTGACGCCCTCCACGATCCGCACCAGCTGTGGGGCGTCGGAGTCGCGCGGCGGCATGAAGTCCGTGACCCGGACCGTGCCGCGCGGGGTGTCCCACTCGGACTCCAGGATCAGGGAGTCGCCGCGGTAGGTCCGCCGGGTCGACGGCGCGGGCGGTGTGCCCGGACCGTGGGCGGGGCCCAGCCGCCAGAAGCCGTGCTCCTCCGTGCCGAGGAGGCCGGCGAAGACGGCGTGGGAGTCGAAGCGGGGCAGACACAGCCAGTCGACCGTGCCGTCCCGGCAGACCAGCGCGGCGGTCTGCATGTCCCCGATCAGTGCGTAATCCTCGATGCGCCCGGCCACGTGCATCCCCATTCAAACGGCCACGTTCGCCCGCTCACGGGGCGCTCGTTCTACGGTCAAGGGTTCGCTGTAAGACGAACTGCCGGGCCCGATGGTTTCCAGTGATGTCCAGAAGTGCCGACGGGGGATGGTTCAGCCCGTGCGCACGGCTCGGCAGCGAGTGTCCGAGCAACATACATCGACGCCCCGGATATCTGCCCGCTCGTCCCGCCAACGTGACTACGCCGAACGAGTTCCGGGTGAAAGCCGTGCCCGTCCGGTACCCGCCGCGTGTTCGAGGGGTGAAGATCATGTACGCGATGTGAAAGCGCGTGTCAAGACGTGGCCGGAAGCAGCCCCCGTCTGTCGCTGATACCCTGGTAGCCCGTGAGCCGGTGGTCCTAGAACCCCCGAACCGCAGCGACGGCACCTCCCTCCGAACAGGAGCGGACGCCGGTACGCACCTTCAGACCGCGACGCACGGGAGCCCCCTCTTGGCCATGCCACCCACATCCACGACGACCAAGCACATCTTCGTCACCGGGGGTGTCGCCTCCTCCCTCGGCAAGGGCCTGACGGCCTCCAGCCTGGGTGCGCTCCTCAAGGCCCGGGGCCTGCGCGTCACGATGCAGAAGCTCGACCCGTACCTGAACGTCGACCCCGGCACGATGAACCCCTTCCAGCACGGCGAGGTGTTCGTCACCAACGACGGCGCCGAGACCGACCTGGACATCGGCCACTACGAGCGCTTCCTCGACGTCGACCTCGACGGCTCGGCCAACGTCACCACCGGCCAGGTGTACTCCCAGGTGATCGCCAAGGAGCGCCGCGGTGAGTACCTGGGCGACACCGTGCAGGTCATCCCGCACATCACCAACGAGATCAAGCACCGCATCCGCCGCATGGCGACGGACGAGGTGGACGTCGTGATCACCGAGGTCGGCGGCACCGTCGGCGACATCGAGTCGCTGCCGTTCCTGGAGACCGTCCGCCAGGTCCGCCACGAGGTCGGCCGCGACAACGTCTTCGTCGTGCACATCTCGCTGCTTCCCTACATCGGCCCCTCCGGTGAGCTGAAGACCAAGCCGACCCAGCACTCGGTCGCCGCCCTGCGCAACATCGGTATCCAGCCGGACGCCATCGTGCTGCGCGCCGACCGCGAGGTCCCCACCGCCATCAAGCGCAAGATCTCGCTGATGTGCGACGTCGACGAGGCCGCGGTCGTCGCCGCCATCGACGCCAAGTCGATCTACGACATCCCGAAGGTCCTGCACACCGAGGGCCTGGACGCCTACGTGGTGCGCAAGCTGGACCTGCCCTTCCGCGATGTGAACTGGACCCAGTGGGAGGATCTGCTCGACCGGGTCCACAACCCCGACCACGAGGTCGCCATCGCGCTGGTCGGCAAGTACATCGACCTGCCCGACGCCTACCTCTCGGTGACCGAGGCGCTGCGCGCCGGCGGCTTCGCCAACAAGGCCCGCGTCAAGATCAAGTGGGTCACCTCCGACGACTGCAAGACCCCGGCGGGCGCCGCCAAGCAGCTCGGCGACGTCGACGCGATCTGCATCCCCGGCGGCTTCGGCGACCGCGGCGTGTCCGGCAAGGTCGGCGCGATCCAGTTCGCCCGCGAGAACAAGATCCCGCTGCTCGGCCTCTGCCTCGGCCTGCAGTGCATCGTGATCGAGGCGGCCCGCAACCTCGCGGACATCCCCGACGCCAACTCCACCGAGTTCGACTCCGCCACCTCCCACCCGGTCATCTCCACCATGGCCGAGCAGCTCGACATCGTCGCGGGCGAGGGCGACATGGGCGGCACCATGCGGCTCGGCATGTACCCGGCCAAGCTCGCCGAGGGCTCCATCGTGCGCGAGGTGTACGACGGCAAGGAGTACGTCGAGGAGCGCCACCGCCACCGCTACGAGGTGAACAACGCCTACCGCGCGGACCTGGAGAAGCAGGCCGGCATCCTCTTCTCCGGCACCTCGCCCGACGGCAAGCTCGTCGAGTACGTCGAGTACCCGCGCGAGGTCCACCCCTACCTGGTCGCGACCCAGGCCCACCCGGAGCTGCGCTCGCGTCCGACCCGGCCGCACCCGCTCTTCGCGGGCCTGGTGAAGGCCGCCGTCCAGCGCCAGCAGGCCGCCGGCAAGTAGCGGCGGGATACGGTTGCCGGGGTACGCGCCCGTGGGCGCGTACCCCGGCTTCTGTTTTGTTTGCACGTGGGAGGACAGCGCGACATGACGATCAAGGACACCGCCGAGGAGTGGCAGGTCACGGCGAGCGAGACCCCGTTCGTCGGGAACAAGACCTCGGTGCGCACCGACGACGTCGTCATGCCGGACGGGACAGTGGTCCGCCGTGACTACCAGGTCCACCCCGGCTCGGTCGCCGTCCTCGCGCTCGACGACGAGGACCGCGTCCTGGTCCTCCGCCAGTACCGCCACCCCGTGCGCCACAAGCTCTGGGAGATCCCCGCCGGACTGCTCGACGTCCCCGGCGAGAACCCGCTGCACGCCGCCCAGCGCGAGCTGTACGAGGAGGCGCACGTCAAGGCCGAGGACTGGCGGGTGCTCACCGACGTCTACACCACGCCCGGCGGCTGCGACGAGGCCGTGCGCGTCTTCCTCGCCCGCGATCTGTCCGAGGCCGAGGGCGAGCGCTTCGAGGTCTCCGAGGAGGAGTCCGACATGGAGCTCGCCCGGGTGCCCCTCGCGGACCTTGTACGCGGCGTGCTCGCCGGTGAGCTGCACAACAACTGCCTCGTCGTGGGCGCCCTCTCGCTCACCGCGGTGCTCCAGGGCGACGGCGTGGACTCCCTGCGCCCGGCCGACGCGCCGTGGCCCGCACGGCCGTTCGAGGCCTGAGCGGCGAACGCCCTCGGCACCCCGCGTCCCCCGTCCGGCGGCGCGCGGTCCGACGATCTCCTGATCCGATCGGGCGACTTGTGGGCCCCGTGCGGCCCGGAACGCGGCAGCGCCTGAACTAGGCTCTGAAAGCGTCCCGACCGGAGTCCCGGCGGGTTCGTGCGCAGGCGGACGGGAGCGTTACCCGTGACGGATCAGGCGGTCGACACGGACGGTTCGGCGAGTGGCGCGCCATCGACCGGCGGCGCGGCGGACGGTGGCCGATTCGTCGGCCGCCACCGGGAGTTGAAGGAACTCCGCGCCGACATCGACCGCGCCGGACTCGACACCCTCTCCGGCCGCAAGGCGCCCCGCGCCCGCGTCCTGCTCGTCGCGGGCCGCCCCGGATCAGGACGCACCGCCCTCGCCGAGGAACTCGCCCGGCAGCTCGCCGACGCCTACCCCGACGGGGTCCTGCGCGCCCGCCTCACCGACCCCGACGGCGCCGCCGTCCCCACCGAGCGCACCGCCCGCGAGCTGCTCGACGCGCTCGGCGCCCCCGCGCCCGCGGGGGCGGACGAGGACGACCTGGCCGGAGCCCTGCGCGCCGCCCTCGACGGCCGCCGCGCCCTGCTCCTCCTCGACGACGTGACCGACGGCGAGGGTGGCGCGCAGGTCGACCCGCTGCTCCCGGACACCCCCGACTGCCTGGTCCTCGCCGTGTCCGCGGGCCCGCTCACCGGCATCCCGGACGTCCGCCCCTGCACCCTGGGCGGCCTGGACACCAAGGCCGCTCTCGATCTGCTGGCCCGCAGCGCCGGTTCGGTGCGCATCACCGTCGACCCGCGCTCCGCGGAGAGCCTGGTCGAGGCGTGCGGCGGCAATCCGGCGGCGCTCGTCATCGCGGGCGGCTGGCTCGCCGCCCGGCCCAAGGCCGCCGTCGCCGACCTCGCCAAGCAGGTCAGGGACTGCCCCGAGGAGGGCGCCGCGGACTCGGGCCTGGCCCGGGTCTTCCAGCACACCTATGCCGCGCTGCCCGCGCCCGCCGCGCGGATACTGCGACTGCTGTGCCTCGCCCCCGCCGGGTACGTCGACCCGCACACCGCGTCGGCGCTCGCGGGCTGTTCGGTGTCCGCGGCCTGCGCCACGCTCGACGACTTCGTCGCGCTCGGCCTGCTGCGCGCGGTGGAGTCGCCGCTTCCGCAGTACGAGGTGCCGGGGTGCCTGGTGCCGCTCCTGCGGGAGTTGACCCAGACTCAGGACCGGCCGGGGGAGGTGCAGTTGGCGCGGGCCCGGATGCTGGAGCGGACCGTGCGGCTGCTCCAGTCCTGCCGGGCGGTCACCGAGCCCGACGGCTCGACGGCGCGCAAGAGACTCGCAGGGCTGCCCCGGGCGCTGCGCTTCCCGACCCCGCGCGCCGCCGCCGAGTGGCTGCGGATCCGGCAGCCCGCGCTGCTCGCCTCGGCCCGGCTCGCGGTCGCGGACGGCGATCTGGACACCCTCGCCCGCCGCCTGATGGCCGCCCTCGCCCGCGCCCTGGTCGCGCACCGGGGCACGCGGGACGCGGCGCCCGAGCTGTACGCCGTCCACCAGCTCGTCCTGGATGTCGCCGAGCGCAGGGACCTGCCGCGGGAGCAGGCCGCCGCGCTCCTGAACCTCGCCGACCTGGACGCCCAGACGGGGCGGACGCACGAGGCCCTGGCCCGCTACCGCGCCGCCCTCGACTGCGGCCGGGCCGCCGGGGACCCCTACGCGACCGGCCGCGCGATGGAATCCGTAGGCGGCGCCTACCAGGAACTGGGGGACTGGCAGCGGGCCGCCGACTGGTACGGCAGGGCCCTGGCCCAGCGCCTGGCCCGCGACGAGCGCGCCGACGCCGCCCGGCTGCACGGCCGCATCGCCACCACCCACACATACGCGGGCCGCTACGGCGAGGCCCTGCGCAACTGGCGCTCGGCCGTCGCGGGGCTGCGCAAGATCGGCGACGTCGCGGGCCGGGCGCGGGCGCTGAGCGAGATGGCGCGCGTCCAGGAGTACGCGGGGCGGCCCGAGGAGTCCCTGCGCACCTGCCAGGAAGCGGCCGAATGGGCGCGCGAGGCGGCGGACGTACGCCTCCAGGCGGCGCTGCAGGTGCGGCTCGCGGACACCCTGGAGCGGCTCGGTGATCCGACCGCCGCCGGGCTGCACCGCGCGGCCGCCGAGCGCATGCTGGGAGATGAGTTCACCGAGGTCGCAGGGGTTGCGCCGGTCTCCCGTGAGGAAGCCGGGGCGAACCTTGAGGAGTCGGATGGACGAGCACCCTCCGCCTACGAAATCCGTAGTGCATCCAGTCAAGATTGAATTATTGGAAGGCTAGACAGCGAGAAATCCTTCATTAGACTGGCTCCGCCGCGTGCTTACGTGGTGTCTTCCGATGCGCTCGCTTGCGTGCCGGTTTGTACCGCATTGCCCGAAACCCCCCTGAGCCAAGGACCGTGATCGACGTGAAGGTCGGCATCCCCCGCGAGGTCAAGAACAACGAGTTCCGGGTGGCCATCACCCCCGCCGGTGTGCACGAGCTGGTGCGCCACGGCCACCAGGTCGTCATCGAGCGCGACGCCGGTGTCGGCTCCTCGATCACGGACGGCGAGTACATCGCCGCCGGCGCCGAGATCCTGGACACCGCCGACGAGGTGTGGGCCACGGCCGACCTGCTCCTGAAGGTCAAGGAGCCGATCGCCGAGGAGTACCACCGCCTCCGCAAGGACCAGACGCTCTTCACCTACCTGCACCTGGCCGCCTCCAAGGAGTGCACGGACGCCCTCCTGGAGTCCGGCACCACCGCCATCGCGTACGAGACGGTGGAGCTGCCCAGCCGCGCCCTGCCGCTGCTCGCCCCGATGTCCGAGGTCGCGGGCCGCCTCGCCCCGCAGGTCGGCGCCTACCACCTGATGCGCGCCAACGGCGGCCGCGGCGTGCTGCCCGGCGGTGTCCCCGGTGTGGCCGCGGGCAAGGCCGTCGTCATCGGCGGCGGCGTCTCCGGCTGGAACGCCGCGCAGATCGCCATCGGCATGGGCTTCCACGTGACCCTGCTCGACCGCGACATCAACAAGCTCAAGGAAGCCGACAAGATCTTCGGCACGAAGATCCAGACGGTCGTCTCCAACGCCTTCGAGCTGGAGAAGGCCTGCCTGGAGGCCGACCTCGTCATCGGTGCCGTCCTCATCCCGGGTGCCAAGGCCCCCAAGCTCGTCACCAACGAGCTGGTGTCGCGCATGAAGCCCGGAAGTGTCCTTGTCGACATCGCGATCGACCAGGGCGGCTGCTTCGAGGACTCGCGTCCCACCACGCACGCCGAGCCGACCTTCCCGGTCCACAACTCGGTCTTCTACTGCGTCGCCAACATGCCCGGCGCGGTGCCCAACACCTCCACGTACGCCCTGACCAACGCCACGATGCCGTACATCGTCGAGCTGGCGAACCGCGGCTGGGTCGAGGCCCTGCGCCGCGACCCGGCGCTCGCCCTGGGTCTCAACACCCATGACGGCAAGGTCGTTTACAAGGAGGTCGCCGAGGCGCACGGTCTCGAGCACGTCGAGCTCGAGTCGCTGCTCGGCTGACCGCCACGCCGACCACGGCTTTTCCGTCGACTCGGGTCAACGGAAGTCGTCAATCTCACGCCCGCGGCCGGACCTTGTGAGGGGTCCGGCCGCGGGCGGTTGGGCGTACACTCGCTCAACTCGCCTTGTACGTAAACATTTGGGCGATTCGTCCACCACGTAAACGCGGCGATGCCATGCAGTGCGCCCTTGACATCGGGATGTTCCATTGCCGACACATCGGGCCGGGTCCGGCGGATTGTGTTGCTGCGGAGTGGTGACACGCCATAGAGTCGCCAACCGTCGGCATGGTGCCACGCTGACCTATCTAGAAATTTCCTGGTCACCAAGGAGGTAAGACGACTTGTGAATGAGTCGACATTTGCTCCCGGGGGTGGTCAACCAGGAATGACTGGACGAGGCCAAGGCCCCGTCGGGCTTCAGGCTGTCGGCTCCGTCGCTGTCCGCACCTTCGAAGCCCGCCAGAGTCCGCAGCCGACACAGTCAGCACCCCAGAGCATGGATGGCCATCACGTGAACGCCATGGCCGGCGACCGGAGTGGCGAGAACACCACCCCCACCCCTCTCGCCGACTACGAGGAACTGCCCCAGGGTCACTTCTACGACCCCGACGCGGAGTACGAGCCCGATCCCGAATACGCCGCCACGCTCGCCCCGGACGCTGCCCGTCAGCGCCGCGAGCGCATCGGCCCCACGGGACGCCCGCTGCCGTACTTCCCGATCCCGGGGCCGTTGACCGACCACGGCCCCGCGAAGATCATCGCGATGTGCAACCAGAAGGGCGGCGTCGGCAAGACCACGTCGACCATCAACCTGGGTGCGGCGCTCGCGGAGTACGGGCGCCGCGTACTGCTCGTGGACTTCGACCCGCAGGGCGCGCTCTCGGTGGGTCTCGGTGTGAACCCGATGGAGCTCGACCTCACCGTCTACAACCTGCTCATGGAGCGGGGCATGTCGGCGGACGAGGTCCTGCTGAAGACCGCGGTCCCCAACATGGACCTGCTGCCCAGCAACATCGACCTCTCCGCCGCCGAGGTGCAGTTGGTCAGCGAGGTCGCGCGCGAGTCCACGCTGCAGCGCGCGCTCAAGCCGCTGATGGCCGACTACGACTACATCGTGATCGACTGTCAGCCCTCGCTCGGCCTGCTCACCGTCAACGCGCTCACCGCCGCGCACAAGGTGATCGTGCCGCTGGAGTGCGAGTTCTTCGCGCTGCGCGGTGTGGCCCTGCTCACCGAGACCATCGAGAAGGTCCAGGAGCGGCTCAACCCCGACCTGGAGCTCGACGGCATCCTCGCGACGATGTACGACTCGCGCACGGTGCACAGCCGCGAGGTCCTCGCCCGCGTGGTCGAGGCGTTCGACGATCACGTCTACCACACGGTGATCGGGCGGACCGTGCGCTTCCCGGAGACCACGGTCGCCGGTGAGCCGATCACGACGTACGCCTCGAACTCGGTGGGCGCGGCAGCCTATCGCCAGCTCGCCAGGGAGGTGCTCGCCCGGTGTCACGCCGAGTGAGTCTGCCCGGGGCCGACGAACTGTTCCGTACGACCGGGGGGATGGCGCTGCAGGCGTCCACCCCGCGGCGCCAGGCGAACGGCGAGGCGAGGGTGCCCGCTCCGGCGGGCGAGAGCGACGAGGCGGCCGCGGAGGAGTCCCCCGCACCGCGGGAGGACGCGGACTCCTCCGACGCCGCCGAACACAGCGCGGCGGACGCGGAGTCCGGCGCTCCCTCGCGCAGCCGCTCGGCGTCCGGCACGGACGCCGGGAAGGGTTCCGGGCGGCGCCCGGCGCAGGAAGGTTCTGCCAGCTCCGCCGCGGGCGGCAAGTCCGCGAACGCGTCCGGCGACACGCCCGCGCAGGCGCGGCGCCGGGCCCGTGCCGCCAACCGGCGGCCCAGCGGGCGCGAGCGGCACGACGAGAAGATCACCGTGTACGTCTCCGCCGAGGAGCTCATGGACCTCGAGCACGCGCGCCTCGTGCTGCGCGGTGAGCACGGGCTCGCGGTGGACCGGGGGCGGATCGTGCGCGAGGCGGTGGCCGTGGTGCTCGCCGACCTCGAATCGCGGGGGGACGCGAGCATTCTCGTACGACGGCTGCGTGGGCGGTAGCGGTACCTTTCCGCGTAGTGCCTTGCCGTTGCCGCTTCCTTGGATCGTGAATGCCGACCGACGCCGTACCCGCTGAGTCCCGTCGTCCGCGGCGGGTGCTGGGGCGTGGTGGGGCGGTTTCTTCCCCAAGCCCGCCCCTTCCCGAAACCGGGGGCCAGCCCCCGGAGGCCCCGGGTGGGGAGCCGGAACATCCCCGCACCGTTGCGTTGTGCCCACCCTTCCCCGAGCTCTCGGCTCCGCTCGAGCAGGGGAGACCCCAATCGCCTGGCGGCACGCCTGCCCACAACGTGGGTACGGAAGAAGCTCCTGCCGAGCCCGGTGACGGGCGGTTCAAGGTTCGGCTTGCGAACTTCGAGGGGCCGTTCGATCTGCTGCTCCAGCTCATCTCCAAGCACAAGATGGATGTCACCGAGGTCGCGCTGTCCAAGGTGACCGATGAGTTCATGGCGCACATCCGGAGTATGGGGCCGGACTGGGACCTCGATCAGACGACCGAGTTCCTGGTGGTCGCGGCGACGCTGCTCGATCTGAAGGCGGCGCGGCTGCTTCCCGCCGCCGAGGTCGAGGACGAGGCCGACCTGGCGTTGCTGGAGGCGCGGGACCTGCTGTTCGCGCGGCTGCTGCAGTACCGCGCGTACAAGCAGATCGCGGACATCTTCAGCGGGCGGCTCGACGAGGAGGCGCGGCGCTATCCGCGCACCGTCGGCCTGGAGCCGCACCACGCCGAGCTGCTGCCCGAGGTCGTCATCAGCATCGGCGCCGAAGGGTTCGCCAAGCTCGCCGTGAAGGCGATGCAGCCCAAGGCGAAGCCGCAGGTGTACATCGACCACATCCACGCCCCGCTGGTGAGCGTGCGCGAGCAGGCCGCCGTGGTGGTGGCGCGGCTCAAGGAACAGGGCGAGGCGAGCTTCCGTGCCCTGATCGAGGAGCTGGGGCCCGACGACACCCTCACCGTCGTCGCCCGCTTCCTCGCGCTCCTGGAGCTGTACCGGGAGAAGGCCGTCGCCCTGGAGCAGGAGGACGCGCTCGGCGAGCTGACGGTGCGCTGGACCGGCGGGGACGGCGAGGCGGAGCCGACCGTGACCGACGAGTTCGACCGGGCCCCCGAGCCGGACGAGGAGAGGAAGCCGTGAGCGCTGTGCAGCAGGGCAGCCCCGAGAGCCCCACGGGAGACCTGCGGGCCGCCGTCGCCGAGCTCGACCTCAAGCCCGCCCTGGAGGCCGTCCTGATGGTCGTGGACGAGCCCGCGACCGAGGAGCACCTGGCGAAGGTCCTGGAGCGCCCCAGGCGGGCCGTCGCGGACGCGCTGCGGGAGCTGGCCGACGAGTACACCGTGCAGGGCCGCGGCTTCGAGCTGCGCCTGGTGGCGGGCGGCTGGCGGTTCTACACCCGGCCCGCGTACGCCCCCGCCGTCGAGGGCTTCGTCCTGGACGGGCAGCACGCCCGGCTCACCCAGGCGGCCCTGGAGACCCTCGCCGTCGTCGCCTACCGCCAGCCGGTCAGCCGCTCGCGGGTCTCGGCGGTGCGCGGCGTGAACTGCGACGGGGTCATGCGCACCCTGTTGCAGCGGGGTCTGGTGGAGGAGGCGGGCGCGGAACCCGAAACAGGTGCGATCCTGTACAGGACGACGAACTACTTCCTGGAGCGGATGGGCCTGCGCGGCCTGGACGAGCTCCCCGAGCTCGCGCCCTTCCTCCCCGAGGCGGACGCGATCGAGGCGGAGACCCAGGAGGGTGTCCCGTCGTTCGACCCGGACGCACCCGATGCGCCGGGTTACGAGGACGCAGACGACTAAGACGGACATTTTGATGCGAAGCAGCAGCGGCAGGAACAGCAGCGGAAACAACGGCGGGAGCCGTGGTGGCAACAGCGGCGGCCGCGGCAACAGTGGCGGCCGCCCCGGCGGTGGCGGCCGTGGCAACGGCGGCGGTCGCCCCACCGGCGGTGGCCGCGGCGGCAGCGGTGGCGGTGGCCGCGGCGACGACCGGGGTGCCGGTGGCGGTCGCGACGACCGGGGTACCGGCGGCGGTCGTGACAGCCGGGGCACCGGCGGGGTTCGCGACGACCGGCAGGGCAGCGGCCGCCCCAGCAAGCCCCGCCCCGAGGAGCGGCGCTACGACGTGGGCCCCGGCGGCACCCAGGACGGCCCGAAGTCGGGTCGCGGCGCCTCGGCGCGCGGCGGCGCCAAGGGCGGCCCCAAGCGCGGCCAGGACCAGCGGGGCGCCGGTCGCGGCCGCCCGGCCCCGGCGTACTCGCGCGAGTACGAGACCCGGGCCGAGGAGCGCAACCGCGAGCGGTACGCGGGCAAGCCCAAGGTGAATCTGCCCAAGACCTTCCCCGGCGCCGAGCAGGAGGGCGAGCGGCTGCAGAAGATCCTCGCCCGCGCGGGCTACGGCTCGCGGCGCGCCTGCGAGGAGCTGGTCGACCAGGCCCGCGTCGAGGTCAACGGCGAGATCGTCATGGAGCAGGGCCTGCGCGTCGACCCGGACAAGGACGAGATCAAGGTCGACGGCCTGACCGTGGCCACGCAGTCGTACCAGTTCTTCGCCCTGAACAAGCCCGCCGGCGTCGTCTCCACCATGGAGGACAACGAAGGGCGCCAGTGCCTCGGCGACTACACGAACAACCGCGAGACGCGGCTGTTCCACGTCGGCCGGCTCGACACCGAGACCGAGGGCGTCATCCTGCTCACCAACCACGGTGAGCTGGCGCACCGCCTGACCCACCCCAAGTACGGAGTGAAGAAGGTCTACCTCGCGCACATCGTCGGCCCGATCCCGCGCGACCTGGGCAAGCAGCTCAAGGACGGCATCCAGCTGGAGGACGGCTACGCCCGCGCGGACCACTTCCGCGTCGTCGAGCAGACCGGCAAGAACTACCTGGTCGAGGTGACCCTGCACGAGGGCCGCAAGCACATCGTGCGGCGCATGCTCGCCGAGGCCGGATTCCCGGTCGACAAGCTGGTGCGCGTCGCCTTCGGCCCGATCACCCTCGGCGACCAGAAGTCGGGCTGGCTGCGCCGCCTGTCCAACACCGAGGTCGGCATGCTGATGAAGGAAGTCGACCTGTAGGCCTGCCTCAGGTCTTCGTGCGTACGTCGTCGGCCGCTCGCTCCCGGATCGGGTGCGGGCGGCCGTCGTCGTTCCCGGGTGGTCGCCCGGCTGCCGTGGCCGGCCGTCTGGGATGCTGTGCGGATGATCGAAATCAGCGCGGCCGACCTGGGCTCCGTCGTCGCGGAACAGCCCGACCCGCTGGTCTTCGCCACGGTCTCCGGGGCGCATCTGTACGGGTTCCCGTCCCGGGACTCCGACGTGGACCTGCGCGGTGTCCATCTGCTGCCGGTGCGGGACCTGGTGGGGCTGCGGGAGCCGGAGGAGACGCGGTCGCGGATGTCTGTTCGCGACGGCGTCGAGATGGACCTCGTCACGCACGACCTCAGGAAGTTCGCGCGGCTGCTGCTGCGGCGCAACGGCTACGTCCTGGAGCAGCTGCTCTCCCCGCTCGTCGTGCACACGGGCGCCCTGCACGAGGAACTGGCCGCGCTCGTGCCCGGCGTGCTCACCTCGCACCACGCGCACCACTACCGGGGCTTCGCGTCCACCCAGTGGAAGCTGTTCGACCGGAGCGGCGAGCTGAAGCCGCTGCTGTACACGTTCCGGGTGCTGCTCACGGGCATCCACCTGATGCGCACCGGTGAACTCCAGGCCCATCTGCCGACGCTGCTCGGCGAGGCGCACGCCCCGGGCTATCTGCCGGAGCTGATCGCGGCCAAGCGCGAGGCCGAGCACGGCGCCGCCGACGTCGACCACGCGCGCGTGGCCGCCGACGTCGAGCGCCTGCACACCGTCCTGGACGAGGCCCAGGCGGCCTCAGACCTGCCGGATGCCCCCGTCGCGTACGACGCGCTGCACGACCTCGTCGTACGGGCCCGCCTCCAGGGCTGAGGCCCGGCGGGCGCGGTACAGGAAGTCCTCGACGCGCCGCCGGTCCGGCTCCGGGGGCAGCGAGGTGCGGGCCGCCGCCGCGTCCGCCTCCGCCGCGAGGCGCGCCATCCACGCCTCCACCTCGGGCCAGCCGACCTCGCCGCGCTTGACCGCGAGCAGCGACTCGCGTCGGTCGCCGACGTCGATGGTCAGCTCGCCCGTCAGGAGCAGGTCGCGGCAGCTCATCAGGAGGCGCAGCAGGTGCATGGCGTGCTTCCAGCGCGGGGCGCCGTGAGTGCGGACGTCCGCGTCGAGCTTCTTGCGCTGGCCGAGCGCGTAGCGGGCGAAGGTCTCGTGGGCCTGGCGGGACAGGAAGGCCGGGCGCAGGGCGAGGAGTTCGCGGCCGGTGTCGGTGACGTGCTCGACGAGCGGGGAGTGCAGGCACTCCAGGACGTTCGGGTTGGCGCGCAGGGCCAGCTCGCAGAAGCGCTCCAGCTCCCAGCCGAACTGCTCGTCGGCGGGTCCCTCCACGTGCGTCGGCGGCTTCTCGAAGCGCCAGAACAGCGGGGTCGGCGCGAGGAACACCCCGCGGCGGTCGGTGTCGCTGCCGTCCGTGGCCAGGCCGAAGGCGCGCGAGCCCATGACGCAGGCGTAGATCGTGTGCTCGCGCACCAGGTCGTGCGGGTCGAGGGGGATGTGGGGGACCTGGGGGAACTGCGCCGGGTTCATGCCCGGAGGGTACGGCCGCGCTCAGGTGAGCCTGATGGAATTTCCGGTGACGTCGATGCCGCGCGGCGGCAGCGGGCGCGGCGCGGGGCCGCCCGCGACCGCCCCGTCCGCCACCCGGAACCGGCTGCCGTGGCACGGACAGTTGACCGTGCCGCCGTCGACGTCGCGGACCGTGCAGCCCGAGTGCGTGCAGACCGCGGAGAAGGCCTTGAAGTCGCCCTCGGCGGGCTGGGTGACGACGACCTTCTCGTCCTTGAAGACCTTGCCGCCGCCGACCGGGATGTCGGACGTCTTCGCCAGCACCGGCCCCTCGGGCGGCGCCTTGCCGCTCGCGCCCGGCGAGCCCTTGGAGCGGGACGCGGCCGGGGTGCTCGGCGGCGGCTCCGGGTCCGCGCCCTCGTCGCCGTACTTCGAGCACCCGGTCGCCGCGGCGGCGGCCAGCGCGCCCGCCGCCAGGGCCGTACGCCGGGTGGGGCGCCCCTCGCCGCTCACGTGCTCACCCCGAACGTACGGAAGAACCACAGCGCCGACGTCCACCACACCACCGTGAGCACCGCGAAGACCAGCCCGCCCACCACCGGGAGCAGCCAGCCGGGCAGCCGTTCCGAGCGGAGCAGCAGCATCTTGGCGCTGAACGCCCCGAAGAAGAAGCAGCCGAGGGCGGAGTGCCACAGCACGCGCGGCGTCGTCGTCTGATAGCCGAAGGCGTAGAGGCAGTGCACCGCGACCGGCACGGCCGCCAGGAACGCCACCCGGCCCGACCAGCGGTGCAGCACCCCCGACCAGGACGGTCCCGGCAGCTTGCCGTACACCATCAGGGCCGACACGACCTGGAGCACCGCGAAGCCGAGCGCCGTCGTCGCGAGCCAGGACTTCACGGCGCTCGTGCTGCTGAACCCCGCCAGGTTGAAGGCGGTGCCCTCCGGGTCGTGGACCTTGCCGTACGCCCCGAGGCCCACCGCGACCGCGGCGGCGACCAGGGCGGGCACCAGATAGCGGGCGGGGTGCGCGCGGGGCGGGCCGCCCGCGCCGGGCGGCACGGGGAAACCGCCCTGGGTGGGGGCGTTCGGATCGACGCTCATGAGGGCTCCCTGGTGGACGCGGGGTCGCGTGCGGGCACGGGGGCGATCGAGGGTGCGGGCGGGGTCAAGGCACCACGGGGCGTGCGGTGAGGCGGCCGCCGTCGGCCAGGACGACGGCGCCGGTCTCCGGGTCGAGCCGGGGGGCCTTCGCGGGCTCGCCGTCGCGCTTGAGGATGCCGACCTGGCTGCCGTCGGCCTGGACGACCCAGCCGCCGTCGAGCTGCTCGCCGCGCACCTCGGACGTGGCTCGGTACACCCCCGCCGGCTTGCGGGTCTTCGGGGCGGTGAACGCCCAGGTCCGCTTGCGGATCTCGACGGTGCCGCGGACCTTGTCGCCGACGATCCGGCCGTCCAGCTTCGCGCCGTTCTTGCCGGTCAGACGCATCGACCCGTCGTCCTCGACGTCGCCCTTGAGCCAGGACTCGGTGGCCCGGCCGTCGCAGAAGTACGCGACCGCCTCGCCGTCACGGAGCGTGATGGCGATCGAGGCCGAGTCGTCGTCCGTGCGGCCCGCGTACCGGGCGTCGGACGGGGGCTTCTTCGCGGGCGTGGACGAGGGCGTGGGGGTGGCGGTGCGGGTGGGACCGGGGCCCTTCGAAGGGGTGCCCGCGGTGGGCGGTGCCTTCGGCCCGGCGGTGCCCGGGGTGTCGGGCGAGGAGTCCGAGTACGACGAACTGCCCGTCCCCGACGTCGCGTTGACCGACAGCATGAACAGGGCCAACACCAGCCCCGCGAGCAGCGTGAACAAGGGTCCTGAGCGCTTCATACGTGCCCCCCGAGGCGCGCGGCCTGACTCTCCATGCAAGCCGACCCGCACCCCGGCGTCCAGAGGCGCACGGAGGCTGTGCGCCCGTGGTGCGGATGGGCCTCGCGCCGGTCGCGCCGAGTGGCGGCGGTCGTCGCCGCGGGTGACATTGGCAGGGGCCGGGGCCTTGCCCCCGAGGGCGGGGCCCGGCCCCCGAACCGAAAGGCAGCACCACCATGGCGGGTAACGATCTGGGCGGTCTTCTCGGCGGCCTCCTCGGCGGCGGAGGACAGCAGGGCGGGGCCGCGTCCGGAGGCGGCGGTGCCCTCCTCGGGGCCCTGCTCGGCGCGCTGATGAACAGGAACGGCGGTGGCAACAACCCGCTGGGCGGCCTCCTGGAGGGGCTGACCAAGGCCGGGCTCACCGACCAGACCCAGTCGTGGGTGGGCCCCGGCGAGAACCAGCCGGTGACCGGCGAGCAGGTGCGGCAGGCCGTGCCCGACGACGCGCTCCGGCAGGTCGCCGAGCAGGCGGGCGTCTCGCCCGAGCAGGCCGCGGACCAGATCGCCCAGGTCCTGCCGGGGACCGTCGACGAACTCACGCCGAACGGCCAGGTGCCCTCCGAGTCCCTGGAGGAGATCATCCGCAAGCAGCAGCTCTGACGCGGTCCGTCGGTACGGCTGCGACGCGGTCCGTCGGTACGCCCCCGACGCGGTCCTTCGGTGCGCGGCGACCGTCTCGGCAGGCGGGCGCCGCGCACACGTGTCCGGGGCCCTGACTACCCTGGTCACGCAGAGAGCGGGACAGCACGACGGATGTACGCGAGCGAGGAGCAGCACGGTGGCGGTACGAGCGGTGCGGGGCGCCGTCCAACTGGAGCGGGACGCGGCCGACCACATGAGTGAGCAGGTCGGCGCGCTGCTCACCGCCGTGCTCGAGCGGAACGGACTCGGCCCCGACGACCTGATCTCCATCTGGTTCACGGCCACCCCCGACCTGCACAGCGACTTCCCGGCCGCCGCGGCCCGCGAGTTCGGCCTCGCCGACGTGCCGCTGATCTGCGCCCAGGAACTCGACATCGACGGGGCCATGCCGCGCGTCGTGCGGATCCTCGCCCACGTCGAGTCCGACCGGCCGAGGTCCGAGATCGCGCACGTCTACCTCGGCGCGGCCGCCGCACTCCGCAAGGACATCGCCCAGTGAGAAGCGCCCTCGTCATCGGCACCGGCCTCATCGGCACCTCCGCCGCCCAGGCCCTGGCCCGCCGCGGCGTCACCGTCCACCTCGCCGACCACGACCCGGAGCAGGCCCGCACCGCGGCCGCGCTCGGGGCGGGCACCAGCGAGCCCCCGGCCGGGCCCGTCGACCTGTGCGTGGTCGCCGTGCCGCCCGCTCACGTCGCCGCCACCCTCGCCGAGGAGATGCGGCGCGGTTCGGCGCGCGGCTACCTCGACGTGGCCAGCGTCAAGGGCGGGCCGCGGCGCGATCTCGAGTCCCTCGGCCTCGACCTCACTCCGTACATCGGTACGCACCCGATGTCGGGGCGGGAGCGCAGCGGCCCCCTCGCGGCCTCCGCGGACCTCTTCGAGGGGCGGCCGTGGGTCCTGACGCCGACGCGGGACACCGACACCGAGGTCCTGAACCTCGCCCTGGAGCTGGTCGCGCTGTGCCGGGCCGTGCCCGTCGTCATGGACGCCGACGCCCACGACCGGGCGGTCGCGCTCGTCTCGCACATGCCGCACCTCGTCTCCAGCATGGTCGCCGCCCGCCTGGAGAACGCCGAGGAGTCGGCGGTACGCCTCTGCGGCCAGGGCATCCGTGACGTCACCCGCATCGCGGCGTCCGACCCGCGGATGTGGATCGACATCCTGTCCGCGAACCCCGGCCCGGTGGCCGACCTGCTCGCGGAGGTCGCCACGGACCTCGACGAGGCCGTGACCGCGCTGCGGAGCCTGCAGTCCGCCGACGAGTCCAAGCGGCAGGACGGCGTCACCGGCGTCGAGGGCGTGCTGCGGCGCGGCAACGCGGGCCAGGCCCGCGTCCCCGGCAAGCACGGCTCCGCCCCCGCCGTGTACGAGATCGTGGCCGTCCTCATCGACGACCAGCCAGGCCAGCTCGCCCGGATCTTCGCCGACGCGGAGCGGGCCGGAGTCAACGTCGAGGACGTCCGCATCGAGCACGCCACCGGCCAGCAGGCGGGCCTCGTCCAGCTCATGGTCGAGCCGCAGGCGGCGCCGGGGCTCGCGGCGGGGCTGCGGGAGCGCGGCTGGTCGCTGCGGCAGTGAGCCGAGGGGGCCGCGGGCGGCCTCGGCCCGGCACCGGGAAGGGGCCCACTCCAGAGCCAGTAACCTTGTGCGGGGCGCCGAGCAGGCGGCCCACCCCGTCCCCCGCACCGAGAAAGGTGTCCGCTCCCCGTGGAATCCGTGGAAAAGACCGCCGCCGCAGGCCCGGCCCCCGTGATCGTCGCCATCGACGGGCCCTCCGGCACGGGGAAGTCCAGCACGTCCAAGGCCGTCGCGGCCCAGCTCGGCCTGAGCTACCTGGACACCGGCGCCCAGTACCGGGCGATCACGTGGTGGATGGTGGCGGGCGGCATCGACCTCACGGATCCGTCCGCCATCGCCGCCGCGGCCGGCAAGGCGGAGATCGTCTCGGGCACCGACCCGTCCGCCCCGACCATCACCGTCGACGGCACGGACGTCGCGGGCCCGATCCGCACCCCCGAGGTCACCTCCAAGGTGAGCGCGGTCAGCGCCGTGCCCGAGGTGCGCACGCGGATCACCGAGCTGCAGCGCTCGATCGCCGCCGCGGCCGAGCTCGGCATCGTCGTCGAGGGCCGGGACATCGGCACCACGGTGCTGCCCGACGCCGACCTCAAGATCTTCCTGACGGCGTCCCCGGAGGCCCGCGCCGCCCGCCGCTCCGGCGAGCTGAAGGGCGCCGACGTCGCCTCCACCCGCGAGGCCCTCATCAAGCGGGACGCCGCCGACTCAAGCCGCAAGACGTCCCCGCTGGCGAAGGCCGACGACGCCGTCGAGGTCGACACCACCGAGCTGACCCTGCAGCAGGTCATCGAGTGCGTCGTCACGCTCGTCGAGGAGAAGCGGGCCGGGAAGTGAGTCCGGCCGCGTCGACGCCAGGGGCACCCGCCCCGCGCGTCGCCCCCTCCGAGCGCGGCGCCGACGTCGGCCGCCGCATCGGCGTGGGCCTGATGTACGGCCTGTGGAAGCCCCGCGTCCTGGGCGCCTGGCGGGTCCCCGCGACCGGCCCGGTGATCCTCGCCGTGAACCACTCGCACAACGTCGACGGCCCCATGGTCATGGGTGTGGCGCCCCGGCCGACGCACTTCCTGATCAAGAAGGAAGCGTTCGTCGGGCCGCTCGGCCCGTTCCTGCGGGGCATCGGCCAGCTCCAGGTCGACCGGACCACGGCCGACCGCACGGCCATCACGGACGCGCTCGCCGTCCTGGACCAGGGCGGGGTCCTCGGGATCTTCCCGGAGGGCACCCGGGGCGACGGCGACTTCGCCTCGCTGCGCGCGGGCCTCGCGTACTTCGCGGTGCGCTCGGGGGCGCCGATCGTGCCCGTCGCCGTCCTCGGCAGCACGGAGCGGCGGGGACGGCTGATAAGGCAGCTGCCGCCGCTGCGCAGCCGTGTCGACGTCGTCTTCGGTGACCCGTTCGACGCGGGTGACGGGAGCGGGCGGCGTACGCGCAAGGCGCTCGACGAGGCGACCGTGCGCATCCAGGGGCAGCTCACCGCGCACCTGGAGAACGCCAGGCGCCTCACCGGGCGCTGAGTAAGACTTTCAGTAGTGGCCCGGCGCGCGCCGGACCACCGATCACCACGATGAACGACGAGGTACGGACTTCATGAACGACCAGATCCAGCCCGAGGGCGAGGGCTCGGCCCAGCACGCCGAGCACGACCACGGTGCGCTTGGCGACGCCGAGTATGCAGCGTTCATGGAGCTCGCCGCCGAAGAGGGCTTCGACATCGAGGACGTCGAGGGCGCCATCGAGGCGGCCGGGCACGGCCCGCTGCCGGTGCTCGCCGTCGTCGGCCGCCCCAATGTCGGCAAGTCGACGCTCGTGAACCGCATCATCGGCCGCCGCGAGGCCGTCGTCGAGGACAAGCCGGGCGTCACCCGCGACCGCGTCACCTATGAGGCCGAGTGGGCGGGCCGCCGTTTCAAGGTCGTCGACACCGGCGGCTGGGAGCAGGACGTCCTCGGCATCGACGCGTCCGTGGCCGCCCAGGCGGAGTACGCGATCGAGGCGGCCGACGCCGTCGTCTTCGTCGTGGACGCCACGGTCGGCGCGACGGACACCGACGAGGCCGTCGTGCGCCTGCTGCGCAAGGCGGGCAAGCCCGTCGTGCTGTGCGCCAACAAGGTCGACGGCCCCTCCGCCGAGGCGGACGCGGCGATGCTGTGGTCGCTCGGCCTCGGCGAGCCGCACCCGGTCTCCGCGCTGCACGGCCGCGGCACCGGCGACATGCTCGACGCCGTCCTCGAGGCGCTGCCGGAGGCGCCCGAGCAGAGCTTCGGCACGACCATCGGCGGCCCGCGCCGCATCGCGCTCATCGGCCGTCCGAACGTCGGCAAGTCCTCGCTCCTGAACAAGGTCGCGAACGAGGAGCGCGTCGTCGTCAACGAACTGGCGGGCACCACCCGCGACCCGGTCGACGAGCTGATCGAACTCGGCGGCGTGACCTGGAAGTTCGTCGACACCGCCGGTATCCGCAAGCGCGTGCACCTCCAGCAGGGCGCCGACTACTACGCCTCGCTGCGCACCGCCGCCGCCGTCGAGAAGGCCGAGGTCGCCGTCATCCTGATCGACGCCAGCGAGTCGATCAGCGTGCAGGACCAGCGCATCGTCACCATGGCGGTCGAGGCGGGCCGCGCCGTCGTCCTCGCGTACAACAAGTGGGACACCCTGGACGAGGAGCGCCGCTACTACCTGGAGCGGGAGATCGAGACGGAGCTCGCGCAGGTCGCCTGGGCGCCGCGGGTGAACGTCTCGGCGCGCACGGGCCGGCACATGGAGAAGCTGGTCCCGGCCATCGAGACGGCCCTGGACGGCTGGGAGACGCGAGTGCCGACGGGGCGTCTGAACGCCTTCCTCGGCGAGCTGATCGCCGCCCACCCGCACCCGGTCCGCGGCGGCAAGCAGCCGCGCATCCTGTTCGGCACCCAGGCGGGCACGAAGCCGCCGCGGTTCGTGCTCTTCGCCTCGGGCTTCATCGAGCACGGCTACCGCCGCTTCGTGGAGCGCAGGCTCCGTGAGGAGTTCGGCTTCGAGGGCACGCCGATCCACATCTCGGTGCGGGTGCGCGAGAAGCGCGGCCAGAAGACCCAGAAGAAGAAGTAGCCGCCGCCCCCTGGGCGCGCGCACGCGACGATGCCCGGCCTTCCACGGGGAAGGCCGGGCATCGGCTTGTGGGGGCGGGGCCCCTGGCCGGTGGGGTCAGCGCTCGCGGCGCGGACCCGGCGGGAGCGCGGCCGGGAAGAGCTGGCCGTAGCCGGTGTGGTCGGCCTGGCTCGGCTGGCCGTAGCGGGCGACGTGGAAGGGGCTGTGCCGGGGGTCGTGCCTCGGGTCGTGCCGGGGGTCGTAGCGCGGGTCGTGCCGGGACGGATGGCGGGGTTCGTACCGCGCGTCGTGCCGTACGGCGCCGTGGTGGTTGCCGTAGGGCGGGGCGCCGAACGCGTTGAACCTCAGCTCCTCCTCGCCGGTCCTGTCGCCGGGCAGGGCGCGGAACGCCCTCATGTACTCCGAGTACAGCGCGTCGTAGATCGGCGTGGCCGAGTGGGCGCCCGAGACGTCCTGCGCCGTGCGCATGGACGGGATGGGGCTCTGGTACGGCCGGTGGGGTGAGGGATCGTATGCGTGCACGTCTGGGCCAACGACACCGGGGCCGGACGGATGCGGGGGAGAGCACCGCATTCGCCTGGTAGGCGGCAGCGGCCGCCCGGAAGCCGTCCGCGCGCCCGGGGCCCCGCCCCCCG